>NZ_JARAVM010000005.1:0-325014 GCF_033792735.1 Streptomyces sp. PA03-3a
CCGTGCGCAGGGGCGGCGCCGGGCGGCGCGCGTCACGGCTTGGCGTCGACGGCGACGAAGAGCGCCCCGACCCAAGCCGCGTCCCGCTGCGAAACGATCCGGAAGGCCAACTGGTCACCGCCACGCCGGATTTCATCGCCCAGTTCGAGAACATCCGAGTCGTATCCGAGGGTGTTCGAGTACGCCGGTGTGCGCCCCGAAATGCGTGCCCCCGGTTCGCTGATCGTTGAATTCAGTACGTCGTCACGTGGGTTGGCCGCGTCGCCGAGCGCGACGGCCGGACCGCGTCCGGTCGAAACGGTGAGCGAATCGCCCCGGCTCCCCCGGTCCCCGTCGTAGGCGACCAGGCCGACGACCCCGCGCGCGCGTTCGGGCAGCGCCATCGCGGTGGACCCGATGCGCTGCTCCCCGTTCGGCGCGAGCGTGTCGAACCCGTCCCACATCGCCAGGTGCCGCAGCGGCTCCGCCGCGTTCTCGTACGCCACCATCAGCGTCCAGCCGCCCCCGCCCCGGCCCGCCGTCGGGCGACGCGGAAGACCGCCGCCCCGGCGACCGCCCCCGAGGCCCCCGCCCCCGAGGCCCCCGCCGCGGAGACGGCTGCCGCCGAGACGCCTGCCACCGACACGCCCGTGGCGGAGCAGGGCGAGCAGGCGGCTGCCCCGGCCCGTGGCCGGCGCCGTGCCACGCGCAAGGTGACCAGCCCCGAGCCCGCCCCGGCCGCCGAGGAGACGGGTGGCCCCGCGGCCGCCGCCGACACGCAGGCCAAGGAGCTCCAGTCCGATCTGCCGCTGCACGCCGAGGCCGCCCCCGTGGCGGAGCAGGCCGAGCAGGCGGCTGCCCCGGCCCGTGGCCGGCGCCGTGCCACGCGCAAGGTGACCAGCCCCGAGCCCGCCCCGGCGGAGGACGCGGCCGTGGCCGTGGCCGCCGCCGACGCTCCGGCGAAGGCCCTCCAGGAGGAGCCCGCCGAGCGTCCGAGGCGCGGGAAGTCCGAGAAGCCCCAGGCCGAGAAGTCCAGGGCCACCCGTTCGCGCCGGCGCACGGCTCCGGCCGCCTCCTTCCTCGCCGCCGACGACGGCTCGCGCCGTCTGAAGCCGGGCGCGCTCGCGCCGCGTGAGGAGGCGGGGGGCGAGGGCGGCGGCGAGGCCGCCGCGACCGCCGCCCCGGAGCAGCGCACCTACACCGCCAAGGCCGTCCCCGACGGTTCCGGCTGGGCCGTCGAGGTCGAGGACGCCTACGAGATCCGCGGTTACGGCGACACCGTCGACCAGGCCCGTGTCGCCGCGGTCGCGGCCGTCGCGGAGGCGTTCGGCGTCCCCGCCGACACGATCGTCATCGAGGTGCAGGAAGCACAGGGCGCCGAGGTCCAGCCCGAGATCGCGCCCGAGCCCGAGCCCGAGCCCGAGCCCGAGGCCGCTCCCGCGCGTGGCCGGCGCCGTGTCGTGCGCCCGCCCGTGGCCGTGTTCCAGGCGCCGGTGTTCCAGGCCCCCACCGCGGCGCAGGCGGCGCAGGCCGCCGTGCAGCCCGCGGAGCAGGAGGAGCCGGAGGAGCCCGAGGCCGAGGCCGAGGAGTACGCCGGCGGACGCCGCCGCCGCCGCCGTCGTCGTGGCGAGCCCGCGGAGGCCGTGGAGGTCGCGCAGACCGCCGTCGCGGAGCGGGCCGGCGAGGAGCCCGAGGCCGCCCACGAGGAAGAGGCGGAGGCCGAGGAGCACGAGGCCGACGAGCACGAGGACGAGGGCGGCGAGCGGATCTCCCGCCGGCGCCGTCGCGGTGGCCGTCGTCGTCGTCGCGGTGAGGCCGCCGATGGCGACGAGACCGCCGGCGAGGACGAGGAGTCCGAGGACGAGGATGCCTCGGACGAGTCCGAGGACGACGAGGACCAGGACGCCGAGAGCAGCAGCACCAGCCGCCGCCGTCGCCGCCGTCGCCGCCGCGGGGGTGACGGTCCGGCCGAGGAGAGCCTGGGCGAGGACGCGCCGGAGCGCACGGTCGTCAAGATCCGTGAGCCGCGCAAGCCGTCCGAGCCGGTCGACGAGGTGCAGTCCATCAAGGGCTCCACCCGTCTGGAGGCCAAGAAGCAGCGGCGCCGCGAGGGCCGCGAGCAGGGCCGCCGCCGGGTGCCGATCATCACCGAGGCCGAGTTCCTGGCGCGCCGTGAGGCGGTCGACCGGGTGATGGTCGTCCGCGAGAACGGCGACCGGACGCAGATCGGTGTGCTGGAGGACGGCGTCCTCGTCGAGCACTACGTCAACAAGGAGCAGGCCACCTCGTACGTCGGCAACGTCTACCTGGGCAAGGTCCAGAACGTGCTGCCGTCCATGGAGGCCGCGTTCGTCGACATCGGCAAGGGCCGCAACGCCGTCCTGTACGCCGGTGAGGTCAACTTCGAGGCGCTGGGCATGGGCAACGGCCCGCGGCGCATCGAGGCGGCCCTCAAGTCCGGCCAGTCGGTGCTCGTCCAGGTCACCAAGGACCCGATCGGCCACAAGGGTGCGCGTCTGACCAGCCAGGTCTCGCTGCCCGGCCGCTACCTGGTCTACGTGCCCGAGGGCTCGATGACCGGCATCAGCCGCAAGCTGCCCGACACCGAGCGCGCCCGGCTGAAGCAGATCCTCAAGAAGATCGTTCCCGAGGACGCGGGCGTCATCGTGCGCACCGCCGCCGAGGGCGCGAGCGAGGACGAGCTGCGCCGCGACGTCGAGCGGCTGCAGTCGCAGTGGGAGGACATCCAGAAGAAGGCCAAGACCGGCAACGCCCCGTCGCTGCTCTACGGCGAGCCGGACATGACCGTCCGGGTGGTCCGCGACATCTTCAACGAGGACTTCGGCAAGGTCATCGTCAGCGGCGACACCGCCTGGGAGACCATTCACGGCTATGTCTCGCACGTCGCGCCGGACCTGGCGGAGCGGCTGAGCCGCTGGACCTCCGAGGTCGACGTCTTCGCCACGTACCGGATCGACGAGCAGCTGCTGAAGGCGCTGGACCGCAAGGTCTGGCTGCCGAGCGGCGGTTCGCTGGTGATCGACCGGACCGAGGCGATGGTCGTCATCGACGTCAACACCGGCAAGTTCACCGGCCAGGGCGGCAACCTGGAGGAGACGGTCACCAGGAACAACCTGGAGGCGGCCGAGGAGATCGTGCGCCAGCTGCGGCTGCGCGACCTGGGCGGCATCATCGTGATCGACTTCATCGACATGGTGCTGGAGTCCAACCGCGACCTCGTCATGCGCAGGCTGCTGGAATGCCTGGGCCGGGACCGCACCAAGCACCAGGTGGCCGAGGTCACCTCGCTGGGCCTGGTGCAGATGACCCGCAAGCGGGTGGGCCAGGGCCTGCTGGAGTCCTTCTCCGAGACCTGCGTGCACTGCAACGGCCGCGGTGTCATCGTCCACATGGACCAGGCCACGGCGGCCGGGGGCGGCGGCAAGCGCAAGCGGCGTCGCGGCGGCGCGGCGGAGGAGCACGCGGTCGCGGAGACCGCCGCCGTCATCGAGGCCGAGGAGGCCGCGGAGGAGGCTCCCGAGCTGGAGCCGGTCGCGGTCACCGAGGCCGAGCTGGTGCCCGCGGTCGGCGGGGACGAGGAGTGGTACAGCAGCCCGGCGGAGGCCGAGGCGGCGGTCGGCCGGCGTTCCCGGCGGCGGGCCTCGCGACGGGTCACCGCTCCGGTGAGCTCGCCGGACGCCACGGCCGAGATCGTCACCGTCGTCCCGGTGGCCGCGCCGGTCACCGAGCCCCAGGCGGCGGAGGCCGCGACGGCTACCGCCGTCGAGCCGCCCGTCCCCGTGGGCGCGGCCGAGCCGGCGGAGGAGCCCGTGGCACCGGTCCGCGGCCGGCGCCGCGCGACCCGCAAGGCCACCGCGCCGAGCGCGCCCGCCGGTGAGGCCGCCACCGTGGTGGTCTCCGCGGCGGAGACGGCCGTCCCGGCACCGGCCCCGGAGCCGGAGTCCGTGGCGGAGGTCCAGGAGCCGGCCGCGCCGGTCCGCCGCCGTGCCACGCGCCGGGTGTCCGCGCCCGCCGGCGCGCCGTCCTCCGGCGAGGAGGCCGCGGTCGTGGTCGTCCCCGGTGCCGAGGCGCAGCCGGATCAGACCCCGGCTGCCGAGGCGGCGACGGTGGGGACGGAGACCGCCGAGGCGGAGCCGAAGAAGCGGGCCGCACGCAAGACGGCCGCGAAGAAGGCGCCGGCGAAGAAGGCCGCCGCGAAGAAGACGGCCGCCAAGAAGACCGCTGTCAAGAAGACCGCGGCCAAGAAGGCGCCGGCGAAGAAGGCCGCCGCCAAGGCCACGGCCGAGGCGCCCACCGAGGCGTCCTGACCCGGGGTCACCGTCCGCGGGCCGTTCCCCACCGGGGGACGGCCCGCGGTGCGTCCGGGGTCGGGCAGGCGCCGGTTTGACCCGGTCGGGGACGCCCCGTAACCTTGACCTTCGGCGTTTTGGCGCCCATTCCTGAGCACCTTCCTACCGGCCCCGGCCGGCAGAGGCCCCCCACGCATCGCAGGGACGGCTGGCGTCAGGAGTGACGATCCGAGCGAGAGAGTGAGTTCCGCGTGTACGCAATCGTGCGCAGCGGCGGCCGCCAGCACAAGGTGGCCGTCGGCGACATCGTCGAGGTTGACAAGATTTCCACTGGCAAGGTTGGTGACGCGGTCGAGCTCTCTACGCTGCTCGTCGTCGACGGCGACGCTGTCACCAGCGACCCGTGGGTGCTGGCCGGGATCAAGGTCCAGGCCGAGATCGTGGACCACCACAAGGGCCAGAAGATCGACATCCTGCGGTACAAGAACAAGACCGGCTACCGCCGTCGTCAGGGTCACCGCCAGCAGTACACGGCGCTGAAGATCACCGGCATCCCCGCCGCTGCGAAGTAAGGGACTGAAGAGAGATGGCACACAAGAAGGGCGCATCGTCCACCCGGAACGGTCGCGACTCCAATGCCCAGCGGCTCGGCGTCAAGCGCTTCGGCGGCCAGGTCGTGAACGCCGGTGAGATCATCGTCCGCCAGCGCGGCACCCACTTCCACCCCGGCGCGAGCGTCGGCCGTGGCAAGGACGACACGCTGTTCGCCCTCGCCGCCGGTGCGGTCGAGTTCGGCACCAGCCGTGGTCGCAAGGTCGTGAACATCGTCCCGGTCGCCTGATCGGCCGCGATACGACTTCACCGAGGGCGGATCCTGTTTCCCGGACGGGAAGCAGGTCCGCCCTCGATGCGTTGAAGCCCAAGACATCCCGTACGTATCTGGAGGAACATCCGCATGACCACCTTCGTGGACCGCGTCGAGCTGCACGTCGCCGCGGGTAGCGGAGGCCATGGCTGCGCCTCCGTGCACCGGGAGAAGTTCAAGCCGCTGGGCGGCCCGGACGGCGGCAACGGCGGCCGTGGCGGTGATGTGATGCTGGTCGTCGACCAGTCGGTCACCACGCTCATCGACTACCACCACCACCCGCACCGCAAGGCCACCAACGGCAAGCCCGGCGAGGGCGGCAACCGTTCGGGCAAGGACGGCACGGACCTGGTCCTGCCCGTCCCGGACGGCACCGTCGTCATGGACAGCCGCGGCAACGTGCTCGCGGACCTCGTCGGCCACGGCACCACCTTCATCGCCGGCCAGGGCGGCCGCGGTGGCCTCGGCAACGCGGCGCTGGCCTCCGCGCGCCGCAAGGCGCCGGGCTTCGCGCTGCTGGGTGTGCCGGGCCAGAGCCGGGACCTCGTCCTGGAGCTGAAGACGGTCGCCGACGTGGCGCTGGTCGGCTACCCGAGCGCGGGCAAGTCCTCGCTCATCTCCGTGCTCTCGGCCGCCAAGCCGAAGATCGCGGACTACCCCTTCACCACGCTCGTCCCCAACCTGGGCGTGGTCACGGCCGGTTCGACGGTCTTCACCGTCGCCGACGTCCCCGGACTCATCCCGGGCGCCAGCGAGGGGCGGGGCCTGGGCCTGGAGTTCCTGCGGCACGTCGAGCGCTGCAGCGTCCTGGTGCACGTCCTGGACACCGCCACCCTGGAGTCCGATCGCGACCCGCTGAGCGACCTCGACGTCATCGAGGCGGAGCTGCGCGCGTACGGCGGTCTCGAGGACCGTCCGCGCATCGTCGTCCTCAACAAGGTGGACATCCCCGACGGCCAGGACCTCGCCGACATGGTCCGCCCCGACCTGGAGGCGCGCGGCTACCGGGTCTTCGAGGTGTCCGCGGTGGCCCACAAGGGCCTCAACGAGCTGTCCTACGCCCTCGGCGGCATCGTGGCCGAGGCACGGGCCGCCCAGCCGGTCCAGGAGGCCACCCGCATCGTCATCCGGCCCAAGGCCGTGGACGACTCCGGCTTCACCGTCACCGCGGAGGAGGGCTTCTACCGCGTCCGCGGCGAGAAGCCCGAACGCTGGGTGCGCCAGACCGACTTCGCCAACGACGAGGCCGTCGGCTACCTCGCCGACCGGCTCGCCCGCCTCGGTGTCGAGGAGGAACTGGTCAAGGCCGGCGCCCGCGAGGGCGACGAGGTCGTCATCGGCGCCGAGGACGACGCCGTGGTCTTCGACTGGGAGCCGTCGGTGGCGGCCGGCGCCGAGATGCTCGGACGCCGTGGCGAGGACCACCGCTTCGACACGCCCCGTCCCGCCGCGCAGCGCCGCAAGGACCGCGACGCCGAGCGGGACGACGTCCAGCAGCAGTTCGAGGGCTTCGACCCCTTCGAGTCCTGAGCCGCGGCCACATGTGACGAGGGCCGGTCCCCCCGCGATCTGCGGGGGGACCGGCCCTCGTCCTCATGCCGTGCGGTTCAGCTCACGGACGCCTGGAGCGGGGTCGCGCCCTCCTCTTCGGCCTCCTCGGCGCCTTCCTGCTCCCGGATCTCCGCCTCGAGCTGCGCCATGACGCCCTCGAAGTCGCGGGTGGAGAGCAACAGCTTGTAGATGATGGCGAGTTCGAAGGTCAGCAGCAGCACGGCCGCGCCGATCGTGACGCCGACGATGGCACCGGTGAGCGGGGCGATGATGAAGACCGCCATCTGGAACTCGATGCCGCTGATCAGGTGCGGCCGCACACGGTGCTTGATCAGGAAGTCGCGGAACTTCTCGTAGGGGCCGAAGCGCTTCTTGAAGGTCTGCTGGAGGTCGATGACGCGCTTCTGGGCCTGCCCGGGCGACGGGGTGTCCGCGTCGGCCGCGTCGGCCGTCTCGGTCGCCTCGGCCGTGTCGGTGGAGCCGTCCGTTGTGGCCGCCGTGTTCGCCGTGGCGGTGTCGGGGCCGGTCCACTGCGCGGGCACGTTCCGCGGGCCGGGCCCGACGGCGTCGAGCACCTCGGCCGCGGCCTGGGCGTCCGCGTCGGCCTGCGTCTCGTCGTCCTCGGCCCGCTCGCGCAGCAGGTCCTCCATGAAGGCGGTCGGCTTGGCCGCCTCGACCCGCTGCAGCCGCTTCTGGATCTTCTTGCGCATCCCGGCCCGCACCTTGAAGATCTGCAGGGCGTCGAGGTAGCGCAGCGCGTCCAGGAAGATCACCGCGAGGGCGAGCCACATGTAGACGGGCTTGTCGGTGCGGTAGAACTGCCCGCCCATCAGGGCCGCGGCACAGCAGACGACGCGGATGCGGTCGAAGATGTAGTCGAGCCAGGCGCCGAACTCGGAGCCGTTGCCGGTCAGGCGCGCGAGCTTCCCGTCCATGCAGTCGAGGATGAAGCTGACGTGGTAGAGCACGGCGCCGAGGATCAGCCACTTCCAGTCGGCCATCGCGAAGCACGCCGCTGCGCCGAGGCCGAGGACGAGGGCGCCCCAGGTGATCTGGTTCGGCGTGACGCGGGTCCACCTGGCCGTCCAGCGCACCAGCGGGGTGGCGACCGGATCGACCAGGAACACGGTCCACCAGGCGTCTCGCTTCTTCTCCGTGAGGCGCCTTACTTCCGCGAGCGGCGGTATTTCCATGGACCAGGAACCTTTCGAGGCGAGACGGGGATGTCGAACGGATTTGCGGTGGGGATGGCGGCGGGAGTGGCGGCGCGCCCGTCAAGGACGGCTCTTGCATCCACCGCAGGTACGACACCCGGCGACGCCCAATGGTTGCACGGGTGAATGGAGAGTAAACAAAAAGTTGTCGAATGGTATCCCGCGACCCATTCGTCTGGGGCGGGGTCGCGGAGCCGCCCGGGAAGCGGCGGGGCGCGCGGACCTGGGAAGTTCTCGCTCGGCCCGCTGAGGCGGGTCCCCCGGGGGGCCGGGTGGCGGCCGTGGCGGAGGACACCCTTGGCGCGGCGTCGCCCCCCTCGACGGCGACGCCGCTGCCAGGCACGAAGAAGGCGCGGAAGGCGCGCAGAAGGCACAAAGAAGGAGGCCCCCGGCGGAACGTGGTCGTTCCGGCCGGAGGCCTCCTCGGTGGGTCAGCGCGCCCCGGTCACAGGGCGCCGGCCCGCTGCCGCGGGACCACCTGTGCGGTGCCGCGGGCGGCCTTGGCGCGCCGCTCGTCCACGCGGGCCGCGAGGGCGTGCACGGCCTCCTGGAAGCGTTCCGCGGAGGTCGGCGCGGCCGGGCCCAGCAGATACTCCCGCAGCTCCTCACGTGCCGCGGTGAGCGTGTCCTCGGCGGTGCCCCGTGCCACCTGCAGCAGGCTGTCGAGGCCCTTGCCCTGCGGGGTCAGCACGACGCCGGCGCGGACGGTCGGGAAGGTCTCGCGGAAGCCGTCCTCCGACAGGTCCGTGGTGTTGGTGACCGCGTAGGGCTTGCCGCTCACCATGAACTCGGAGATCACGCTGGACACGTCGGTGATCAGGACGTCGGAGTGGTTGAAGCAGGAGTAGAGGCCGGGCCGCTCGGCGGTGAGCACCTGGTGCTCTGTCGCGGGGCGAGCCGTCCAGTAGACGGCCTCCCATTCCTCAGTCGCGCGCCTCATGGCCTCGGTGACGCTGATCTCCCCGGCCAGGCCCTTGTCGGCCATGCGCTCCAGGTCGTCCGCGTTGCTCAGCGACCAGGCGGCGGTGAGCCGGTCGAGCTCGTGCTCGGCACGCTCCAGGAGGGCGAGCTGCTCGGGCGACGGGTCGGCCTGCCGACGCGACTTGTTGGCTTCCTGGATGAGCTCGATGATGCGCTGGTTGGCGACGCCGGCCCGCGGGTCCACGGACCCGGTCAGGGGGTGCGGGCGGTAGAGGAGCCGGACCCCGGGGTCGGCGAGCAGCGTGCTGACGAGCTTCTCGCCCGCCAGGACGATCGAGGTGTTGCCCGGGTCGTCGGTCCACCCCTCCCAGGTCGGCGCGTACAGGACCGTGACCGGCTCCCCGGCCCGCACCGGACCGGAGGCGCGCTCGACGCCGGCCAGCTGGGGGCGGCCGACCTCCACGATGTCGTCGTCCGCCACACCGACCGCGGCGAGGGCGTAGCGCTCGCGGGCGGCGGGCCCCGCCACCCAGACCTCGTCGTAGGCCTTCGCGTAGGGGTTGCAGCTGGACAGCTTGTCGCTCTCGCCGTGGTTGACGAAGGCGTGCATGATCGACGGGATGCGCAGCACCTGGGAGGTCTTGGGCGCGTTGGCCGGGTGGAGCAGCACCTTGAGGCTGGAGTCGTCGAGCCGCATGAGGTCGGCGACCTTCGGCAGGCACACGATGGGGAGGTCGGTGGGGCCGATCCGCGACACCATGCCCCGCTCACGCAGCACGATCACGGGCCGGCCGTCGAGCTTGGCCAGCGCGGGCAGCCACATGTTCGCCTGGTACGCGGAGCTGCTGCCGCCGGAGAAGTACATGCCGACCGTGGGCCGGTAGTCCCGCAGCCACGCATCGAACCACTCCATGACCTCCTCCTGCTGCGGGGCTCGCCGCCCGCGCAGGACGGCGGCGGCGAGCACCGCCAGGGCCACGGCCGCCAGGACCGCGGAGAGGGCGATGCCCGCGAGGGCCCACACCGTGTCCCCGGTGGCCGCCGTGACCGACAGCCCCGCGACGGCGGTGAGCTCGATCAGCAGCAGCCGCAGTCCGGGCCGGCGGGTGATCGCGGACGGTGGAGCGGACGGCAGGGTGAGGGCGGAGGTGTCGATGTTCCGTGTGATGACCGGGAGTCTCCGGCCCCTCTGGACCAGGACGGCGCCCGCCTGAATCGCGACGTGCGCGCCGTGCACTGCGAGGAGCCCGCCGAGGCAGAGCAGGAGGAACGTCGTCGACGGCCCGTCGTGCAGCCGCAGCAGCCCGATCACGAGGAGCAGGTCGCGCAGCGCCTGCCGCGTGACCGCTTCGGCCTGCAACTGGCCGAAGATCTTCGGCGGGGTGCCCTTGACGGCGTGCAGGCGGAGGTCGGCGGCATAGCCGATCGCCGCGGCGCCGACCAGTAGCGCTGTGCCGGGGAGTGCCACACCCACGATCTGGGCGATCAACGCGCAGGCCTGCAGCAGCAGCAGCGCGAAATGGATGGTCTCCGTCCTGGTCTCCATGGTGCGTTTCACAGCGGGCAACCTACCATTCAAAAGGATGAGGTCTTTTGGCTCGAACGGCCGTGCAACTGCCCTGCACAGGAGGTCTGATGGCCGGGTGACGGAAGCCGTTCCGGCACCGTCCCGTGTGAGATATCACAAGCGAATGGCTCCTCTTGACCGCATGGACCGCCCGCATGCGGTTTGAGTGCTTAGGCGGCAAAGGCTCATGCTATGCGAATTTCCCGCCCCGCCCTTTGGGTCCTTGGTCCCGTAAAGCCGGTACTTCGGGTCCGTCCGCTGGGTGGATGCAGGCGGCACCGGGCCGCTCCTCTGCCGTAGATTGCGAACCCGGGAGAGGAAAGGGACGGACGTGGCGAGCGCGAGGCAGGACGTGGCGGAGGCCCGGCGGGTCGTGGTCAAGGTCGGGTCGAGTTCGCTGACGACGGCGGCCGGCGGCCTGGACGCCGACCGGGTGGACGCCCTCGTGGACGTCCTGGCCAAGGCGTGCGGAACCCAGGAGGGCGCGGCGCAGGAGGGCGCGGCCGTCAAGGAGGTCGTCCTGGTCTCCTCCGGTGCGATCGCCGCGGGCCTGGCGCCGCTCGGGCTGGCCCGGCGGCCGCGGGACCTGGCCAGGCAGCAGGCCGCCGCCAGCGTCGGCCAGGGCCTGCTCGTCGCCCGCTACACGGCCTCCTTCGCCCGGTACGGCGTACGGGTCGGCCAGGTGCTCCTCACCTCCGACGACATGAGCCGCCGGGCGCACTACCGCAATGCCTACCGCACGCTGGACAAGCTGCTCGCCATGGGCGCCATGCCGATCGTCAACGAGAACGACACGGTGGCCACCGACGAGATCCGGTTCGGCGACAACGACCGCCTCGCCGCCCTCGTCGCCCACCTGGTCCGCGCCGATCTGCTCGTCCTGCTCTCCGACGTCGACGGCCTCTACGACGGCGCCCCCGCCCTCCCGGGCACCTCGCGCATCGAGGAGGTCCGCGGGCCGCAGGACCTGGAGGGCGTCTCCATCGGCAGCGCGGGCAAGGCCGGCGTCGGCACCGGGGGCATGGTGACCAAGGTCGAGGCCGCCCGGATCGCCGCCGGCGCCGGCATCCCCGTCGTGCTCACCTCCGCCTCGCGGGCCGCGGACGCCCTGGCCGGCCGGCGTACGGGCACCCTCTTCCACGCCACGGGCAAGCGCTCCGCCGACCGGCTGCTGTGGCTGGCCCACGCCTCCGCCCCGCTCGGCGCGCTCATCCTGGACGACGGCGCCGTGCAGGCGGTCGTCAAGCGCCGCACCTCGCTGCTGCCGGCGGGCATCGCGGCCGTCGAGGGCCACTTCGCCGCCGGCGACCCGGTGGAACTGCGCGACACCTCCGGCCACGCCGTCGCGCGCGGGCTGGTGAACTTCGACGCCAAGGAACTGCCGCGGCTGCTCGGACGCTCCACCCGCGAGCTGGCACGGGAGCTCGGCCCCGCCTACGAGCGCGAGGTCGTGCACCGGGACGACCTCGTACTGCTGCACCACTGAGGCGGACTCCTTCGTGGTTACTTCGTGAAAACCGCCCCGCGGCCGCTCCAGGGCTGCTGGACTTTGAGGGCGGAGCACGGAATCCGGCCAAGGACGTGACGACAGGGACGACAGGGAGGCCGCCGGTGAGACGAGGGCGCCCGGGGGCATCGTCGTCCCGAGGGACGGCGGAGCGGACACTGGTGAGTGTGACGAGCGACGACACCGCCCGGCCGGCGCGGGAGCGCCCCGTGTCCCGGCTCTGGCACGTGACGCTCAGCGTCTCCGGGCCCGAGGCCCCGCTCGCCGAGGTCCGGCGCGCTCTGGAACAACTCGCCAACGACCATCCCTTCCTGCTCACCAGCCGGTACGCGGCCGACCACGCCGAGATCCGGTACTGGGAGGAGGCCCGCGACCTGCACGACGCCGCCGCCATCGCGCTGCGGCTGTGGGGCGAGCACCGCTCCTCCGCCAATCTGCCGCCCTGGGAGACGGTCGGCCTGGAGGTCATCGACCGCGAGACCTACCACCAGCGCCTCGCGGAGGGCTACGGGCCGCCCCCGGCGGCACCCGTCGGAGTGCACCCCTACTGAACCGAGGGGCCTGCGCGCCGTGCGCCGCACGGGTCTCACCCCCCGGAAAGCCGCCCCGTCGCACGGCGCCCACGCCGTACCCTGGCGGCTATGAGCAGCCGCAGCCACAGCAACGACGACCTCGCCGCCTCCCTGCCCTCGCCGTGGCCGAAGAGCCCGGTGCTGCAGGCCGCCTACCGCGCCCGCTCGGCCGCCGCCGACCTCGCGCCGCTGCCGCGCTCGGTGAAGGACGACGCGCTGCTGGCCATCGCCGACGCGCTGGTCGTCCGCACGCGGGAGATCGTCGAGGCCAACGCCGAGGACGTCGCCCGCGCCCGCGAGGCGGGGACCGGCGAGTCGATCGTGGACCGGCTGACGCTGACCCCCGAGCGGGTCCGGGCCATCGCCTCCGACGTGCGGGACGTGGCCGGCCTGCCCGACCCGGTCGGCGAGGTGGTACGCGGCTCGACGCTGCCCAACGGGCTGGACCTGCGCCAGATCCGGGTGCCGCTGGGCGTGGTCGGCATCATCTACGAGGCCCGGCCCAACGTCACCGTGGACGCGGCCTCGCTGTGCCTGAAGTCCGGCAACGCGGTGCTGCTGCGCGGCTCCTCCTCCGCCCTGCACTCCAACTCCGCGCTGGTGACGGTGGTGCGCGACGCGGTCGGCGGCGCCGGACTGCCCGCCGACGCCGTGCAGTTGGTGCCGGGGGAGAGCCGGGAGTCGGTGCGCGAGCTGATGCGTGCCCGCGGCATGGTCGACGTCCTCATCCCGCGCGGGGGCGCCTCCCTCATCAAGACGGTGGTCGAGGAGTCCATCGTCCCGGTGATCGAGACCGGCACCGGCAACTGCCATGTGTACGTGGACGCGCAGGCCGACCTCGACATGGCCGTCTCGGTCCTGCTCAACTCCAAGGCCCAGCGCCCGAGCGTGTGCAACGCGGCGGAGACGCTGCTGGTGCACCGGGACATCGCCGCCGACTTCCTGCCGCGCGCCCTGGACGCGCTGGCCGAGGCCGGGGTCACCGTGCACGCCGACGACCGGGTGCGGGAACTGGCCGGCGAGTGCGGCACCAGGGCCACCGTCGTCCCGGCCACCGCGGAGGACTGGGAGACCGAGTACCTGAGCAGCGACATCGCCGCCGCCGTGGTGGACTCGCTGGACGCCGCCGTGCAGCACATCCGGCTGTGGTCGTCCGGGCACACCGAGGCCATCGTCACCACCTCGCAGCCGGCCGCCCGCCGATTCACCCAGTTGGTGGATTCCGCGGCCGTCGCCGTCAACGCGTCGACCCGGTTCACCGACGGCGGCCAGTTCGGCTTCGGCGCGGAGATCGGCATCTCCACCCAGAAGCTGCACGCCCGCGGCCCCATGGGTCTGCCGGAGCTGACCTCGACCAAGTACGTGTTCACCGGGGACGGTCACGTACGCGGCTGACCGGCGGCGGCGGACGGAGAGAGTTTCCCGGCGGCCTGCCCAATCCGCGTCATCGGCCCTATTCTGGACGGGTGCCGGACGAACTGGGGGGCAAGCCGTTCCCGGACGGCGAGGACCACGGTGGCGCGGATGACGAATTCGCGTCCGTGGTGCTCGACGAGGCCTTCATACGGGCGGCGGCCTTCCACGAACCCAGCGCCCACGAGCGCATGCTCGCCGCCGCCACGGCACAGGCCGAGGCCGAGGCGTCCCGCCCCCGTGTCCTGGGCGCGGAGGACGGCGCCGCCCCGTACGACCAGGAGGACTCCGGGCGCTCGACGGAGGACGAGGAGTACGAGGACCTCTACTCCCAGCGCAGCCCCTACCGGAGCAACGGGCGCTGGCACCGGACGGTGGCCTGGGTGCTCGCCGTGGTGATGGGCATCGGCGTCGTCGCACTGACGTTCGCGGCGGTCTACCGGGGTGCCGGTGGGGGCCGCCAGCCCTCCGTCCCGCCCTCCCCCACGGGCCGGATCGGGGCCCCGTCGCTCCCCCCGGTGGCGGTCAGCCACAGCCCCTGAGTGCCGCCCGAACTTGTCTCGTACCAGGACGTTTTAAAGGGCCCTGACAGACCTACGCTTGTTGTATGGCCGGGCCTGGAGACCCACCGGAGGGGAACCCCGAGGGCTCCCCGGGAGGTGGTGAGGACGAGTACCGATCCGTCGTCTTCGACGAGTCGTTCGTGCGCGCTGCCCGGATACAGGAGTTCTCCGCGCGGGAGCGGCTGGACGGATCGGCACGCTCGGTGCGCACCCGCCGCCTCTGGGCCCGCGGCGGCGCCCCGCGGCAGGCGCTGGTCCTCGTCCTCCTGATCGCCGTCGCCTTCGGCACCGCCGTCTACCTGGGTATACGCAACCCCTACGACCCGCCCGCCCCTCCCGTGGCGGAGCCGCTGCGGATCACCCTGCTGCCGCTCGCCCCCACGGCCGCCGTAGCCGCTGTGGACCGCGCCCGGCCCTTCGCCGGGCAGCGCGCCGAGCACTACCGGGCCGGCGGGGACGGCTACGCGCTGCCACCGGCCCGGCGCACCGCGCACTTCAGCGAGAGCCAGGTCATGCAGGCGCTGGTCTCCGCCAAGGAGTACCTGGTCGCCTCCTCCGTCGATCCCGGTGCCCTGACCGGCGGGGACGTCCGTACGGTGCGCACCATGCTCGACCCCGGCCAGCTCGACCAGTTCGACCACAGCCTGGAGCGCCCCGCCGACGACGGGCGCCACGCGGCGACCGGCTGGTTGGTGCGCTTCGACCCCGGCCGGGTCGCCCTCGCCGACGACGAGGTGAGGGTGCGCGGCACCATGACCGTGGCCGAGGTGCGGGAGGAGGCCCTGGAGGTCGTCACCGACCACACCCTGGTCTACGCCGTGCAGGCCGCGGCCGGGGACAGCGGCCAGGCCTCGCTGTTCACCGTGCGGCGCGAGCTGCGGCTGCGCTTCGACCGTGCGGACCTGCGCGACAAGCACGTGGAGCTGCTGCAGGCCGCCGTCGAGGCCGGCCCCCTGTCCTGCGTGGGCGCGCCCGTGGCGCACTTCCTGCCGCTGCTGGCCGGGCAGCGGCCGCCGGTGCAGCCCGGGGTCGACCCCCACGACCACCGCCACGAGATCAGCTCGGTGTGCGGGGTGCTCGCCCCGGCCCCGGCGGCCGGTCCGGGGATCAGCTCTCCGGCGGCGGGTCCTGCGAGTCCTTCGGCGGGCGCCCCGGGGAATCCGGGCCCGAGCCCGGCGTCCCGGTGAAGCGGTCGCGCAGCCGGCCGCCGATGTCGCCGGCCCCCGACCCGATGTCGGAGAGCAGCTTCATGAGCGGGTCCTTGCTCGTCTTCACCGTTTCGGCGTAGTGGCTCGCGGATTCCTTGAACGAGTCGTAGACCGAGGTGTCCTTGTCCTCGCCGCGCCGCGGGTAGTGGCCGTCCATGATGCGCTGGTGGTCGCGGCTCGCGGCCCACTTCTTCAGCTCCGCGGCGCGCACGGTGGTGAAGGGGTGGCTGCGCGGTAGGACGTTGAGGATCTTCAGCACGGAGTCGCGCAGGTCGCCGGACTCCTCGTACTCCTCGGCCTGCTTCAGGAAGGCGTCCACGTTCATCTCGTGCAGGTGGTTGCCGCCGGCGATCTTCATCAGACCGCGCATGGACGCCTGCAGGTCCTGGCCGACCAGGAGCCCGGCCCGGTCCGCGGAGAGCTCCGACTTGCGGAACCACTCGCGCAGCGCGGTGACGATCGCCATGATCGCGAGGTTGCCGAGCGGTATCCACGCGACCCGCAGCGCCAGGTTGGTCAGGAAGAGCAGGATCGTGCGGTAGACGGCGTGGCCGGACAGCGCGTGGCCGACCTCGTGGCCCACGACGGCCCGCATCTCCTCCTCGTCCAGCAGCTCCACGAGCCCGGTGGTGACGACGATGATCGGCTCGTCCAGGCCGATGCACATCGCGTTGGGCCGCGGGTCCTGCGTGACGTACATCGGCGGGACCTTGGGCAGGTCGAGGATGTAGCAGGCGTCCCGCAGCATGTCGTTGAGGTGGGCGAACTGCTGGTCGCTCACGCGCACCGAGTCCGAGAGGAACAGCAGCCGCAGCGAGCGCTCCGGCAGCAGGCCGCTGAGCGCCTTGAAGACGGTGTCGAAGCCGCTCAGCTTGCGCAGCGCCACCAGCGCGGAGCGGTCCGCAGGGTGTTCGTACGCGCGCGAGGAGATCCCCTCGAAACGCCGGCGGTTGCGTCCGGGCAGCCGCTGCCCTCCCTTTCCGCCGCCGTTCGCACCGCTCGAATCGTTCGGACCGGACATATGTCCCCGCCCCCCTGCTCGCCCGTTGGGTACGTAGTGAGGACGCGCGGAGCCACCGCGAAGTTCCGCCCGGACCGCCCGTACGATGTTGCCCGAGTCCTCCGCCCGTCGACAGACCCGAAGCCACCAAGGGACGCCGAATGACCTCCTACGCGACCGCCGCCGTTCTGACCACGCTCGCCGAGGGCGAGGGCGGCGGCAACCACGAGAGCCTGAGCCCGTACCTCACCGGCGGCGGCGCGCTGTTCGCGCTGCTGCTCCTGCTCTTCATCACCACGCGCTTCAACCGCGACCGCTGAGCTCGATCAGGTGATGCGGGTAGGGTCTATCCGCATGAAGAAGCGAATCGGTGTGATGGGTGGGACGTTCGATCCCGTCCATCATGGCCACCTCGTGGCGGCCAGCGAGGTGGCGCACCTTTTCCGGCTGGACGAGGTGGTCTTCGTGCCCACCGGCCAGCCCTGGCAGAAGAGCACCCAGAAGGTGTCGGCGGCCGAGGACCGCTACCTGATGACGGTGATCGCCACCGCGTCGAACCCGCAGTTCTCGGTCAGCCGCAGTGACATCGAGCGCGGCGGCCGCACGTACACCATCGACACGCTCCGCGACCTGCGGGCCGAGCACCCCGAGGCGGAGCTGTTCTTCATCACCGGGGCGGACGCGCTGGCCCAGATCTTCTCCTGGCGCAAGGCCGAGGAGCTGTTCTCCCTGGCGCACTTCATCGGCGTCACCCGCCCCGGGCACACCCTTTCCGACCCCGGCTTCCCGGCCGGCGGGGTCTCCCTGGTGGAGGTGCCCGCCCTGGCCATCTCCTCGACCGACTGCCGTCAGCGGGTGGCCAAGGGGGAGCCGGTCTGGTATCTCGTGCCCGACGGCGTCGTGCGCTACATCGACAAACGCAGGCTGTACCGGTAAGTGATCAGCGGCTGATCGGCAACTGGAGGGGTCCCCAGTGAACGACTACCCCCGATGGCAATACGCCGAGGGAACACCCGAGCAGGGCGGTCAGGACCCCTACGGAGAGGACCCCTACACACAGCAGCAGGGCGACTACGCAAACGGTTACGGCCGCGAGCACGGGCAGTACGACCCGTACGCCCAGCAGACCGGCCAACAGCAGGCCTACCAGGGGCAGCAGGCCCAGCAGCAGGGTCAGCAGGGCTACACCGGCCAGCCGTACTACCCGCAGGAGCAGCAGCAGTACCAGCAGCCGCAGCAGCACCCCCAGCAGTCGCAGCAGGCGCAACAGCCCCAGCAGACACAGCAGTACCAGGGGTGGATCCCGCAGCAGCCGCAGTACCAGGAGCCGTACTACGAGGAGCAGCAGTACGGGCAGCAGCCCCCGGCGCCGCCGCGGGCACCGCAGCAGGCCCCTCCGGCCCAGCGGCGGCCCGCGTACGAGGAGCCGCCGGCCCGGCCCGCCGCCCCCGCCGCCCCCGGCCGCGCGCCTTCGGGCGAGGACGGTTTCCACACCGGCCAGTTCTCCTTCGTCGACGAGGACACGGAGGAGTCGGAAGAGGTCATCGACTGGCTGAAGTTCACCGAGTCGCGCACCGAGCGCCGCGAGGAGGCCAGGCGCCGCGGCCGCAACCGCGTGGTCGCCGCGGTCGTCGTCCTGGCGCTGGCCGCCGTCGGCGGCGTCGGCTACCTGTGGAAGGCCGGCAAGATCCCTGGCCTCGGCGGGGACTCCGGGACCGCCCAGCAGGCCGCGGGCGGCCAGAAGCGCGACGTCATCGTGCTGCACCTGCGCCCGGTCGGCAGCGAGGAGACCTCGACCGCGCTGCTGGTCAGCAACTCGACCACCAAGAAGGGCACCACCGTCCTGCTGCCGAACTCGCTCGCCGTGAGCGGCGACGACGGCAGCACCACGCTCGGGAAGTCCGTCGTGGAGAACGGTTCCGCCCCCACGCGTGAGGCGCTGGAAGGCCTGCTCGGCACCAAGATCAGCGGCACCTGGCGGCTGGACACCCCCTACCTGGACAACCTCGTGGAGTCCCTCGGCGGCGTCCTCGTCGACACCGACGCCACGGTGAAGGCCGGAAAGAAGAAGGGCGACAAGACCCTCGTCAAGCCCGGCAAGCAGCAGGAGCTCGGCGGCCAGGCCGCCGTCGCGTACGCCATCCACCGGGGGCCGGGCGAGGGGCCCGACAAGCAGCTCGCCCGTTTCGGGCAGGTCGTCCAGGCCGTGCTCAAGAAGATGTACAGCGACCCCGACCTGGCGACCAAGACCGTCGAGGGGCTCAACCAGGTCATCGAGCCGCCGCTGACCGAGAAGGACCTCGGCAGCAGCCTCGCGGCGCTGTCCGAGGAGGCCAAGGGCGGCGACTACACCACCGAGACGCTGCCGGTGGAGCCCGACGGAACGCTGAGCGAGAAGGCCACCGAGGACGTGGTGAAGAAGGTGCTCGGCGGCACCGTCACCAACACCGACTCCGAGGGCATCCCCCGGGTCACCCTGCGCAACGCCACCGGCGTCGCCGCCAACACCGGCGAGGCCCAGGTGCAGATCGTCGGCGGCGGCTACACCTTCGTCTCCGGCGCCGCCGCGGACACCCAGGCGACCTCGCAGGTGCTGTACGCCGAAGCCGACCAGAAGGCGAACGCGGAGGAACTGGCCAAGACGCTGGGCCTGTCCGCCAAGGCCGCCAAGAAGGGCGACGTCGCCTCCAACGCGGACATCACGGTCGTCCTGGGTCAGGACTACAGCCCGCCGAAGAGAGTCTGACCTGGGCGGCGCATAACCGGTCGGGGACCGAGGACGGTCCGTGAGACCCTGGACGTACGAACGTCCCCGACCGGAAAGCCGCACCAGTGACCGCCACGGACCGCTCCATCGAGCTCATCCAGACCGCCGCGCAGGCGGCAGCCGACAAGCTCGCGCACGACATCATCGCCTACGACGTCAGCGACGTCCTCTCCATCACCGACGCGTTCCTGCTGGCCTCGGCGCCCAACGACCGCCAGGTGAAGGCCATCGTCGACGAGGTCGAGGAGCGGCTGCAGAACGAGCTCGGCGTCAAGCCGGTGCGTCGTGAGGGCGAGCGCGACGGCCGTTGGGTGCTGCTCGACTACATCGACATCGTGGTGCACGTCCAGCACGCGGAGGAGCGGGTCTTCTACGCGCTGGAGCGGCTGTGGAAGGACTGCCCCGAGCTCGAGCTGCCCAAGGACGCAGTCGCCACCCGCGGCAAGGCCGACGAGCACGCCCGCGCCACCGCGGCCGCCGACGAGGACGGAGAGCTGATCTGAACGGGCACCACCGCGGTCGCGGTCGCCGCGTCGTCTTCTGGCGGCACGGCCAGACCTCCTGGAACGTCGAGGGCCGCTTCCAGGGCTCCACGGACATCCCGCTGACCTCCACCGGCGTCGCCCAGGCCAAGCGGGCCGCACGTCTGCTGGCCGCGCTGGAACCGGACGCGATCGTCTCCTCCGACCTGCAGCGCGCCGCCGACACCGCCGCCGAGCTGGCCGCCGTCACGGGCCTGGACATCTCCTACGACGAGGGGCTGCGGGAGACCTACGCGGGTGTCTGGCAGGGTCTGACCCACGAGGAGATCACCCAGCGGTTCGGCGAGGAGTACGCGGCCTGGAAGCGCGGCGAGCCCGTGCGGCGCGGCGGCGGCGAACTGGAGACCGAGGTCGCCGAACGGGCCGCCCCGGTGGTGCTCGCGGCGGCCGACAAGCTGCCCGACGGCGGTGTGCTGGTGGTCGTCAGCCACGGTGGCGCCATCCGCACCACCATCGGCCGGCTGCTCGGGCTGGACCCGCGCAGCTGGGAGGCGCTCGGCGGGTTGTCCAACACCTGCTGGTCGGTCCTCGGCGAGGGCGCCCGCGGCTGGCGGCTGCTGGAGCACAATGCCGGGACCCTGCCCGAGCCGGTGCTCGGCGACGACGACTGACGGCCGCGCGGGCCCGGGCGGGGCCGGTCCGCGGCCGGTCCGCGGCCGATTTCAGGAATCCGGCCCCGACCGGCTAAGCTTCTTCTCGTTCGCCGGGCGGAAAAGCCCGAGGACAGCGGGGCTATAGCTCAGTTGGTAGAGCGCTTGCATGGCATGCAAGAGGTCCGGGGTTCGAATCCCCGTAGCTCCACAAATGCACCGGATCCCGTCTCTCCTCAGGGGAGGCGGGATCCTCGCGTTTCGCCCGGCCGTTTCCGAGACCGGTCCCTTTTGCCGCGGGCTCCGGCAGCGGGGGCAGGACGAACCGGCCCCGCCCACGGCCCTGTTGGGGTGGCCCGGAGCCGGCGGCCCGGGCGCCGTTCAGGCGGGTTCCGTGGCGCGGTCCCCCCGCCCGCGCCACGCGGCGGCCGCCGCGAGGCACAGGAACGCCGCCCCGGCAGCCGGGTAGACCGCGGACAAGGCCATCTGGGCCGCCGACTGGTGGAGTTCGGGACGCGCGACCCCGTCCCCGTGCGGCGTGAGCCACAGCGCGTACGAGCAGAAGAGCAGGCCGAACAGCGCGGCGCCGCCCCAGCGCAGCGCGGGCCGGCGGCCGCGCGGGGCACGTCCGGCGAGGAACACGAGCAGGGGGACGGCCCAGACCCAGTGGTGCGACCACGAGACCGGGCTGACGAGGAGCCCCGTCACCGCACAGGACAGCACCGCCCAGGCGTGCTCCCCGGAGGCCAGGTGTGCCGCGGCGACGGCCAGGCCCGCGGCGGCCACGAGGACGGCCGCGAGGAGCCACACGCCGCCCGGGTCGCCGGTGTGCAGGGCGCGGGCGAGGACGCCCCGCAGCGACTGGTTGGCGGTGTCCTCCCCGTTGCCGGCGCGGTCGGCGGCGAAGACGGCCCCGGTCCAGAACCGCCTCGAGTCACGCGGCAGCACGAGCGCGGAAAGGCCCGCGGTCGCGGCGAAGGTGACGAAGGCCACGGCCGCCTGCCGTAGCCACGCGTTCCACTTCTCGCGCCGGCGCCAGGCGGCCACCGCCCCGCCGATCGCCAGGAAGAGCACGAACAGCAGCGGGGTCAGCTTGATCCCCGCGGCGATGCCGACGCCGATCCCCGCCGTTCGGCTCCCGCGGCGGGTGAGGTCCCACAGCACCAGCACCGCGAGCAGCAGGTTGATCTGCCCGTACCGCAGCGTCGTCCACACCGGTTCGCACCACACGGCCGCCGCCGCCACGGCGAGCGCGGCCGCCGCCGGCGGGAGCCGCCGCGGCGGTCCCGCCAGCCGGAGCGACAGATGGGCGAGCGCCACCAGCAGGCCCAGGTTGAGCAGGGTCGCCGCGACCCGGCAGGCGCCGGTGCCCAGCAGCGTCAGCGGCGTGAAGAGCAGGGCGGCGAACGGCGGGTAGGTGTTGGGCAGCTGGGCGTGGGTGACGCGCATCGCGTAGAGGTCCCCGCCGTTGCGCACCGTCCAGCCCTCGGCCCGGTAGACGGTGAGGTCGATCATCGAGACGTGCGCGGCCCGTTGGGCGGCCCAGAAGGCCGCGAAGGAGACCAGGCAGACGAGTGCCGCGACGAGGGTGGCCCGCCGTACCGGCAGGCCCCGGGGCGCGTTCCCGGCGGCGGCCCTGGGCTGTGTCGCGGTCACTGAGGGCTGCTCCAGTCTCGGTCGGGGAGGGGGCCAGCCGACAGTACCGGGCGCCCTGTCGGGGCGGCCAGGAATGGATTTGGCGAACCGCCCCCATGGCCGTGTAATGTATGCCAGGTCGCCGGGGGAACCCGGGAGAACGACATCGCGGGGCTATAGCTCAGTTGGTAGAGCGCTTGCATGGCATGCAAGAGGTCCGGGGTTCGAATCCCCGTAGCTCCACTTCCACAGTGTGACGGGAGCCCGTCCGATCGCCTCGATCGGACGGGCTCTTGGCGTTCCGCGGCGGCCCCCTCAGCCGGCCGCCGCGCGCCCGGCGAAGGCCAGCACCCTGCGCCAGGCGTCGGCCGAGGCCTCGGCGTGGTCGTCCTGCTTCACGTCGAAGAAGCTGTGCGGGGCGCCCGGGTAGGTGACCACCTCGTGCTCGACCCCCGCCTCGGCGAGGGCGTGCTCGAAGGCGTGGACGCGCTCCGGCGGGATGCCGGGGTCGTCCCCCGCCATCAGCGCGAGTACCGGGGCGGTCAGCTCGCCCGCCCGCTGGGTGGGCCCGGGGGAGCCGTCCGGTCCGGGGGCGGGCCAGCAGTAGAAGCCCACGGTCCCGGCGAGGCCGTGGCCCGCCCTCTTCGTGCCCGCGAGGACGGCCAGACGGCCCCCGATGCAGAAGCCCGCGGTGACGATCCGGTGCAGTGCGCCGCCCTCGGGGGAGCGCAGGTGCGCCACCGCCGCGGAGAGGTCGTCGTACAGGCCGCGCGGGGTGAGCCGCGCCATGTGCTCGTCCACCGGGAAGGCCGGGCCCCGCTCGCCGGCCCCGGCGGTGCGGCCGTAGTAGTCCACGACCACGGCGTGATGGCCGTGCTCGGCGAAGCGCCGGGCCAGCTCGATGGAGAAGCGGTAGAGCCCGCGCACATCGGGCAGGACGACGACCCCGAGGCCGGAGGGGTTCTCCGGTACGGCCTCGAAGGCGGCGAAGCCTGGGGCAGGCGCACGAGGGGCCCGGCACCGTGTGGTGCCGGGCCCCTGGTGCGTCCGCGGTCAGCGGCGGCCGCCCTCCTCCATGCGCAGCGCCAGCGCCGGGCAGCGGGCCACCGCGCGCTGCGCGGCGGCGTCCAGGTGCGGCGGTACGGGCGTGCCGGCGATGTCGGGGTAGCCGTCCCGGTCCAGCCGTACGATCTCCGGCAGCACACCGGCGCACAGGCCGTGGCCCTTGCACAGCGTCCAGTCGACGTTCAGCCGCTTGTTGCTGGGTGCCGCGGCCGCGGCGCCCGAGGAGCCGCCGCGCGGCGCCGGGGGGTCGGACTTCAGCAGCGGCAGCACGCCCACCGTGGGACGGCCGCAGCCGCCGCCGAGGACGTGGGCGGCGAGATCGTCGGTGAAGGTGTTGATGCTGGACATCACAAAGCGCATCGAGCCGTCGGGGTGCTTGCACACGCCGCGCCCCTTGACCGCCACCGCGGTCTGCCGCAGCTGCTCCAGCGCCGCCTGTCCACCGCCGTTGAGCACGTCCTGGAGCAGCCCCGCCATACGGGGCAGTCCGAGGCGGCACGGCCCGCACTGGCCGGCCGTCTCGGCGGCCAGCCACTGGGCGACCAGCAGCGACTCGCCGAGCGGGCACAGTCCCGGGTCCAGCGGCAGCAGGGCGCCGGCGCCCAGAGTGGCCTTGTGGGCCTCCAGGCTCTCCCGGGCTATCGTCACCATCGAGGCCACGCTGGGGTCGATCCAGGCGCCGTGGTAGCCGCCGACGAGCACGCCCTGCCCCGGGTTCCCACCGCACATCTGCAGGATGTACGACATGGGGACACCGGTGGGGGTCTCCACGACCGTCTGCCGCGGCACCGAGCCGGAGACGGTCAGCATGGCGGTGCCGGGCTCGCCGGGAGCGCCCGCGGAGCCGAAGCGGATCGCTCCCATCCGGGCGCCGACGGCCAGTTGGGTGAAGGTCTCGGTGTTGGAGAAGAGCGTCGGCATCCCGCCGAGACCGGACTCGCTCGCGCTCACCTTCTTGCCGGGCGGCAGGGGGAGGCCGCCGTTGGCCGCCGAGATGATGCCCGAGGACTCGCCCGACACGAAGCGCTCCGGCATGCGCACGATCCGGGCCCTCAACTGGCGGCCGCGCTTGGTGCCGAGGCCGCGTTCGGCCAGGGCGTCGCGCACGGACTGCTCGTTGGTGTCGCGTGTGACGCTGATGACCAGTTCGCGCGCGCCGAGGATCTCGGCGCACAGCAGGGCGCCGTCCAGCATCAGGTGCGGGGCGCGGCGCAGGATGACCGCGTCCTTGCGGCAGGCCGGTTCGCCCTCGCAGCCGTTGACCATCACGGCGGTCGGGGTGCCGCGCCGGCGCGCGGCCTCACCGACGGCCTTGAGCTTCCTGTAGAAGGGGAAACCCGCGCCGCCGCGGCCGCGCAGCCCCATCAGCTCGGCGAGGTCGAGCAGTTCGCCCTCGGTCAGGCTGGGCATGGAGCCGTGCACGTTCAGATGGGTCACCCGGTCCAGGCGCTCCACCTCGTCGAAACCCGCGGTGATCCGGGGCAGCCCGACGGTACGCACGTCGGGGAGCACATCACCCGCCCCCGAACGAGGGGCGGGTGACCGGTCCGGTATGGCGGGAACGCTCATCGCTGTCCTTCATAGGGGCCGGGCGTGGACTGCTGCCAGGCGATCGGCTGGAGCCGGTCGGCCCCCAGGGGATCCACGTCCTGTGCGCCGCCCTGCATCGGCGTGCCCCAGGCGGGGGTGCCCTCCCAGCCGGTCTGCTGGGGCTGCTGGTACGGCACCTGCGGTTGCTGCGGGTACGTCGCCTGGGGTCCGGCGGGTACCTGCGGCATCTGCATCGTGGCGGCCGCGGGATCCAGGCCGAGGGTACGGTCCGGGGGCGGGGGAGGGACAGCCGTGTACTGCTGGGCGGTGGGGAAGTTGGGCAGCGGCGGCAGCGGCTGGCTGTAGGCGCTGGCCAGGCTGGGCCCCGTCTCCTCGCGCGGTACGGCGCGCCGGCGGCCGCCCGAGCCGCCGCGGGACGCGGCCCGTTCGCCGCCGAGCTTGCGGAAGGAGGCGGAGCGTTCCCGGGTCTCGGGGAAGAGCGCCTCGCCGCGGGTCCTGCGGAGGCGGTAGATCAGGCCGATGGCGACACCCACCAGGCAGATCCCGTAGGCCACGACGATCCACGACTTGGCCGAACGCCCGGACTGCAGGCCGTGGATCAGCGCCATGCACCAGGAGGCGTAGGCGGTGCTGTGCAGGATGCGCCACCGCACGGGGTGGCGGTTGGCGGCGAAGACGCTGCGCATGGCGCCCGTGGCGGCGGCGAGGATCATCAGGTAGGCGGCGAGCACGCCGAGGGCGATGAGCCCGTCCCGGCCGGTCACGCCGAGGGGGAGGAAGGCGCCGGCGGTGGTGACCCGAACCTCGACGACCTTCGTGGTCACGTGCAGGATCAAAAACCCGATCGCGGCGACACCCAGACCGCGGTGGATGCCCTGGGTGAGCAGACGTTCGCGGGGCCCGAGGAAGACGGTGTCGGTGGACACCAGGCCCCAGATGACGGTGCAGCTCAGGGAGACGAGGGTGAGGACGCCGGCGCCGAAGTCCAGGAACGCCCGCAGGTACGGCCCCGCGGTGACGGCGAGGACGAGCAAGGCGGCGGCGGTGCCGGCGATCGCCCAGGCGCGGGGCGACCGTGCGGCGCGAAGGGCCCCGGACAGGATGTCGCTCGCCGGTATCGGGGGGGTCCGGCGACCGTCCGGGGACTGTCGGTTGGTGCGCATGGGGCAGACGCTAACCCCTACGGGTGGTCAGAACGATCGTCTTTCGACAACCCGGGATGAGGATCATTACGAACTGCTAACGTTGGTTTGTTCGGGCTCCGTTCGGCAATGATGATCGGCTCCTCCTTGCAGCGTCCGATCTCCGTCACCATATGTCCGCATTCCGGATCGGATCGCCCTCCCAATTGCCCTTTCGTGGGCCTTCCTTGAGTGCTTCTTGGCGAACACATGTACCTGGCATGAGCTGTTCGTGGCGAGAGTGGCGTGGCGGTCTTCGCGCGCCGCCGGTTCCGGCGCGCCGCCACTCCGCGAGAACTTCACACAGCAGGGGGTCACATGAGTTCAACCCGCTCGAGAAGGCGGGCAGGCCTGGCCCTGGCGGCGACACTGCCGCTGGTCGCCGGCGCTCTGGCGATGGGCATACCCACCGCACAGGCCGACGCGCCGCACGGACGGCACGGCCTGGCCGGCAGCAAGCCGGGCTGGGCCACCGCCAAGGCCGACAGGGGCGCCACGGCCGACACGGCCGACGTCACCCTCCGGGTCTACCTCGCCGGCCGCGACGCCCAGGGCCTGGCGGCCTACGCCAAGGCGGTGTCCGACCCCGGTTCCGCCTCGTACGGCGCGTTCCTCTCCGCCAAGCAGGCCAAGGCCCGCTTCGGCGCCACCGCGCAGCAGGTCGCCCAGACCCGGCAGTGGCTGGAGTCCTCCGGGCTGCGGGTCACCGGTGTCAACGACCACTACCTGACCGTCACCGGCGACGTCGCCGACGCGGAGAAGGCGTTCGGCACCCAGCTCCACAACTACGCGAAGGGCGCCAAGACCTACCACGCCCCGACCGGAACGGCCTCGGTGCCCGCATCCCTGGGCGGCGCGGTGCTCACGGTCACCGGCCTGGACAACTCCCCGCGGCGCGCACGGCACCAGGACACCCTGCCGCCGCCCGGCGCCGTCTTCAAGAACGCCGGCCCCTTCTCGACGTACTACGGGTCGAACACCGACAAGAAGCTGCCGGTCGCCTACGGCACGCGCGCCCCGTACGCCGTCAAGGGCTACACGGGCAAGCAGTTGCGCGCCGCCTACGGAGCCGGCTCGTACAACGGCAAGGGCGTCACCGTCGCCATCACCGACGCGTTCGCCTCTCCGACGATCGTCGCCGACGCCAAGAAGTACGCGGCCCGCAACGGCGACGCCCCGTACAAGCGCGGCCAGCTCTCCCAGGTGCTGCCGGCCGACTACCGCTACACCAGCCCCGACGAGTGCGACGCCTCCGGCTGGTACGGCGAGGAGACCCTGGACGTCGAGGCGGTGCACGCGGTGGCCCCGGCCGCCGACATCACCTACGTCGGCGCCTCCTCCTGCACCGACGACGACCTGCTCGACGCGCTCGGCAAGATCGTCGACCACCGGCTCGCCGACATCGTCTCCAACTCGTGGGGCGACCTCGAGTCCAACGAGACGCCGGACATCGCCGCCGCCTACGACCAGATCTTCCAGATCGGCGCGGTCGAGGGCATCGGCTTCTACTTCTCCTCCGGCGACGCGGGCGACAACGTCGCGAACCCGCTGGGGACCGGGGCGAAGCAGGTCGACACCCCGGCGAACTCCCCCTGGGTCACCTCCGTCGGCGGCACCTCGCTCGCCGTCGGCAAGGGCGACACGTACCAGTGGGAGACCGGCTGGGGCACCCTGAAGGCGACGCTGGCCGAGGACGGCTCGAGCTGGACGGCCTTCCCCGGCGGCTTCACCTCCGGCGCGGGCGGCGGCACCAGCAAGCTGTACGCGCAGCCCTTCTACCAGCGCGGCGTCGTCCCCGACTCGCTCGCCCTGGCAGGCGGCGGCAAGGTCAGGCAGCGCGTCGAGCCCGACATCTCGGCCGTCGCCGACCCGAACACCGGCTTCCTGGTCGGCCAGACGCAGGCCTTCCCGGACGGGTCCCTCCAGTACAGCGAGTACCGGATCGGCGGCACCTCGCTGGCCGCGCCGGTCATCGCGGCCGTGCAGGCGCTGGCGCAGCAGGCCCGGCACGGTGTGCCGATCGGCTTCGCCAACCCGCTGATCTACGACCGCTACGGCACCGGTGCCTACCACGACGTGACCGACCACCCGCTGGGCCGCGGCAAGGACCTCGCGGTGGTCCGCGTGGACTACGCCAACGGCTTCGACGCGGCGGACGGCACCATCACCTCGCTCCGCAGCCTCGGCAAGGACAGCTCGCTGTCCGCGGTCGTCGGCTACGACGACGTGACCGGCGTCGGCACCCCGGCGCGCGGCTACCTCGACACGTACAAGCCGCACCACCGCTGAGCACGGCCGGAAACGGCACGGAAGGGCCCGCACCGGGGGGAACCTCGGTGCGGGCCCTTCCCGCTCTGGGGTACCCTGACCGCATGCGTGCCGTACGCCTTCTGCTTAGTGAGCCGTGCTGACCAGGATCGATGTCAGCGCGGCGCCCCTCCTGTGCGAGGGGCTTTTTCGTTTCCGCGGCTCCGCGGTTCCGCAGGCAGATGCCCGTACGGCGGCCGGGCCGCAGGCCGTCATGACAGCGATGGAGTACGAAGGACGATGAGCGAGACCACCCCCGCCGCGGAGGCGGCTGCGCCCCACCGCTACACGGCCGCCCTGGCCGCCGACATCGAGAGCCGCTGGCAGGACTTCTGGGACGCGAACCAGACCTTCGCCGCCCCGAACCCCACCGGCGACCTGGCCGGGGACGGCGAGCTGGCCAGGCCCAAGAAGTTCATCATGGACATGTTCCCGTACCCCTCGGGCGCGGGACTGCACGTCGGCCACCCGCTGGGCTACATCGCCACCGACGTCTTCGCCCGCTTCCAGCGGATGACCGGGCACAACGTGCTGCACACCCTGGGCTTCGACGCCTTCGGCCTGCCCGCCGAGCAGTACGCGGTGCAGACCGGCACCCACCCCCGGGTGTCCACCGAGGCCAACATGGAGAACATGAAGCGGCAGCTGCGCCGCCTGGGCCTGGGTCACGACACGCGCCGCTCGTTCGCCACGATCGACCCGGACTACTACAAGTGGACCCAGTGGATCTTCCTGCAGATCTTCAACTCCTGGTACGACGAGCAGGCCGACCGGGCCCGCCCGATCGCCGAGCTGGTCGAGCAGTTCGAGAAGGGTGAGCGGGACACCCCGGACCGGCGCCCCTGGGCCGAGCTGACCCCCGCCGACCGCGACGCCGTGCTGGGCGAGTACCGCCTGGCGTACGCCTCGGAGTCCCCGGTCAACTGGTGCCCCGGCCTGGGCACCGTGCTGGCCAACGAGGAGGTCACCGCCGACGGCCGCTCCGAGCGCGGCAACTTCCCCGTCTTCAAGGCCAAGCTGCGCCAGTGGATGATGCGCATCACCGCCTACGCGGACCGCCTGCTGTCCGACCTGGACGCGCTGGACTGGCCCGAGGCGATCAAGCTGCAGCAGCGCAACTGGATCGGCCGCTCCGAGGGCGCCAAGGTCGGCTTCGCCGTCGAGGGCCACCCGGGGGAGCCGATCAGCGTCTTCACCACCCGCCCGGACACCCTGTTCGGCGCCACCTACATGGTGCTGGCCCCCGAGCACCCGCTGGTCGACGCCGTGGTGCCGGCCGCCTGGCCGGAGGGCACCAAGGACGCCTGGACCGGCGGCGCGGCCACCCCCGCCGAGGCCGTCGCGGAGTACCGCAGGCAGGCGCAGGCAAAGTCCGACGTCGAGCGGCAGACCGAGGGCAAGAACAAGACCGGCGTCTTCAGCGGCGCGTACGCCGTGAACCCGCTGACCGGCACCCGCATCCCGGTCTTCGTCGCCGACTACGTCCTGATGGGCTACGGCACCGGCGCCATCATGGCCGTCCCCGGCCAGGACGAGCGCGACTGGGAGTTCGCCACCGTCTTCGACCTGCCCGTCGTCCGCACCGTCCGGCCGCCGGAGGGCTGGGAGGGCGAGGCCTACACCGGCCAGGGCCCGGCGATCAACTCCGCCAACGACGAGATCGACCTGAACGGCCTGGAGGTCGCCGACGCCAAGCGCAAGGTCATCGCGTACCTGGAGCAGCGCGGTATCGGCGAGGGCACCATCAACTACCGCCTGCGCGACTGGCTGTTCAGCCGCCAGCGGTACTGGGGCGAGCCCTTCCCGATCGTCTACGACGAGGACGGCGTGGCCCACGCCCTGCCCGAGTCGATGCTGCCGCTGGAGCTGCCCGAGGTCGAGGACTACTCCCCGCGCACCTTCGAGCCGGACGACGCGGACACCGAGCCCGAGACCCCGCTGTCCCGCAACGCGGAGTGGGTTCACGTCGAACTGGACCTGGGCGACGGCCGGGGCGTGCGCCCGTACCGCCGTGAGACCAACACCATGCCCAACTGGGCCGGTTCCTGCTGGTACGAGCTGCGCTACCTGGACCCGCACAACGACCGCAAGCTGGTCGACCCCGAGATCGAGCGGTACTGGATGGGCCCGCGCGAGGGGCAGCCGCACGGCGGCGTCGACCTGTACGTCGGCGGCGCCGAGCACGCGGTGCTGCACCTGCTGTACGCGCGTTTCTGGTCCAAGGTGCTGTTCGACCTGGGGCACGTCTCGTCCGTGGAGCCGTTCCACAAGCTGTTCAACCAGGGCATGATCCAGGCCTACGTCTACCGCGACGGCCGCGGCTTCCCCGTCCCGGCGGCCGAGGTCGAGGAGCGCGACGGCGGCTACTGGTACGGCGGCGAGCAGGTCAAGCGCGAGCTGGGCAAGATGGGCAAGTCCCTGAAGAACGCCGTCACCCCGGACGAGATCGCCGCCGAGTACGGCGCCGACACCCTGCGCCTGTACGAGATGGCGATGGGCCCGCTGGACGTCTCCCGTCCCTGGGACACCCGCGCCGTCGTCGGCCAGTACCGGCTGCTGCAGCGGCTGTGGCGCAACGTCGTGGACGAGACGACCGGCGAGGTCACGGTGACCGGCGCCGAGCCGGACGAGGACACCCTGCGCGCCCTGCACAAGGCGATCGACGGCGTCCGCCAGGACCTGGAGGGCCTGCGCTTCAACACCGCCATCGCCAAGATCACCGAGCTGAACAACCACCTGACCAAGGCGGGCGGCCCCGTGCCGCGCTCGGTGGCCGAGCCCCTGGTGCTGCTGATCGCGCCGCTGGCCCCGCACATCGCCGAGGAGCTGTGGCGGCGGCTGGGGCACGACGGGTCCCTGGCGCACGAGGACCTGCCGGTGGCCGACCCGGCGTACGTGGTGGACGAGACCGTCACCTGCGTCGTGCAGATCAAGGGCAAGATCAAGGCCCGCCTGGAGGTGCCGCCGACGATCTCGGACGCGGACCTGGAGGCCCAGGCCCTGGCCGACCCGGCGGTCGTCGCCGCGCTGGACGGCGCGGGGGTCCGCAAGGTGATCGTGCGGGCTCCGAAGCTGGTGAACATCGTTCCCGCCTGAGGGCGTGAGGGCGTGAGGGCGTGCCCGGGCTGACGGCGTGGCGGCGTACCCGGGCTGACGGCCTGATGCCCGGCTGATCGCGCGGTCGACGCGAATCGGTGTAGGGGGCGGGCAAGGGTTCTCCCGGAACCCTTGCCCGCCCCCGTCCGTTTACCGTGGACGTACAACCGATCCAGCAGACCGGCCGGTCGGACGGACCGGGCGGACCAGGCAGAGGAGCCGCCGTGGATGTCGCCGTCGCCGTGATCCTGCTGCTCTTCGCCTCCTTCCTGGCGCTCGGAGTCGTCGCCGCGGTCAAGACGGCGCGGGCGGTCAAGCGCGGGGTGGAGCGCACCAGCATCGAGGCCCGCCGAATGGTCGAGGACACCGGCCTCAAGGCCCGCCGCTACAGCCGGCCCGGGCCCGCCGGGAAGCTCGCCGAGCTGCGCCTGGCGCTGCGTACGTCCGTCGCGAGCACGGGCGAGGCACTGGAGGGGCAGGCCGCCGTCGACCCGTCGCTGAGCGAGGCCGTCGCCCTGCTCAGCCGGCTTCGCTCGCACGCCCAGGAGCTCGACGCGGAGCTGAGGCTTCTGGAGCGCGAACCCGACCGCGCCCGCATCGCCGCCCGGATCGGCGAACTCGAGGAGCGCACGCGGCGCATCACCCACTCCGCCGACTCGCTGCGCTGGGCCGCCCAGGACCGCGCCCGCCGCTTTGCCGACGACGACCTCGCCGCGCTGGGCCGCGACATCGACCTGGAGGCCGGGGCGTTGCGGCACTGGGCTCCCGCGGCGCTCCCGGAGCCGGGACCGGGGCCGGCAGCGGAACCGCACATTCAGCCGGGGGCGCGGCGCGAGCGGACGTCCGAGCCCGGCGCCGGTCAGCCGCCCAAGGCGCTGTGACAGGCCCCACGCGGCCGCGACGCGTCCCGGGGACGTTCACCCGGGTTCACCTCGGCGGAGCCGTACTGTCGCCCGGCCTTCGGCGCGGGTAACCTCCCGCACATGTCGTCCCATGTCGCTATCGTCACCGATTCCACGGCCTACCTGCCGCAGGAGGCCCTGACCCGGCACCGGATCACGGTGGTGCCCCTGGCGGTGGTGATCGGCGACGAAGCGCTGGAGGAGGGCACCGAGGTGTCGGCGCCCGCGGTCGCCCGCGCTCTGCAGCGCCGCAAGCCCGTCACCACGTCGCGGCCGAGCCCCGAGGAATTCGCCGCCGCCTACCGCGCGGTGGCGGAGGCGGGGGCGACCGAGATCGTCTCGCTGCACCTGTCGGCGGAGTTCTCCGGCACCCATGACGCCGCGCTGCTCGCGGGGGCGCAGGCGCCGGTGCCGGTGCGCGTGGTGGACACCGCCATGGTCGCCATGGCCCTCGGGTTCCCGGTGCTGAGCGCCGCCGAGGCGGCGGAGGCGGGCGGTTCCCCGGACGAGATCGTGGCGGCGGCGGAGAAGCGCGCCTCGGACACCTCGGCGTACTTCTACGTGGACACCCTGGACTACCTGCGCCGGGGCGGCCGCATCGGCGCGGCGCAGGCACTGCTGGGGTCGGCGCTCGCGGTGAAGCCGCTGCTGCAGCTCGACGAGGGCCGCATCCAGTTGCTGGAGAAGGTCCGTACGGCCTCCAAGGCGCTGGCTCGGCTCGAGGAGATCGTCGTCGAGCGGGCGGGCACCCGGCAGGTGGACATCGCCGTCCACCATCTGGCCGCCGCGGACCGCGCCTCCGCCCTGGCGGAGCGGCTGCGGGCGCGGGTCCCCGGACTCAACACGCTCGTCCTCAGCGAGGTCGGCGCGGTGATCGGCGCCCACACCGGTCCCGGGCTGCTGGGGGCTGTCGTCTCCCCGCTGTGACGTCTTCCGGGTGACGGAGTTATCCACAACCTGCGGACCTTCCACAGGACTTGAGCAAGATCATCTTGTTGGTGGCGGTCCGCCTACCGTCGCTGACATGGGATCGACCACCGCAACTCCTCGCCACCGCAGGCATCCGTCCGCGGCCCCCGGCGCACCGGCGCCTGCCGCGGTCCGGGAGCGGGCCGCCGCGCTCTTCGACCGTCCACCGGCGCGTCCCCCGCAACGGGGTGTGCCGCAGCCGCCGGAACGACCGGAGCGACCGGAGCGACCGGAGCGACCGGGGCCCGGGGCACGACCGGATCCGCCGACGCGACCGGATCCGCCGGCGCGCCGCCGCGTCGGGAGTGCCTGGCGTCTGGCCCTGACCGAACGCCTCCCCACCTGGTTCTCCGTCCGCTGCGGCATCGAGGCGAAGACCGCGGCCGCCCTCGCCGTCGTGCTGGTCGTCGCCCTGGCCTTCGCGGTGCACCACTTCCGGACCGGCCGGCCGCGCACCGTCGCGGTACCCCCGGTCGCCGCGGCGCTGCCCGCCGCCGAGGCCCCCGCCGCCGACCGGACTCCGGCCGCGGCCGGGGCGCGGGCGCCGAGCCCCGTGCCGGGCGCGAAACCGGTGCTGGTCGTGGACGTCGCGGGCAAGGTGAGGACGCCGGGGCTGCGCCGGCTGCCCGCGGGATCCCGCGTGGCGGACGCCGTGGCCGCCGCCGGGGGAGCGCTGCCCGGCACGGACACCAGCGCCCTGAACCTGGCCCGTCTGCTGGCCGACGGGGAGCAGATCGTCGTCGGCCGCCCGGCCCCGCCGCCCGTCGGCGGGCCCCCGGGGGCCGCCGGCGCGAGCGGTCCGGTCAGCCTCAACGCCGCCACCGCCGAGCAGTTGGACGCCCTGCCCGGTGTGGGTCCCGTGCTCGCCCGGCACATCATCGACTACCGCGGACGGCACGGCGGTTTCACGTCCGTGGAGCAACTGCGAGACGTCAACGGCATCGGGGACCGCCGGTTCTCCGATCTCGAACCGCTGGTCACCCCGTGAGCGCGTCCCGCCCGGCGGTGCACGCGGCGGCGGTCTCCCCCCGGGGCGCGTCGAACCCGCGCCGGGAAGGCCCGCCGGACCTGCGTCTGGTGGCGCCGGCCATCGCGGCCTGGCTCGCCGCGGGCGTCGCCCTCGCCGTGCCGGGGCGAGCCGTGGTGTGGGCGTGCGCGGTGGCCGTCCTGGCGGCGCTGGCCTCGCTCGTACGCCGGTGGGCGACGGCGGCCACCGTGGCGCTGTGCGCGGCGGCGTCCGCGGCCGTCGCGGGGCTGCACGCCGCGGATCTGCACCGCGGTCCCGTGCCCGCCCTCGCGGCCGAACACGCGCATGCGAGGGTCGAGTTGCGGCTGACCGCGGATCCCCGGCTGATCCGCCCACAGGTGAGCGGGGCGGTGCGGGCCCCGGACGCGGTGCTGGTGGAGGCCGAGGCGGTGCGCGTGGCGGCGCGGGGCGCGACGACCGCCGTCCGCACGCCGGTCCTGCTCATCGCCCGGCAACCGGCACGCAGGTGGCTGACGTTGCTGCCGGGGACACACATCGACGCGGAGGCACGGCTCGCCCCGGCGACGGGCCCGGGCGACCGGATCGCCGCGGTGCTGTCGGTCCGCGGGCCGCCCCGCGTCGTCGAGCCGCCGGGCCGTGCGCAACGGGTGGCCGGCGGGCTCCGGGCGGGACTGCGCGAGGCCACCGAAGGCCTTCCGCCCGACGCGCGGGCCCTCCTCCCCGGTCTCGTCGTCGGGGACACGTCCCGTGTTCCGGTGGAACTGCACGACGCCTTCGAGGCCACCGACCTGACCCATCTGACCGCGGTCAGCGGTTCCAATCTCTCCCTGGTGCTCATCCTGCTGATCGGTCCCCCCGGGCTCGCCCTGCGCGCCGAACGCGGCGGCCTGGCGCCGCGGCTGGCTCTCCCGCTCCGCGTGACGGCCGTGCTCGGGGGAGCGCTCACCGCGGCGTTCGTCGTCGTGTGCCGGCCGGACCCGAGCGTGCTGCGCGCGGCGGCCTGCGGGCTGATCACCCTGCTGGCCATCGGCACGGGCCGCCGCCGCAGCCTGCTGCCCGCACTGTGCGGAGCCGCTCTCCTGTTGCTCCTCTACGACCCCTGGCTCGCCCGCTCGTACGGCTTCGCGCTCTCCGTGCTGGCCACCGCCGCGCTTCTTCTTCTCGCGCCGCGCTGGAGCGCCGCCCTGCGCCGCCGGCGGGTGCCGCCCCGCCTCGCGGAGGTCCTGGCCGCGGCGGCGGCCGCGCAGGCGGTGTGCGCCCCCGTGGTGGCGGTGCTGGCCGCCCACGTCAGCCTGGTCGCCGTCCCCTGCAACCTGCTGGCGGAACTCGCGGTCGGCCCCGCCACCGTCCTCGGGTTCGCCGCCCTGGCCGCGGCGCCGTTCGCCATGCCCGTCGCCAAGGCCCTCGCCTGGGTCGCGGCCTGGCCGGCCGGGTGGATCGCGGCGGTGGCCCGTCGTGGCGCCGCCCTGCCCGGGGCGACCCTCGACTGGCCCGGCACCTGGGCAGGCGCCCTGCTGCTGGCCGCCGTCACCGTCGTGGTGGCCGCGGCCGGTCGCCGCCTTCTGCGCCGCCCCTGGATGTGCGCCGCCGCGGCGCTGCTGCTCGTGCTGGCCGTCGTGCGTCCTGTGCCGCTGCCCCGCGCGGTGACGGGCTGGCCGCCGCCGGCCTGGCGGCTGGTGGCCTGCGACGTCGGCCAGGGCGACGCGCTGGTGCTCTCCGCGGGCGACGGAGCCGCCGTCGTGGTGGACACCGGCCCGGAGCCCCGCCTCGTCGACCGCTGTCTGCGCTCCCTCGGCGTCACCAAGGTCCCGCTGCTCGTCCTCACCCATTTCCACGCCGACCACGTCGCGGGCCTCCCCGGGGTCCTGCGCGGCCGCTCCGTGGGCGCCATCGAGATCACCACCCTCGACGAACCCTCCGACCAGGCCGCCTTCGTACGCCGTCAGGCGGCCGGCGCCCGGGTTCCCCTGCTCCGCGCGGCGCCCGGGGAGCGCCGCCGGCTGGGCTCCCTGGACTGGAGCGTGCTGTGGCCCGCCGCGCCCTCCCTCCTCGCGGGCTCTGACGACGCCAACCCGAACGACGCCAGTGTGACGCTGCTGGTCCGCACGGCAGGGCTGACCGTGCTCCTCCTCGGCGACCTGGAGCCCGCGGCCCAGCGTGCGCTCCTGACCGCCGTCCCGGACCTCCCCCGCGTCGACGTGCTCAAGGTCGCCCACCACGGTTCCGCGTACCAGGACCCGGCGCTCCTGGCCCGGGTGCGGCCCCGTCTGGCGCTCGTGAGCTGCGGTGCGGGCAACCCGTACGGACACCCGTCCCCCCGCACCCTCGCCGCGCTGCGCGCCCAGGGCACCACCGTCCTGCGCACCGACCGGGACGGTCCGGTCGCCGTCCTCGGCGACCGGGAGGAGTTGCGGGCGGCCGCGGCCGGTCCGCCGCCCGCCGCGGAGCGGGCCGGCCGGGTACGGCGAAGGGCCCGCACCGGTGCGCGACCGGTACGGGCCCCACGGGGGACGGGCGGCGGCTCAGACGTTCTCGAGGCCCATCTCCTCCTCGGGCACGGAGATCACCCAGCGGGTGCTCTGCCGCGGCCGGAGGTAGAAGAGCCAGTAGGCGAGCGAGGCGGCGACGATCACCCCGGTGATCACCAGATCCCGCGCGGTCTGCTGGGTCAGCACGTACGCCAGCACGACGACCAGCAGCAGCGGTACCGCGGGCCACAGCGGCATGCGCCAGGCCGCGCGCTCCCTGTGCCCGCCGCGGCGCGAGCCGAGGGCCGCGAGCGCCACGACGACGTACATCGCCGCGACGGCGACACCGGTGACGCCGCTCAGCGTCTCCACCGGGACGAAGCAGAGCACGGCGCCGGGCACGCCCACCGCGAGCGTCGCGATCCACGGGGCGCCGAACCGCTTGCTCAGCGTGCCGAAGGCCCTGTTGACCGGGGCGGGCCAGGCGCGGTCCCGCGCGGAGGCGTACAGCACCCGGGAGTTCTGGATGACCATCACGATGCCCGCGTTGATGATGGCCAGCGCGATGCAGAGGCTGATGAAGGTGCCGACCGCCGAGTTGCTCCAGCCCTGTACGAGCGCGGAGAGGTCGCCGGCCATCAGGGAGTTCATGTCGGGCGCGCCCAGCGTGATCGCGATCGTCGGCACGATCACCACGACGGCGCCGATGCCGAGCGTCCACAGCACGGTCCGCGAGACCGTGCGCCGCGGGTTCTCCATCTCCTCGGACAGGTACACGGCGGTGCTGAAGCCCTGCAGCACGAAGAGCGCGATCGCCAGGCCCGCGATGATCGTCCCCGCCGTGACGGCCGTGCTCACCCCGTGCCCGGCCTCGGTCACCGGGTGGATCAGCACCGAGGCCGACCGGGAGGTGTGGGAGAAGCCGAGGAAGGCCACCACCGCCGCCGCGACGACCTCCAGGACGAGGAAGATGCCGGTGATCCAGGCGTTGGCCCGCAGGTCCAGCAGACCCATGACGGTGGCGAGCAGCATGACGGCGGCGCCCGCGATCTTCGGGTCGATCTGCATGATCGGCGCCAGGTACTCACCCGTGCCGAGCGCGATGATCGGCGGCACGATCATCACCACGATCAGGGACAGCACGAACACGATCCATCCGGCCAGCCGCCCGATGAGCGTGCCGACCATGGCGTACTCGCCGCCCGCGCTCGGTATCAGCGTGCCGAGTTCCGAATAGCAGAACGCCACCGCGATGCAGAGGAGCGCGGCGACCACGATCGTCAGCGCCGTCCCGGTCCCCAGGTCGGCGAAGAGCGGGGGCACGATGACGAACAGCGAGGAGGCCGGGGTCAGGCACGACAGCGTCAGAAGCGTTCCGCCGACCACGCCGATCGACCTCTTGAGCGACTTCGGCGCCTCGATGGGCGGGGCGAGCGGCGAGTGCGGGGCCGTCGGCGGGTGGAGCGTGTCGGTCATGCGCGCATCCGATCGGGTCGGGCTTGAGGGGGCTACCGCCTCCGGTGCAGGGAAACACGAAACGGAATATTCACTTCCGCTTCCGAGGATGAAACCGTGCCCGTCAAGCCCCCGTCAAGAGTCTCCGGACAACGAAATCCGAAGATCCATTGCCTCATGTCCGACGTAAAACCGGTCACTTAAGCCCGCTCGCTGTGCATATCAGTGCTCGGAGATCAGAATAGCCACACCCCTTCCTTCATCAGGTCCCGGTCTCGCATCTCGGTCACCGTCCCCCAGGCCTGCACCCATTGGGGCCGGACCGCGTAGAACGCGTAAGAAGGTCCGTCACCGCGGGGATCCCAGACGGCCTTCGCCGCGAAGGCGTCTCCGACGCCGTGCGGCAGCCGCGCGAACTCCACGACCCGTGCGGTGCCGTCGATGAGCACCAGGTCCCGGGTGTGCCCCAGGCTCAGCCGCACCCGTCCCGACGCCTCCAGGTTCCGCCCGGTGGGATTCGTCCTCCGGGTGGCGAGCCACAGCTCGTGCCCGTCCCACCAGAACGACAGCGGGACCAGACACGGCGTACCCTCCCCGTCCGCCGTCGCCACCCAGACGTCCTCGTCGTCCCTGAGCCGGACCATCGCCCCGGCGTGCCGCTCGCGCAGTGTTCGAGTCATACGGCGAAGCTATCCGGCTCCCGCGTGATCGTCGCGGGTTCCCCTGGACGGGGCACCACCGCCGTCGCGGTGACCTCCACCAACTGGCCGGTGTACCCGAGGCATGCGACCCCGAGCAGCGTCGACGTGTGCGGCCCCTCGCCCAGCCCCGAGGCCCGTACGACCTCCCAGACCCGCGACAGGTCGGCGGGGTCGGCCCCCACGACGTAGACGGTGCTGGCGACGACGTGCTCCAGGCCGCTGCCCACGGCGCGCAGCGCCTCGTCGAGGTTGGCGACGACCTGGTGCGCCTGGGCGACCGGATCGCCGGGTCCCACCAGGGCGCCCCGCGCGTCGAGAGGTACGGAACCGGCCATGAAGGCCAGCCGCTCCCCGGCCTCGACGACCGCGGCGTGCGCGTAACCGGGCGGAGGGAACAGGGTCGGGACGATCGTGCGACGCACCACGGGGCCTCCTGGCTCGAATCGGCTGACCCGGAGATCCTGCAGAGCCGCCGCCGCGGACGTCACCCGGTTTTCGCACCCCGGACAGCACCCCGGGCGGCACATCGGACAGCACCCCAAGACAGCACGCCGCTCGCCGCCGCGAGGCCGGTGGTCGGCCCGGGAAGTGCAACCGCCGTGTCACGGCTTGCCCATGGCTTCGTCTCGGCACGCATGAAGGGCGGGGGCCGTGGCAGGTTGACGGCATGACCATCATCGGCTGGATCGTTCTGGGCCTGATCACGGGCGCCGTCGCGAAGATACTGCTCCCCGGGAAGGACCCGGGCGGAGTGGTCGGGACGACGCTGATCGGCATCGCGGGCGCCGTGGTGGGCGGCTGGATCTCGGCGAAGTTCCTCGACCATCCCATCACCAAGGACTTCTACGACCTGCCCACATGGGGCGCGGCCATAGGCGGAGCGCTCGTCCTCCTGATCATCTACCGCATCCTGTTCGGGGACTCCCGCCGCTGACCCCGGGGGCGGGCAGCAGCTGCACGTCCTCCCGGCGCACGGACAGCGCCTGCGAACGGTCCGGGTCCCACAGCCAGATCCAGTCCCCGGAGGCACCGAAGGACAGGACGGCGCGGCCGGCCGGCACCGGCCCGTTCTCCACGGGGACGGGGCCCTCGCCGACGGGCACCACGCACATCAGGGTGCCGCGCACGCCGAAGTACGCCGCCGGGGCGTGACCCTTGCGGGCGGCGGCGGCCGCCTTTCGGGCGGCGCGGTCCGCGTCGTGGACTCCGGTGAGGAGCGCGGTGGCCGCGAAGGCCGCCGAGAGCAGCACGGTGAGGGCGACCAGGGCGAGGCGGTTGTCGCCCTTGGCGATGTGCACGTGCCGCAGCCACCCCGCGACCGCCGTGAAGAACAGGACGAACCCCAGCGCGAGGCCCAGCGGTTCGGCGGCGGCCGCGTACCGCCACAGGTCCCCGGCGGAGCGGACGGAGCCGGACGGGATGCCGAAGCGGTCGAGGTAGAACGCCTGCATCAGCCGGCCGAGCCAGGTCACCAGCGACCACCCCACCGGCAGGGCGAGCGGCACCAGCCAGACCGCGTTGCGCGAGAACCACGAGTCGCGCAGGGCGAAGTACACCCCGGGCGCGCAGAAGAGGGCCGCCGCGGTCAGCGGCCACCACAGGAGTCCCGCGCCGTCGAGGGCCGCCCAACCCAGCAGCGCCGCCGCGACGACGGCCACAGCGGGCCGCACCCGTACCCGGGCCGCGGTACGGCGCCCTGCGGCGGCCGTCGCGGCGGCCGTCGCGGCGGCCTCCGTCTCCGGCGGCGCGGGCCGCAGTTCGTAGGCCTCGGAGGTGAACGTACGGCCGCCCAGGGGGCGTTCCGCGAGCTCCCGCTCGACGGCCTCCCGGGTGAGCCCGGCCGGCAGCCGCAGCAGCCGGTGCGCGCCCCGCCCGCCGCACGCGGCCCACCACCGGGCGAGCCGGTCGCGCCGGCCGGTGCCCGCGCCGGGACGGCGGATCACGCGGTACTCGGTCCGCGGGTCGTCCGGCCGCATCACCAGCGCGGCGTCACGGACCCACAGGGCGAGCTGATGGGTCCTCGCCAGCCGCTCCACGGCCCCGCACGCCGCCTTCTCGGCCCGCCGGCGGGAGCCGCTCAGCCGAACCTCGACGACGAGCGCGACGCGGCCGCCGTCCGCGGTGGCCGGGGCGTCCTCACGGCCGGCGCGGCGCACCGCCCAGCCGCGTGCCTCCATCAGCCCCTGGGCGAGGGCGAGCTCGTCCGCCTGGTCGACGGCCTCGACCAGGAGACGTACGCGCTGGTTGAACGGGACGGCCGGGAGCGTCCCGGCCGTCCCGGGGCCTTCGGCCCCCGGCTCCCGCGAGCGACGGCGCTGTGCGGGGAGGCGCAGCGGCACGGTCTAGTCCTCCTCCTCCAGCCAGCCCTCGAACTCCTCCGCCAGCTCGTTCAGAGCGGTCGGGTCCAGTTCCTCGTCGTCGTCGTTGATGACGACGAGCCATTGGGCGTCCTCGGCGTCGTTCTCGCCCGCGAGGGCGTCACGGACGAGCTGGGGGCGGGCGGGTAGGTCGAAGCGCTCGGCGGCTTCGTCGGCGGCGTCCTCGGCGGCGTCGCGGTCGGGGAGGACGAGCACATGTCTGACGTCGGTCACCGGGACATTGTGTCGGACCCGCGTGGGATGCTGGACCGCGATGGCCAGGAACAGTACGACAGACAGTCCGCTCGCCCCCCTGACGATCGCGGTGGGGCAGGAGGACCTGCTCCTCGACCGTGCGGTACGGGAGGTCGTGGAGGCGGCGCGCGCCGCCGACGCCGACACCGATGTGCGCGACCTCACTCCGGACGCCCTCCAGCCGGGCACGCTGGCGGAACTCACCAGCCCGTCGCTGTTCGCCGAGCGCAAGGTCGTGGTGGTACGGAACGCTCAGGATCTGTCCGCGGACACCGTCAAGGACGTCAAGGCCTATCTGGAGGCCCCCGCCGAGGAGATCACGCTCGTCCTGCTGCACGCGGGCGGTGCCAAGGGCAAGGGTCTGCTGGACGCCGCGCGCAAGGCCGGTGCGCGCGAGGTGGCCTGCCCGAAGATGACCAAGCCCGCCGACCGGCTGGCCTTCGTCCGGCAGGAGTTCCGCACCCTGGGCCGGTCCGCCACCCCCGAGGCCTGCCAGGCCCTGGTCGACGCCATCGGCAGCGACCTGAGGGAGCTGGCGAGCGCCTGCGCCCAGCTCGCCGCCGACGTGGAGGGTGCGATCGACGCGGCGGTGGTGGCCCGTTACTACACCGGCCGGGCCGAGGCCACCGGCTTCGAGGTCGCCGACCTGGCGGTGACCGGCCGCGCCGCCGAGGCACTGGAGCGGCTGCGCTGGGCGATCGCGGTCGGCCAGCCGCTGCCCGGCATCACCTTCGCGCTCGCCTCGGGCGTCCGGGCCATCGGCAAGCTCGCCTCCGCCCCGCGCGGGGCGCGCTCCGGCGACCTGGCCCGCGAGCTGGGCATGCCGCCGTGGAAGATCGACCGCGTACGCCAGCAGATGCGCGGCTGGTCCGCCGACGGCGTCTCCGCCGCCCTGCGCGCCGTCGCCGATGCCGACGCCGCGGTCAAGGGCGGTGGCGCGGACCCGGCCTACGCCCTGGAGAAGGCGGTCGTCGCCGTAGCGCGGGCCGCGCGGGCCCGCTGATCCCGCGGCGGATGGCCCCGGTCATGCCGAAGGGCCCCGTACCGGAAAGGTAGGAGCCCTTCGGAGGCCGCACCCGCGTGGCGAACGCAGGCCGCGTGCGGCCGGAACATCAGGGGTGCCGGTGGAGGAGCGGGTGAGAGGGACCGCTGTGTCCGTCACCGACGGGTACTGCTACGGGAAGGCTCAGCCCTGGAGGCCGGCCACCTTCAGCGCCAGCGCCGACTTCTTGTTGGCGGCCTGGTTCTTGTGGATGACGCCCTTGCTCACGGCCTTGTCGAGCTTCTTGGACGCGAGGCGCGCGGCCTCGGTGGCCTTCTCGACGTCGCCGGTGGCCACGGCCTCACGGGTGCGACGGATGGCGGTCTTGAGCTCGGACTTGACGGCCTTGTTGCGCAGGCGCGCCTTCTCGTTGGTCTTGTTGCGCTTGATCTGGGACTTGATGTTCGCCACGAAAGAGCCTTTTCAGGTTTGATCTGATGGGGTCCGCGCCTCGGGTAGAGGGTCACGAGACGCGACTGCCCAGGCTAGCAGTCGGCCGCCGCGCCGCCCAAACCGGTGGCCGGTGGCGGGTCTCCCGGCCCGTCCCGCACCGCCCGGCACGGTCGTGGGCCCGGGCCATGGGACTATGGGAGCCATACGTATCGATCCGACCAGAGGCGACAGGCGCCTCAAGAGACAGGACCCTGCGTGCCCGCGACCCCTTCGAACGTGCCGGAGCCGAGCCGTACCGACCCGGCGCTGATCCGCAATTTCTGCATCATCGCGCACATCGACCACGGCAAGTCGACGCTCGCCGACCGCATGCTCCAGCTCACCGGCGTGGTGGACCAGCGGCAGATGCGCGCCCAATACCTCGACCGGATGGACATCGAGCGCGAGCGCGGTATCACGATCAAGTCCCAGGCGGTCCGGCTGCCCTGGGCGCCCACCGAGGGCGCAGGACAGGGGAAGACCCACATCCTGAACATGATCGACACCCCGGGGCACGTGGACTTCACCTATGAGGTCTCCCGGTCGCTGGCGGCCTGTGAGGGTACGGTCCTGCTGGTCGACGCCGCGCAGGGCATCGAGGCGCAGACGCTGGCCAACCTCTACCTGGCGATGGAGAACGACCTCACCATCGTCCCCGTGCTGAACAAGATCGACCTGCCGGCCGCGCAGCCCGAGAAGTTCTCCGAGGAGCTGGCCAACCTCATCGGCTGCGACCCCTCCGACGTGCTGAAGGTCTCGGCCAAGACCGGCCTCGGCGTCGAGGCGCTGCTGGACCGCGTCGTCGAGACCGTCCCGGCCCCGGTCGGCGTCGCCGACGCGCCCGCCCGTGCGATGATCTTCGACTCGGTCTACGACTCCTACCGCGGTGTCGTCACCTATGTCCGGGTCGTCGACGGTCAGCTCAGCAAGCGCGAGCGGATCAGGATGATGTCCACCGGCGCGACCCACGAGCTGCTGGAGATCGGCACCAACTCGCCCGAGATGCTGCCGGCCGACGGCCTCGGCGTCGGCGAGGTGGGCTACCTGATCACGGGTGTGAAGGACGTCCGCCAGTCCAAGGTCGGTGACACGATCACCCAGCAGTCCAAGGGCGCCACCGAGGCCCTGGGCGGCTACAAGGACCCCAAGCCCATGGTGTTCTCCGGCCTGTACCCGCTGGACGGCTCCGACTACCCGGAGCTGCGCGACGCCCTGGACAAGCTGCAGCTCAACGACGCCGCGCTGGTCTACGAGCCGGAGACCTCCGCGGCTCTCGGCTTCGGTTTCCGCGTGGGCTTCCTGGGTCTGCTGCACCTGGACGTGATCCGCGAGCGGCTGGAGCGCGAGTTCGGGCTCGACCTGATCGCCACGGCCCCCAACGTGGTCTACCGCGTGGTGATGGAGGACGGCGCCGAGCACGTCGTCACCAACCCCAGCGAGTTCCCCGAGGGCAAGATCGCCGAGGTGTACGAGCCGGTGGTGCGGGCCACGATCCTGGCGCCCACGGAGTTCATCGGCGCCATCATGGAACTCTGCCAGACCCGGCGCGGCTCGCTGCTCGGCATGGACTACCTCTCCGAGGACCGGGTGGAGATCCGCTACACCCTCCCCCTCGCCGAGATCGTGTTCGACTTCTTCGACCAGCTGAAGTCCAAGACCCGCGGCTACGCGTCGCTGGACTACGAGCCCACAGGCGAGCAGTCCTCCAGCCTGGTCAAGGTGGACATCCTGCTGCACGGCGACAAGGTCGACGCCTTCTCCGCCATCACGCACAAGGACAACGCCTACGCGTACGGCGTGCGCCTGGTGGCCAAGCTGCGCGAGCTCATCCCGCGGCAGAGCTTCGAGGTGCCCGTCCAGGCCGCCATCGGTTCGCGCGTGATCGCCCGCGAGACCATCCGCGCCATCCGCAAGGACGTCCTCGCCAAGTGCTACGGCGGTGACATCTCCCGCAAGCGGAAGCTGCTGGAGAAGCAGAAGGAGGGCAAGAAGCGGATGAAGATGGTCGGCTCCGTGGAGGTGCCGCAGGAGGCCTTCATCGCGGTGCTCTCCAGCGACGAGAACGCCGCCAAGAAGAAGTAGCCGAGGCGGGTCGGCCGACGCGGTCCGAGGCCCCGCGCAGGAAGGGCGCTTGTCCGATTACCGGGCAGGCGCCCTTTCGTATGAGAGGTCCGGCATTCGGGTGATTGGCAAAAACCCCGGTCCGTGCGGTTTCTGCCGGGAGTCCACGACGTTACTCATCGTGACAGCGGCGAAAGTCGTCGCTGTGGAAGGGGAATGTGAAGTGAAGTACTCGAAGGCCGCGGCCGTCGTCGCTGGTTCCGTGATCGCGCTGGGCGCCGCCGGTGCCGCCGCGTCCCCCGCCTTCGCCGGGGAGGCCCTCCCGCTCGGCAACGGGCCGATGAAGATCCTGGACGCCAAGGACGAGGTCGCCAAGACCGGTCTGAAGGCGGTCACCGGCAAGACGGGCGAGCTGCTCGGCGGAGCGGGCAAGACCGGGGGCACCAAGGGCATGATCGGCGGGCTGCCCATCGGCGGCTGAGCGCCGCGCTCCCCGCGGTGCCGCCGGTGGGTGGCCGGAGCGGTGGCCGGAAGGCGGGCTCCCCGGATTCCGGGAGGGCCCGCCGTTACGTGTATGCACCACCTATCCGGTCGTCACGGTTGCATCGCGGTGTCCGCGGCCCCTTACCAAGCGGGCGCCGATTCCCTACTCTGATCACCACTCGGTGGTTACTCACGAGTCACCCAGCTACGAGGCGGGCCCCCGGAGGTTGTCGTGACCGACACGCAGACTTTGATCGAGAACCGGCCGCCCTCCGTGGCGAGCCTGTTCCTGGAGCGCGTCGAGGCGACGCCCGATGCCGAGGCGTACCGCTTCCCGGTGGCGTCGGCGGACGGCGGCCCGGACTCCTGGAAGTCGCTCACCTGGAAGCAGGCCGCGGAACGGGTCCACGCCGTCGCGGCGGGACTGATGGACCTGGGCGTGCGCCCCGAGGAGCGGGTGGCGATCGCCTCGGCCACCCGGGTCGAGTGGATCCTGGCCGACCTCGGCGTGCTCTGCGCCGGTGCGGCGACCACCACCGTCTACCCCAGCACCAACGCCGACGAGACGGCCTTCATCCTGGCCGACTCCGGCAGCCGGGTGCTGATCGCCGAGAACGCGGTGCAGCTCGCCAAGGCCGTCGAGCGCCGTGCCGAGCTTCCCGAGCTGGTCCACGTCGTGGTCGTCGACCCCGGGGGCGCCGACCTCGGGGACGACGGGTGGGCGCTGTCGCTGGCCGAGTTGGAGCAGCGCGGCAAGGTCTACCTGGAGAAGAACCCCGAGGCCGTCCGCAAGGCCGTGGGCGAGATCACCAAGGACCAGCTGGCCACCCTCATCTACACCTCCGGCACGACCGGCCGTCCCAAGGGCGTACGGCTGCCGCACGACTGCTGGGCGTACATGGCCAGGGCGATCCAGGCGAACGGCCTGCTGGAGGCGGAGGACGTCCAGTACCTCTGGCTGCCGCTGGCGCACGTCTTCGGCAAGGTGCTCACCGCCGGGCACATCACCATCGGCCACGTGACCGCCGTCGACGGCCGCGTCGACAAGATCATCGAGAATCTGCCCGTCGTGCAGCCCACCTACATGGCCGCCGTCCCGCGCATCTTCGAGAAGGTCTACAACGGCGTCGCCGCCAAGGCCCGCGCCGGCGGCGGGGCCAAGTACCGGATCTTCAAGTGGGCCGCCGAGGTCGCCCGCGAGTACGCCAAGGTCACCCAGGACAACCGCCGCCGCACCGGCAAAGCGAGCGCCCCCTTCGGCCTCACCGCCCAGCACGCCGTCGCCGACCGCCTGGTGTACGCCAAGCTCCGCGACGCCTTCGGCGGCAGGCTGCGTGCCTGCGTCTCCGGCTCCGCCGCCCTCTCCCCGGAGATCGGCTACTTCTTCTCCGGCGCCGGCATCCACATCCTGGAGGGCTACGGGCTGACCGAGTCCAGCGCGGCCAGCTTCGTCAACCCCGGCGAGGCCTACCGGACCGGCACGGTCGGCAAGCCGCTGCCCGGCACCGAGGTCCGCATCGCCGAGGACGGCGAGATCCTGTTGCGCGGCCCCGGCATCATGCAGGGCTACCACGGGCTGCCCGAGAAGACGGCCGAAGTGCTGGAGTCGGACGGCTGGTTCCACACCGGTGACATCGGGGAGCTGTCCGCGGACGGCTACCTCACCATCACCGACCGCAAGAAGGACATCATCAAGAACTCCAACGGCAAGTACATCGCGCCGGCCGCGGTCGAGGGCCAGTTCAAGGCGGCCTGCCCCTTCATCAGCAACGTCCTGGTGATCGGCGCCGACCGCAACTTCTGCACCGCCCTGTTCGCCCTCGACGAGCCCACGATCCTCGGCTGGGCGAAGGAGAACGGCCTGGAGGGCAGGCCCTACGCGGAGGTCGTCGGCTCCGAGCAGGTACGGGCCCTGATGGACGGCTATGTGCAGCGGGTCAACCAGGACCTGCAGCGCTGGCAGCAGATCAAGACCTTCCGCGTACTGCCGCGCGACCTGGACGTCGAGCACGGCGACCTCACGCCGAGCCTGAAGCTCAAGCGGCCGGTCGTGGAGCGGGAGTTCAAGGACCTGATCGACGACATGTACGCCGGTACGCGGGAGGGCTGAGCGGGCCGGGCGCCTCAGTCGCCCGTCCGGGGGCCCGACAGGCCCACCCCGCGCAGGGCGCGTTCCAGCCGGGCCACGCGGTGGGCGAGCGCGGTGACCTCCGGGCGGCCGTCGGCGGCGAGTTGCCGCTCGACGGCCGCGAGGCGCTGCTCGACCGCCTCCAGCCGGTCCCGGTCGCGCTCCAGCAGTCCCCGCAACTGGCGTGACGTGTGGTGCAGTTCGAGGAAGACCGTCACCTTGGCGCGCAGCACCCAGGGGTCGAAGGGCTTGGTGAGGTAGTCCGCCGCGCCGGTGGCGTAGCCGCGGAAGGCGAAAGTGGTGTCCAGGTCGTTCCCGGTCAGGAAGATGATCGGGATGTCCTTGGTCTGGTCGAGGCGCTTGATGTTCGCGGCCGTCTCGAAGCCGTCCATGCCGGGCATCAGGACGTCGAGGAGCACCACCGCGAACTCCTGGCGCAGCAGCGCCTTCATCGCCTCCTCCCCGGAACGGGCGCGGACCAGCGGCTGGTCGAGGGGGCCGAGGATGGCCTCGAGGGCGACGAGGTTGTCCTCCATGTCGTCGACGAGGAGGATGCCCGCCTTCCCCGCGACCGTGCCGGTGGCGCCCGTGGTCACGACGCGGGCCTCGCGGGGTCGTCTGAGCCGGCGCCCGGGCCGCCGGGACCGGGACGGGCCCGTCCGTCGTCCCGTCCCGCCTCGGGGTCGGAGTGTCGGCCGACCACCGTGTTGATCGTCGACTTCAGCTGCAGGATCTCGCCCTGCGCGTCGACCGTGATCTTCCGCGAGAGGTCGCCGTTGGCGACGGCCGTCGTCACCTGGGCGATGTTGCGGACCTGGGAGGTGAGGTCGGACGCCATGAAGTCGACGTTGTCGGTGGGGTCCTTCCAGACGCCGGAGACGCCGCGGACCTGTGTGCGGCCGGCCAGTTGGCCCTCGGTGCCGACCTCGCGGGCGACCCGGGCCGCCTCGTCCGCGAAGGCGGAGAGCTGGTCCGCCATCGTGTTGACGGTGAGCCTGAACTCCAGCAGCTCACCGGTCGCCTCGACCGTCACCTCGCGGGTCAGGTCGCCCCGCGCCACCGCCGTCGTCACCAGCGCGAAGTCGCTGACCTGGGCGGTCAGCCGGGCCGCCACCGTGTTGACCGCCTCGGTCACGTCCCGCCAACTGCCGGACAGCCCGCGCGCCTTGGCACGGCCTCCGAGCCGGCCTTCGGTGCCGACCTCGCGGGTTACCCGGGTCACCTCGCCGGTGAACCGCGACATCTGGCCCACCATGCGGTTGACCGCCCGGCCGAGCCTGCGCAGGTAGCCGCGGAGCGGCCGGCTGCCGTCGTGCAGGTCCACCCGCTGGGCCAGTTCCCCGTCCGCCACGGCGTCCAGCACACGGGTGGCGTTCGCCGCCTGCGCGCTCATCGCCCAGGAGCCCTGGCCCGGGCTCTCCGCGAGCCGTTCGTCCAGCCCGCCCCGGCGTACGACCTCCCGCTTGACACGGCCCAGTTCGGCGGAGAAGTGCCGCTCCCGGGCGACGATCCGGTGGAACGTTCCGGCGATTGCGGCCGGCACCCCCTCCGTCCCTTCGCCCAGTCGCACCCGGAAGTCGCCGTCGCGCAAGGAGCGCATCGCCGTCAGCAGCGGCCGCAGTTCCGCCGCGCGTATCCACTCACCGTCCGTGGGTGGGTCGGCGACACGCGGACGCGCAGGAGTCGCGGTTTTCGGGGCGGGAACAGCCGATTTAAGAGCCATGACGGCCTTCTTCGGTGACTCGGCGCTTATGAGCGCGCTCAGTCTGTCACGCTGGGCGTGCCGTTAAGGGCGCAATGCCGGATCTGCTCGGGAGCCGCACAGTGGGGCCAGATTCCATGCCACGGGAGTTCGTTTCCCGTACCAGCCTGCCCGGCAACCAGCTGGCAGCCTCCGCGGCAAGGAAGTTCGTCCGTGCCGCGCTGGCCGAGTGGACCACCGAGGAACCCTGGCCGGCCGAGAGCATCGGTGACCACCTCGTGGACGACGCGGTGCTGCTCGTGAGCGAACTCGTCACGAACGCCGTCATCCACGCCGGCACCACCGTCGAGCTGCTCTGCCGGCTGGAGAGTCCGGCGCCCGGCGGACGCGAGGAGGGCGGACTCGTCGTCGAGGTCTCCGACCACCACCCGGCCCGGGTCGTCCGCGACCGGGCCGAACTCGCCCGCGAGGGCCGCGACGGAGGGCGCGGACTGCAGCTCGTCTCCGCGCTCTCCGAGGAGTGGGGCATCACCTACCGGCGCGAGCTCAAGACCATCTGGTGCCGGCTGGCCGCCGACCGCGAGCCCGTGGGGACGCTGCCGCCGGCCCCCGAGGCCGACCGCGCCCTGCTGCGCGGACTGCGCGCCACCGAGATCCTCGCGCCGACGGCGTACCGGCTGCCGCGGCGGTACGACAGCGAGTGGATCAACCGCGGCTCGCTCTCCTTCCTCGCCGAGGCATCCGACCTGCTCGCCGGGCAGCTCGACGAGGACATGGTCGCCTCGCTCGCCGGGCAGCTGCTCGTGCCCCGCCTCGCCGACTGGTGCGCGGTCTGGCTCTCCGGGGACGGGCCCGAGGGTGCCGAGCCGCGCCTGGCGCGCGTCTGGCACGCCACGGAGGGCCGCATCGACGAGCTGCGCATGGTGCTGGAGAAGGAACCGCCGCCGCCCTCCTCCCGCGCCGGCGCCGTGCCCTGGCCGTGGCCCGCCACGGCCCAGGGCGCGGACGCGTTCGGCGCGGCCCTCGCCTGCCCCCTGGTCACCGGCGGCCGCTGCCACGGCACGCTGCTGCTCGGGCGTACCGGACTGATGCGCTTCCCCGACGAGGTCATCGGCCTCATCGAGGACTTCGCGCGCCGCGTCGCACTGGCGGTGGGCACCGCCCGGCAGTACACGCGCCAGGCCATGATCAGCCGGGTCCTGCAGCGCGGCCTGCTGCCCGCGGGGCTCGGCGCGGTGCCGGGCCTCGACACGGCCGTCGTCTACGAGCCCACGCGTGCCGACGTCGTCGGCGGCGACTTCTACGACCTCTTCCCCGCGGGCGGCGGCCGCTGGTGCTTCGCCCTCGGCGACGTCCAGGGCAACGGCCCCGAGGCGGCCGCGGTCACCGGCCTCGCCCGGCCCGTCATGCGGCTTCTCGCGCGCGAGGGGTACGGCGTCACGGAGGTCCTCGACCGGCTCAACCGCGCGCTCGCGGACGAGGCCGCCGCGGCCACGCTCGGCGACGCGCTCGGGCCGGGGTGGGACACGGGGCCGCGGTTCCTGTCCCTGCTGTACGGGGAGATCGTGCCGGAGGGGGTGGGGGAGGGCGCCGGTGCGCCGGGCGGCGGCGCCCTGTGCACCCTGGCCAGCGCCGGGCACCCCCTTCCGCTCCTGCTGACAGGGGACGGCGCGGTACGGCCCGCCGCGGTGCCGCAGATACTGCTGGGGATCACGGACGACGCGCGCTACCGCAGCGAATCGTTCCGGCTGGCCCCCGGGGACACGCTGCTGTGCGTCACGGACGGGGTGACGGAGCGGCGCAACGGGAGCCGCCAGTTCGACGACGACGACGGGCTGGCGGCCGTGCTGGCGGCTTGCGCCGGGCTGGGGGCGGCGGGGGTGGCGGAGCGGATCCGGAGGGCGGTGCACGAGTACGACGTGGCGCCGCCGGATGATGATCTCGCGGTGCTCGTGCTTCAGGCCCAGTGAGGGGCGCAGCCGCCCGCAGGCGCAGCGGAGCCGCATACGACAACCAGGCCCCGCACGAGGGGACCGGAACCGCCCTCGGAAGGGATGGCGGACAATGGGACGCATGCCATCCGTACTGCCCGACGGGGAGCCCATGCCGGAGGACGGCGCGCTCCCCCCGACCGCGCTGCACGGCGCGGACTCCCGCCCCCTGGGGTTCTACCTGCACGTCCCGTACTGCGCCACCCGCTGCGGGTACTGCGACTTCAACACCTACACTGCCGCCGAGCTGCGCGGCACCGGGGGCGTGCTCGCCTCCCGGGAGAACTACGCGGACACCCTGGTCGACGAGATCCGGCTGGCCCGCAAGGTGCTGGGCGACGACCCCCGCCGCGTCGAGACCGTGTTCGTCGGAGGCGGGACGCCGACCCTGCTGCCGGCCGCGGACCTGGCCCGGATGCTGGGGGCCATCCGGGACGAGTTCGGCCTGGCGGAGGGTGCGGAGGTCACCACGGAGGCGAACCCGGAGTCCGTGGACCCGGCGTATCTGGAGGAGCTTCGGGCCGGGGGGTACACGCGGCTCTCGTTCGGGATGCAGAGCGCCCGCCCGCACGTGCTGCAGGTACTGGACCGGCGGCACACGCCGGGCCGCCCGGAGCAGTGTGTGGCGGAGGCCCGGGCGGCGGGGTTCGAGCACGTCAACCTGGACCTGATCTACGGCACACCCGGGGAGTCGGACGACGACTGGCGGGCGTCGCTGGACGCCGCGATCGGCGCGGGGCCCGACCATGTGTCGGCGTACGCGCTGATCGTGGAGGAGGGTACGCAGCTGGCGCGCAGGATACGGCGCGGCGAGGTGCCGATGACGGACGACGACGTGCACGCGGACCGCTACCTGATCGCGGAGGAGCGCCTGGCGGCGGCCGGCTACGGCTGGTACGAGGTGTCGAACTGGGCGACCTCGCAGGCGGCCCGGTGCCGCCACAACGAGCTGTACTGGACCGGCGCGGACTGGTGGGGAGCCGGGCCCGGCGCGCACAGCCACGTGGGCGGGGTGCGGTGGTGGAACGTGAAGCACCCCGCGGCGTACGCCGCGGCGCTCGCCGAGGGCCGCAGTCCCGGGGCGGGCCGTGAGGTGCTGGCGGCGGAGGACCGCCGGGTGGAGCGGATCCTGCTGGAGCTGAGGCTGTCCGACGGCTGCCCGCTGGACGTGCTCGCCCCGGCGGGCGCCGGGGCCGCGGAGCGCGCCGTAAGGGACGGGCTCCTGGAGACCGGTCCTTACCGTGAGGGCCGTGCCGTCCTCACGCTGCGCGGCCGCCTGCTGGCCGACGCCGTCGTCAGGGACCTGGTCGACTGACTCACGCCGGGGCCGTGACGAAGTCGATCAGCTCCTCCACGCGCCCCAGCAGTTCCGGCTGGAGGTCCTTGTAGGAGTGGACGGCGCCCAGGATGCGCTGCCAGGCGGCGCCGGTGTTCTCCGGCCAGCCCAGGGCGCGGCACACGCCGGTCTTCCAGTCCTGGCCGCGGGGGACGGCCGGCCAGGCGGGGATGCCGACGGAGGAGGGCTTCACGGCCTCCCAGACGTCGATGTAGGGGTGGCCGGCGACCAGGACGTGCTCGCCGGTGACCTCCGCGGCGATCCGGGACTCCTTGCTGCCGGGCACCAGGTGGTCGACGAGCACGCCGAGGCGCGCGTCCGGGCCGGGGGCGAAGGAGGCGACGATGGCGGGGAGGTCGTCGACGCCTTCCAGGTACTCGACGACGACGCCCTCGAGCCGCAGGTCGTCGCCCCAGACGCGCTCGACCAGTTCCGCGTCGTGGCGGCCCTCGACGTAGATACGGCCGGCGCGGGCGACCCGGGCCCGGGCGCCGGGGACGGCGAGGGAGCCGGAGGCGGTAAGCCGCGGGCCGCCCGCGGGGGCGGCGGAGGGGCGCACGAGGGTGACCACGCGGCCCTCCAGGAGGAAGCCGCGGGGTGCCATGGGGAAGACGCGGTGCTTGCCGAAGCGGTCCTCGAGGGTGACCGTGGGGCCCTCGGCGGTCTTCTCGCAGCGGACGACGGCGCCGCAGAAGCCGGTGGAGACCTCCTCCACCACCAGGTCCCGCTCGGCGGCGACCTCGGGCGCGGGCGTGGCGGGCCGTTTCCACGGCGGGGTGAGGTCGGGGTCGTAGCTGCGGCTGCGCATGCCTGCGATCGTATCCGCGCGGCACGCCGCTCAGGCGGATCCGAACCGGGCGGCGAGCGCGTCCCGTTGGGCGCGGACGAAGCGGGCGTCGACGACCGCGCCGTGGCCCGGCACGTACAGCGCGGTCTCGCCGCCCAGCACGAGCAGCCGGTCCAGGGCGGCGGGCCAGGCGTGCGGGGCGGCGTCGGGCCCGGCCTGGGGCTCGCCGGACTCCTCGACGAGGTCGCCGCAGAAGACCACGGCCGGCGTGCCCGGCACGACCACCGCCAGGTCGTGCGTGGTGTGCCCCTCACCCGGGTGGACCAGCAGGACCTGCCGGTCGCCGCCGAGGTCGAGTTCGCAGGAGCCGTCCACGAGGTGACCGGGGTGCACGAGGGCCTCCGCCGCCCGCGCGGACTCGGCCTCGCCGGCGCCGTGCCGGACCGCGTCCCGGCCCAGCGAGAAGCGCTCGCGGCCGAGGTAGGTGTCGAGCGTCATCTCGCCGAAGACCTGGACGCCCTCGAACGCGGCGGTGCCGAAGACGTGGTCGAAGTGGCCGTGGGTGAGTGCGATGTGCGTCACGTCCCGCCCGGTCAGTTCGCGGACCTCACGGCGGAGTCCGGCGCCCTCGGGGACGGAGGAGCCCGTGTCGATCAGCAGCACGCCGTCGTCGCCGACGACCACCCCGACGGTCACGTCGAGGAAGGGCAGCCGCCGCCGTGCGACGCCCGGGGCGAGCTGTTCCCAGCCGCCGGGGGAGCCCGGCGCGGTCGGTGTGGTCTCCACAACGTGACGGTATCCCCGCGACCTGCCCCGCGCCCGCTACGGTGGCCGGTCAAGGACGTCCCGGGACCGGACCCGTGGACGGCCCTTGCCGAGGTCTTGCCACCCCGCCGTACACTGACTTGGGGAAAACTGGCACTCAGCCCAGAGGAGTGCCAGGCCACGGGGGCGACACGACCCGCACGGTGACCGAGCGACTGGAGGTGCGCGATGCTCAGTGAACGACGACTGGAAGTGCTGCGTGCCATCGTCCAGGACTACGTGGGCACCGAGGAGCCGGTCGGCTCCAAGGCGCTGACCGAGCGGCACGCCCTCGGCGTTTCCCCGGCCACCGTCCGCAACGACATGGCCGTGCTGGAGGACGAGGGCTACATCCAGCAGCCCCACACCAGCGCCGGCCGCGTGCCGACCGACAAGGGCTACCGGCTCTTCGTCGACCGGCTGACCAGTGTCAAGCCGCTGTCCGGCGCCGAGCGCCGGGCCATCGGGAACTTCCTGGACGGCGCCGTCGACCTCGACGACGTGGTGGCCCGGACGGTCCGGCTGCTTGCGCAGCTCACCCGGCAGGTCGCGATCGTCCAGTACCCGTCGCTCACCCGCTCGACGGTGCGCCACGTCGAACTGCTCGCGCTCGCCCCGGCCAGGGTCATGCTGGTGCTGATCACGGACACCGGACGGGTGGAGCAGCGACTGGTGGACGCCCCGGCACCGGTCGGCGAGACCGTGCTGGCCGACCTGCGCGCCCGGCTGAACAGCCGGGTGGTGGGGCGCCGGTTCAGCGACGTCCCGCCGCTGGTGCAGGAGCTCCCCGAGGGCTTCGAGCCCGACGACCGGCCCTCCGTCCAGGTGGTGCTCGCCACACTCCTGGAGACCCTGGTCGAGGAGACCGAAGAGCGGATCATGCTCGGCGGCACGGCCAACCTGACCCGCTTCGGGCACGACTTCCCGCTGACGATCCGCCCGGTGCTGGAGGCGCTCGAGGAGCAGGTGGTGCTCCTCAAGCTGCTGGGCGAGGCCAAGGATTCGGGCGTGACGGTGAGAATCGGTCACGAGAACTTCCATGAGGGCCTGAACTCCACATCGGTCGTCTCCGTCGGCTACGGTTCGGGCGACGAGGCGGTGGCGAAACTCGGCGTGGTCGGACCGACCCGCATGGACTACCCCGGAACGATGGGAGCGGTACGCGCAGTGGCACGTTACGTCGGACAGATCCTGGCGGAGTCGTAGTGGCCACGGACTATTACGCCGTGCTCGGCGTGCGCCGCGACGCAGGACCGGACGAGATCAAGAAGGCCTTCCGCCGTCTCGCGCGAGAGCTGCACCCGGACGTCAATCCGGACCCGAAGACCCAGGAGCGGTTCAAGGAGATCAACGCCGCTTACGAGGTGCTCTCGGACCCGCAGAAGAAGCAGGTCTACGACCTCGGCGGCGACCCGCTGTCCGCCAACGGCGGCGGTGCGGGCGCGGGCGCGGGCTTCGGCCAGGGCTTCGGCAACTTCAGCGACATCATGGACGCCTTCTTCGGCACGGCGTCCCAGCGCGGCCCGCGCTCGCGCACCCGGCGCGGCCAGGACGCGATGATCCGGCTGGAGATCGAGCTGGACGAGGCGGCCTTCGGCACGACCAAGGACATCCAGGTCGACACGGCCATCGTCTGCAACACCTGCCACGGCGAGGGCGCCGCCCCGGGCACGACCGCGCAGACGTGTGACATGTGTCGCGGCCGCGGTGAGGTCTCGCAGGTCACGCGGTCCTTCCTCGGCCAGGTCATGACCTCCCGCCCGTGCCCCCAGTGCCAGGGCTTCGGAACCGTCGTCCCCAACCCGTGCCCGGAGTGCGCGGGCGACGGCCGGATCCGTTCGCGGCGCACGCTGACGGTCAAGATCCCGGCCGGTGTCGACAACGGCACCCGCATCCAGCTGGCGGGCGAGGGCGAGGTCGGCCCCGGCGGCGGCCCCGCCGGCGACCTCTACGTCGAGATCCGTGAGCTCCCGCACCAGATGTTCCAGCGGCGTGGTGACGACCTGCACTGCACCGTCACCATTCCGATGACGGCGGCGGCGCTGGGCACCAAGGTCCCGCTGGAGACCCTGGACGGGCTGGAGGAGATCGACATCCGGCCCGGGACGCAGTCCGGCCAGTCGATCCCGCTCCACCAGCGCGGCGTCACGCACCTGCGCGGCGGCGGCCGGGGCGACCTCATCGTGCACGTCGAGGTGCAGACCCCGGGCAAGCTCGACCCGGAGCAGGAGGAACTGCTGCGCCGCCTGGCGAAGCTGCGCGGCGAGGAGCGGCCCCTGGGGCAGTTCCAGCCGGGCCAGCAGGGGCTGTTCTCCCGCCTCAAGGACGCGTTCAACGGGCGCTAGGGCGACAGGCCCAGCCACCCGGGGGCCCGCGGCCGGGGTGCACGACACCCTGGACCGCGGGCCGTCGCGTGCCGTGAAACGATGGGCGCATGGCCGCCCTGACCCACCGCTCCCCGAGGATCGCGCCGTGACCGCACCCGTCTTCGTCGTCGAACCCGGCGCGCTGGGCCCGGACCGCATCACGCTCTCCGGCCCCGAGGGGCGGCACGCGGTGTCCGTGCGCCGGCTGCGGGCCGGCGAGGAGATCGTGCTCACCGACGGCCTGGGGCGCGGCGCGTACGGCACGGTGGCGGCCGTCGACGGCAAGGACACGCTCGAGGTCGCCGTCGCCGAGGTCCGCGAGGAGTCCGAGCCCCGCCCGCGGATCACGGTCGTCCAGGCGCTGCCCAAGGGCGACCGAGGGGAACTCGCCGTCGAGACCATGACCGAGGTCGGCGTCGACGCCGTCGTGCCGTGGGCCGCCGCGCGCTGCATCACCCAGTGGAAGGGCGAGCGCGGCGCCAAGTCGCTGGCCAAGTGGCGGTCCACCGCCCGTGAGGCGGCCAAGCAGGCCCGGCGGCTGCGGTTCCCGGAGGTCGGCGATCTGCTGACGACCCGTCAGCTCGCCGGGCTGCTGTCCGGCGCCGCGTTCGCCGCGGTCCTCCACGAGGAGGGCTCGGAGCCCCTCGCCACGGCCCCGTTGCCGCCCGAGGGCGACATCGTGCTCGTCGTCGGTCCCGAGGGCGGGGTCTCCCCGGAGGAGCTCGACGCCTTCGCCGCGGCAGGCGCGAAGCCGTACCGCCTCGGCGCCAGCGTGCTGCGCACCTCCACCGCGGGTGTCGCCGCCACGGCCCTCCTGCTGGGACGTACCGGACGCTGGGGCTGACGCGGCCGCCGAGGTGGCGTCCCCCCGGCGGGCAATGAGATCGAAAACCCCTGACCAGCCGGGCGCCGGGTGGTTAATGTGACGACGTGACGCAGCCGCAGCCTTCGCATCCCGCGTACCTCCGCTTCCCGCACCTGCACGGTGACTTGATCACCTTCACCGCCGAGGACGACGTCTGGGCCGCCCCGCTGGACGGCAGCGGACGGGCCTGGCGGGTCAGCGCCGACAACATGCCGGTCGGCCATCCGCGGTTCTCGCCCGACGGGACGCTCATCGCGTGGACCTCCACGCGGGACGGCGCACCCGAGGTGCACGTCGCGGCCGCCGACGGCGGGCCGTCGAAGCGGCTGACGCACTGGGGCAGCGTGCGCACCTCCGTACGGGGCTGGACGCCCGGCGGCGACGTGCTGGCCATCAGCACGTACGGGCAGGCGTCGCTGCGCCGCAGTTGGGCGCGGGCGATCCCGGTCGACGGCGGTCCCGCCTCGACGCTGCCGTACGGGCCGGTCGGGGCCGTCGCCCACGGGCCGGACGGGGCCGTGCTGCTGCTGTCGGCCACGATGGGCCGTGAGGCGGCGGCCTGGAAGCGCTACCGGGGCGGCACCGCGGGCAAGTTGTGGATCGACCGCACGGGCGAGGGGGAGTTCGAGCGGATCCACACCGGCCTGGACGGCAACCTGGAGTACCCGATGTGGGTGGGGGACAGGATCGCCTTCCTCTCCGACCACGAGGGCGTCGGCGCCGTCTACTCCAGCCTCCCCGACGGCTCGGACCTGCGCCGCCACACCTCCGTGGCGGACGGCGGCTTCTACGCCCGGCAGGCCGCCACCGACGGCTCCCGCGTCGTCTACACCAGCACCGGCCGGCTGTTCCTGCTGGACGACCTCGACGGCGCCGAGGCCCGCCCGGTCGAGGTGCGCCTCGGCGGCCAGCGCGCCGACCTGCAGCCGCACCCGATCCACGCGGCCTACCACCTCGGCGACGCGCGGCCCGACCACACCGGCCGCGGCAGCGCGGTCGAGATCCGCGGCACCACGCACTGGGTCACCCACCGCGGCGGCCCGGCACGGGCGTTGTCGGCCGAGCCCGGGGTGCGCACGAGGCTGCCGCGGGTGTTCGGCGGCGAGGGCGACCAGCAGGTCGTCTGGGTCACCGACGCCGAGGGCGAGGACGCGCTGGAGATCGCCCCCGCGGCGGGCACCGGCACCGCAGCGCCCCGCCGGCTGGCCTCGGGGCGGCTCGGCCGGGTGCTGGGGATGACCGTCTCACCGGACGGCCACCGGATCGCCGTCGCCTCGCACGACGGCCGGGTGCTGCTCGTCGAGGCCCAGACCGGAGAGGTCCGCACCGTCGTGGAGGGCGAGCACGGCCACGCCACCGGCCTCGCCTTCTCGCCCGACTCGGCCTGGCTCGCCTGGTCGCACGCCGGACCCGACCCGCTGCGCCAGCTCAAGCTGGCCTCGACCGCCGACCTCACCGTCGTCGACGCGACGCCGCTGCGCTTCCAGGACTTCTCGCCCGCCTTCACCGCCGACGGCAAGCACCTGGCGTTCCTGTCCGAGCGCTCCTTCGACCCGGTCTACGACGACCACGTCTTCGACATGGCCTTCCTGCGCGCCTGTCGCCCCCACCTGATCACGCTCGCCGCCACCACGCCCTCCCCCTTCGGCCCGCAGCGCCACGGCCGCCCGGTCGACTCCTCCGCCGAGGACAAGGACGGCGAGGACCGCGCCCAGGACGAGGGCAAGAAGGACTCCCGCACGGAGGACGGCGAGGACCGCCCCCGCACCCCCGTCACCAGGGTGGACGCCGAGGGCCTGGCCGACCGCATCGTCCCCTTCCCGGTGGAGGCGGCCCGCTACTCCACCCTGCGCGCGGCCAAGGACGGCGTCCTGTGGCTGCGCCACCCCGTGCGCGGGGTCCTGGGCGCGAGCCTGGCCTCACCCGAGGCCGAGCCGCCGTCCACCGCGCTGGAGCGCTACGACCTCAAGCAGCTGCGCGTGGAGGACATCGCCGACGACGCCGACGACTACGCCGTCAGCGGCGACGGCAACAAGGTGCTGGTGACGTCCGGTCACCGGCTGCGGGTCGCCGCGGCCGACCACAAGTCGGCCCCGTCCGAGGACGAGACCGACAGCAACGTCACCGTCGACCTCTCCCGGGTCCGCGTCACCGTGGACCCGCAGGCCGAGTGGCGGCAGATGTACGACGAGTCGCACCGCCTGATGCGGGACAACTTCTGGCGCGCCGACATGGGCGGCGTCGACTGGGACGGGGTGCGCGAGCGCTACCGGCACGTCCTGGACCGGGTCGCCACCCACGACGACCTCGTCGACCTGCTCTGGGAGGTGGCGGGCGAGCTCGGCACCTCGCACGCCTACGTCGTGCCGTACGGCGGCCGCGGCGACGGGCTGCACCGCCAGGGCCTGCTGGGCGCGGACCTCGCCCGGGACGCGGACGGCGTGTGGCGCGTGGAGCGGGTGCTGCCCTCGGAGACCTCCGACCCGATGGCCGGCTCCCCGCTGGCCGCGCCGGGCGCCGCGGTCCGCGCGGGCGACGCGATCCTCGCGGTGGACGGACGGCCCGTGGATCCGCTGACCGGCCCCGGCCCGCTGCTGATGGGCACCGTGCGCAAGCCCGTCGAGCTCACCGTCGGCCCCGCCGACGGCGGGGCGGCGCGCCATGTGGTCGTCGTGCCCATCGCGGACGAGGAGCCGCTGCGCTACCACGACTGGGTCGCCGGGCGCCGGGCGTACGTGCACGAGCTGTCCGGCGGCCGGCTGGGGTATCTGCACGTGCCCGACATGGTCGGCTCCGGCTGGGCCCAGCTCCATCGCGACCTGCGCGTGGAGGTCGTGCGGGAGGGGCTGGTCGTCGACGTGCGGGAGAACCGCGGCGGCCACACCTCGCAGCTGGTCGTGGAGAAGCTGGCGCGGCGGATCGTGGGCTGGAACCTGCCCCGCGGGCTGCCGGCCTCCAGTTACCCGCTGGACGCGCCGCGCGGGCCCGTCGTGGCCGTCGCCAACGAGTTCTCCGGCTCGGACGGCGACATCGTCAACGCGGCGATCAGGGCGCTGGGGATCGGGCCCGTGGTGGGCACCAGGACCTGGGGCGGCGTCATCGGCATCGACTCCCGCTACCACCTGGTCGACGGGACGCTGGTCACCCAGCCGAAGTACGCCACCTGGCTGGAGGGCGTGGGCTGGGACGTGGAGAACCACGGCGTCGACCCGGACGTCGAGGTCGTCCACACCCCGCAGGACTCGGCCGCCGGGCGGGACCCGCAGCTGGACGAGGCCGTCCGTCTCGCGCTGGAGGCGCTGGAGGCCGATCCGGCCCGCACCGCGCCCCCGTTGCCGTAGCGGCGGGAGCGGGGCCCGGCGCGACCCGGGCCCCGCGGCGGCGCGCCGCCGCGGGGGGCACCGGTAGCATGCGGGACGTACTGATCAACCCCTGGACGGAGGCGTCAGGTGGCGGGAGAGCCGCAGGCGGACTGCCTGTTCTGCAAGATCGTCGCGGGGAGCGTCCCCGCGACCGTCGTGCGGGAGACCGAGACGACCGTCGCGTTCCGCGACATAAACCCCCAGGCGCCGACGCACGTTCTGGTCATCCCCAAGGCGCACTACCCGGACGCCGCCTCGCTGGCCGCCCGGGCGCCCCAACTCGCCGCGGACGTGCTGCGGGAGGCGGGCGAGGTGGCGACCGAGGACAAGGTGGCCGGGAGCGGCTACCGGATCGTCTTCAACACCGGCGCGGGGGCCGGCCAGACCGTCTTCCACGCGCACGCCCACGTGCTGGGCGGCCGTGGCTTCGAGTGGCCGCCCGGATAACCGCCGGTGTCCGCACGTGAACTGGTCGTGCTCGGCACGGCCAGCCAGGTTCCGACCCGGCACCGCAACCACAACGGCTACTTCCTGCGCTGGGACGCCGAGGGCATCCTCTTCGACCCGGGGGAGGGTACACAGCGCCAGATGCTGCGGGCCGGTGTGGCGGCGCACGACCTGACGAGGCTGTGCGTGACCCACTTCCACGGGGACCACAGCCTGGGCCTCGCCGGGGTGATCCAGCGGATCAACCTCGACCGGGTGCCCCACCCCGTCACGGCCCACTACCCCGAGTCCGGCCGCCGCTTCTTCGACCGGCTGCGCTACGCCACCGCCTACCGCGAGACGGTGGCCCTGCGTGAGGAACCGGTGAAGGGCGAGGCGGTGGTGCTGGTCGAGTCCGGCGCCTTCCTGCTGGAGGCGCGCCGGCTGTCGCACCCGGTGGAGGCGTACGGCTACCGGCTGGTCGAGCCCGACGGGCGTCGCATGCTGCCGGAGCGGCTGGCCGCGCACGGCATCACCGGCCCGGCGGTGGGCCGGCTGCAGCGCGAGGGCGAGGTGGACGGGGTGACGCTCGCCGAGGTGAGCGAGCCGCGCCCGGGGCAGCGCTTCGCCTTCGTGATGGACACCCGGCTCTGCGACGCCGTGTACGCCCTCGCCGACGGCTGCGACCTGCTCGTCATCGAGTCGACCTTCCTCGACGAGGACGCCGCGCTCGCCGAGGAGCACGGGCATCTGACGGCTGGTCAGGCCGCCCGCGTGGCGGCGGAGTCCGGCGTCCGGCACCTGGTGCTCACGCACTTCTCGCAGCGCTACACCGACCCGGCGGACTTCGAGCGCCAGGCACGGGACGCGGGCTTCGAGGGCGAGCTGACGGTCGCCCAGGACCTCGGCCGGGTCGCCGTCCCGAAGCGCCGCCAGACCTAGCCGAACGCCTCTGACCTGTACGGTTGCCGGGTGAGCATCCCCAAGGCCGAACTGCATCTGCACATCGAAGGCACCCTCGAACCCGAGCTCGCCTTCGCCCTCGCCGAGCGGAACGGGGTCGACCTGCCGTACGCCTCGACCGAGGAGCTGCGGCAGGCCTACTCCTTCAGCGACCTGCAGTCCTTTCTCGACCTGTACTACGCGCTCATGGCCGTGCTCCGCACGGAGCAGGACTTCGCCGACCTCGCCGACGCCTACCTCGCCCGCGCCGCCGCGCAGGGCGTGCGGCACGCCGAGGTCTTCTTCGACCCGCAGGCGCACACCGCGCGCGGCGTCCCGCTCGGCACGGTGGTGGAGGGCCTGGCGAGGGCCCTGGACCGCGCCCCGGAGCGGCACGGCGTCAGCACGCGGCTGATCATGTGCTTCCTGCGGGACGAGTCCGCCGAGTCCGCGCTGGAGACCTTCGAGGCCGCCCGGCCCCACCTGCACCGGATCAGCGCCGTCGGCCTGGACTCCGCCGAGGTCGGCCACCCGCCGTCGAAGTTCCGAGCGGTGTACGAGGCCGCCGCGGCGGCGGGTCTGCGCCGGGTCGCGCACGCGGGCGAGGAGGGTCCGCCGGCGTATGTGCGGGAGGCGCTGGACGTGCTCGGCGTCGACCGGATCGACCACGGCATCCGCAGCATGGAGGACCCGGACCTGGTGGCCCGGCTGGTCCGCGACCAGGTGCCGCTGACCGTCTGCCCGCTGTCCAACGTACGGCTGCGCTGCGTGGACACCCTCGCCGACCACCCGCTGCCCGCCATGCTCGACGCGGGCCTGATGGTCACCCTGAACTCCGACGACCCCGCCTACTTCGGCGGCTACGCGGGCGACACCTTCGACGCCGTGGCCGGCGCGCTGCCGCTCGGCGAGGACGACCTGCGCAGGCTCGCCCGCAACTCCTTCCTGGCCGCCTTCCTCGACGACGACGAGGAGTTGCGTGCCCGGTACCTCGCCGAGGTGGACGCCCACACGTTCTGAGTGCCGCCGCGCGTGCCGTCTGAGTACGCGCACTCATGCGGGGCGTGCCGCGCGGGCGGAGCATGGAGTCATGCGAAGGCACCTGATGCGGCCCGCAGCGGCCGTCACGCTGATCGTGACCACGCCCGTCGCCACCTGGGGGCTCATGGGCCGGCAGGACGCCGCGGGCTTCGACCCCTCCGAACTGGACTACCTGGTGCGGCCCTTCGGCATACCGGCGGGGGCGGAGACCGCGATCGGCGCGGCCGCCGCCGTGCTGGCCACCGGCGCGGCGGTGCTGCTGGGCCGGGCCTCCCGTCCCGGGCCGGACCGCTTCGACGGCCGGTGGTGGGAGGTCATCGGGCCGCTGCTCGCGGCCGGGCTGCTGACCGGCGCGATCTGGCGGACGGTGACGGCCGGGGTGATCGGCGCCAACATCGGCGCCGGGCTGGCGATGCTGCTCGGCGGGCCCCTGGTCGCCGGGCTGGTGCTGTGGTCGCTGGGCCGCGGCCTGTGGCTGGCCCGCGCCCGCCGCCGCGGCCCCCGTCCCCCGCGCGGCGGGACGGGCACCGCGGGCTGGCGGCCCGCCGCCGGTCAGGGCACGTAGTACATCGGGTTGGGGAGCTTGAACGACTTGTCGGCGTGACCGCCGTTCAGGTCGCTGTACTGGTCGCCGAAGTTGGCGACGATGTCGTACCCCTGCGCCTCGATGTGGGCCCGGGTGCCCGCCTTGTAGTCGACGGTGGAGCAGGTCCACGTCGGGGCGGAGCAGGGCAGGTAGTCGGTCGCGACCTTGTTCTTCAGGAAGAAGTGGGCCGGGTCGGCGGTGGAGGTGTAGCCGGCGGCCCCGAGGTTGCGGACGCTCGCGGCGCGCTGCGTCTCCGGGCGGCCGGTGATCCAGAAGACGGTCACACCGTGGTCGGCGGCCCAGTCGGCCAGTTGGGGCATGCCGGGGACCGGGGCCATGTCCTTGTTCTGGATGTACGCGTCGTTGGAGGCGGGCGTGTAGTCGAAGCCCACCTCGAGCTCGTAGTTGTACGTCAGCAGGGACGTGTCGTCGACGTCCAGGACGATCGCCGGCTTGCCGTGGCGGTGGTGCGCGGGCTTCGCGAGGGCGTCCCGCAGGTAGTCCTGGGCCTTCTTCTCGATGCCGGTGACCTGCTTGGCGTAGTTGCCGTCGGCCGCGGCCTGGTGCTCGCCCGAGGCGTCGACGGTGTCGCCGTAGTACGCCTTGATGTCGTTGACCACGTCGGTCAGGTTGGGGATCTGCTTGTCGCTGCGCGGCACGGAGGTGTCCGCGGTCGCCGCGCCGACCCCGTAGAGGGTGGCGGCGGCCGCCACCGCGGCGACGGCGGCGGCGACGGTGCGGGTGCGCCCGCGGGTGAACACGGACGGCCTGGCTGCGGGCATCTGGGGGCTCCTTCGATCCGGCCGGGAGGGCGCACACGGCCGGGCCCACGCGTTCGAGGCGGATGCCCGGCCCTGCGGGGCTCGTTGACGCGGCGACGCTAGGGGTCCCGATCATGCTGGTCAAGGGCTGTCTACGCGCGATGAACCGGAATCGCCGCCCGAGGCCGGATCAGCCCAGGTCGCCACGTGCGGAAAGGACCGGCAAAGCTTTGGCATGCCGCCGCGGCCGGGCGGCCGCGCCGCCCTGCCGGTACCCGTTCGAGGGTCAGTGGCGGTGCCGTCCGGGACCGCGCCGCCCCGGTGCCGCGCCCTTTGCACGGGTGTGCCTCGACAGGGCCGCACCGCCCGCGCAGAGCACGGCGCCCGCCGCGAACGCGGTGAAGCCCAGCGGTGCCTTCGGCAGCCCCCACAGGGACTCCGCGAAGGGGTCCGGCGGGGCCTGCGCGCTGCCCGCACCGCCCAGCAGGCTGAGGATCAGGGACACCCAGACGGCGAACCCGGCGAGCGCCACCAGCACCCCGGCCGCCATGAGCACCCGCCCGGCCCCCCGCACCCGGAACAGCCCGGTGCAGGCCTCGTCGTCGGCCCCGGGGTCCGCCTCACGGCCGTCGCCGCCGCCCCCGTAGCGCCGGCGACCCGCGAGGTACTGCGCGCGCCCGGAGGCGTAGCGGTGGGTGCCGCCGGGCCCGGACGGGGTCCGGGTGTCCCCGAGGTCGTGGAGGACGGCCGGAGGCGGGGGAGCGGCGCCCGGATCCTCGCCGCGCTCCTCCGCGGCGCCGTCCTCGGGATCCCCCGGACGCGCCCGCCCGTGCCGGGCCGCCTCCACCGACAGCCGCAGTTCGACGTGGCCGATGCGGAGCAGGTCCCCGTCGCGGAGGGGGCGCGGCGCGTCGAGCAGGGTCCCGTTGAGGTAGGTGCCGTTGGTCGAGCCGAGGTCGCTGAGCACGACGTGGCTGCCGGCGCGGTTCATCGCGGCGTGCCGCCGGCTCACGCCCTCCGCGTCCAGCCGGATCCCGCTGCCGGCGAGCCTGCCGATCTCGCAGTAGCCGGCCGGAACGGCGTAGGCCCGTCCGGCGTCCGGCCCCGTGGTCACGATCAGTTGCGGCGGTGCGGCCGAGTGTCCGGGCATCTCCAGCCCCTGGGGTCATCCGCTTTCCCTCAGCATCCGTCCGCGTCCCCGCGCGGACAAACGCTGGTCAAGGCCCCGGGCGCGCGTACGATCGGTCGGAACGACACCAGGCCGGGAGGAGCCCGGGTGGAAGACCAGCCCGTCCTCGACCCGCTCGCGGCGGTACGCGGGCCGGACGACCCGGAGACCGATGTGTACCTGACCGGCACGGTCTTCCTGGACATCATCTTCACCGGTCTGGACAGCGCGCCAGTCCGCGGCACCGAGTCGTGGGCGCGCGGCATGGGTTCCAGCCCCGGCGGCGTGGCCAACATGGCGACCGCCCTCGCCCGGCTGGGGCTGCGCACCTCGCTCGCGGCCGCCTTCGGCGACGACGTGTACGGGGACTACTGCTGGGACGCTCTCGCCGCGGGCGAGGGCATCGAGCTGGCGCTGTCCCGCAAGATCCCCGGCTGGCACTCCCCGGTCACCGTCTCCATGGCGTACGAGGGCGAGCGCACCATGGTCAGTCACGGCCACGAGGCCCCGCCGCCCGAGGAGCCCGCCCCGCCGTGCCCGCCGCCGAGCCGAGCGTGCGTGGCCTCCCTGGTGCCCGGAGTCCCGCAGCAGGAGTGGATCGGCACCGCCGCCGGGCGGGGCAGCCGGATCTTCGCCGACGTCGGCTGGGACGACAGCGGCCGCTGGGACCGCGCCGACCTCGCCGACCTGGCGCACTGCGAGGCCTTCCTGCCGAACGCGGCCGAGGCCATGCGCTACACCCGCACCGACTGCCCCCGCACCGCCGCCCGCAAGCTGGCCGAGCTGGTCCCCCTGGCGGTGGTCACGCTGGGATCCGAGGGCGCGTACGCGGTGGACTCCGCCGCCGGGCAGGCGGCCGAGGTCCCGGCGCTCTCCGTCGAGGCCCTGGACCCCACGGGCGCCGGGGACGTCTTCGTCGCGGGCTTCCTGACCGGCACCCTGGCCGGCTGGGCCCTCGCCGACCGGCTGGCCTTCGCGTGCCTCACGGCGGCGCTGTCGGTGAAGGAGTTCGGCGGTTCGCTGTCGGCGCCCGGCTGGATCGAGATCGCGGCCTGGTGGCAGCACGCCAAGGCCTACGACGACCAGGACCGCTCCGCACTGCGCCGCTACGCCTTCCTGGACGACCTGCTGCCCACCGGCACCCGCCGCTGGCCCCTGCGCCGGGCGGTGCCGACGGTCGGCTTCCGTCCGCCACCGATGCGCTGACGCGGTGTGCGCCGGGCGGCGGGAGGGCGTCAGCCGATGACGTCGACGGGGCAGCCTGCCGCCCTCGCGTTTCGCATGCGCCGTCACGCCCGGCGTTCCAGGATCTGCCCCGGCCAGGGGTCGCCCTCCTCCCGGCTGACGGCGAAGGGCTGGGCACGGGTGAAGCCCAGGGCCTCGTACTGCCGTACGAGCCGGCCCTCGCCGCCCGCGTAGCAGTCGACCCGCAGCAGCCGGATGCCGCGCCGCCGGGTCTCGGCGACGGCGTCCTCCACCAGGGCCGCGCCGATGCCGCTGCCGGAGAGCGACCGGTCGGTGACCAGCAGCCGGACGTACAGCTCGCGCTCGTCCACGGGCGGGGCGTAGTCGGGCCTCTCCTCGGCCAGCACGCAGACGCCCACCACCCGGCCGCCGGTCTCGGCGACGCGCAGCAGGTACTCCTCGGCGTACCGGGTCACGCGCTCCACCGCCGGGGGCCGGGAGGACCAGGGGCGGGTGCCCCACTGGCCGGCGTGGCCGCGAGCGGTGAGCCACTCGACGGCCCCGTCGAGCAGGGCGAGCGTGGCGGGCAGGTCCCCGGGTCCTCCGGTGCGGATCTTCATTCTGCTGTTCTACCCGGCGCGTGACGGAGCGTAAAACCTCTCGGAACCCAAGCCGCACCGACGTACCCTTGAACCCCAAGCCCAGTGGCATGCCGAACAGCAGAAGGCGGGATGAGCAGGCCGTCGAGCCTGGCCCATGACTCAGACACGGACAACGCAGCAACGGCAGGCGAGCGCCCACTTCGTCGTACCGGCGAAGCACCCCATGGTGACCGTCCTGGGGTCGGGGGACTCGCTGTTGCGCGTCATAGAGCAGGCGTTCCCGGCGGTCGACATCCATGTACGAGGCAATGAGATCAGCGCGAGCGGGGAACCCGCGGACGTCGCACTGGTCCAGCGCCTCTTCGACGAGATGATGCTGGTACTGCGCACAGGCCAGCCGATGACGGAGGACGCAGTGGAGCGGTCGATCGCCATGCTCCGGCAGGACAGCGGAACCGACGGCCTGGAGGAGACCCCCTCCCAGGTGCTCACCCAGAACATCCTGTCCAGCCGGGGCCGCACGATCCGCCCCAAGACCCTCAACCAGAAGCGCTACGTCGACGCGATCGACAAGCACACGATCGTCTTCGGCATCGGGCCGGCCGGCACCGGCAAGACGTACCTGGCCATGGCCAAGGCCGTCCAGGCCCTGCAGTCCAAGCAGGTCAACCGGATCATCCTGACCCGCCCCGCCGTCGAGGCGGGCGAGCGGCTCGGCTTCCTGCCGGGCACGCTCTACGAGAAGATCGACCCGTACCTGCGCCCGCTGTACGACGCGCTGCACGACATGATCGACCCCGACTCGATCCCCCGCCTCATGGCGAGCGGCACGATCGAGGTCGCTCCTCTGGCCTACATGCGCGGACGCACGCTCAACGACGCGTTCATCATCCTCGACGAGGCGCAGAACACCAGCGCCGAGCAGATGAAGATGTTCCTCACCCGCCTCGGCTTCGACTCCAAGATCGTCATCACCGGAGACGTCACGCAGGTCGACCTCCCCGGTGGCACGAAGAGCGGGCTGCGCCAGGTCGTGGACATCCTCGAAGGCCTCGAGGACGTGCACTTCTCGCGTCTGACGAGCACGGATGTCGTACGCCATAAGCTGGTCGGGCGCATCGTGGACGCCTACGAGCGCTACGACGACCTCAACGGCAACCGAAAGTAGCCACCGAAGCACTATGGCGATCGACGTCAACAACGAATCCGGCTGGGACTTCGACGAGGCGGCGGTGCTCGACATCAGCCGCTACGCCCTGCAGCACATGCGTATCCACCCGCTGTCCGAGCTCTCGGTCATCGCGATCGACGCCGACGCCATGGAGCAGCTGCACATCCAGTGGATGGACGAACCGGGCCCCACCGACGTCATGTCCTTCCCGATGGACGAACTGCGTCCCGGGAAGGACGACGAGGAGCCCCCGCAGGGCCTGCTCGGGGACATCGTGCTCTGCCCCGAGGTGGCCAAGAAGCAGGGCGACGCGGCCGTGACCAAGCACTCCATGGACGAGGAGCTGCAGCTGCTCACCGTCCACGGGGTGCTGCACCTGCTCGGTTACGACCACGACGAGGCCGACGAGAAGGCCGAGATGTTCGGCCTGCAGAAGGCCATCCTCGACGGCTGGCGCGCCGAGCGCGGCATCCAGGGGCCTTCGCCGGCCCCGACGACCACCCACTGATCGCGATGGTGGTCTTCGCCGTCCTGCTGGTCGTCGTCGCCTGGCTGGCCGCCTGCGCCGAGGCCGGTATCGCCCGCACCTCCCGCTTCCGGGCGGAGGCAGCGGTGCGTGCCGGCCGGCGCGGGGCGGACAAGCTGCTGGCGGTCTCCTCGGACCCGACCCGCTACCTCAACGTCGCGCTGCTGGTCAGGGTGGCCTGCGAGATGGCGGCGGCGGTGCTGGTGACCGTCGTGTGCGTCCGGCACTTCGAGCGGACCTGGCAGGCGGTCCTGGTGGCGGTCGCCGTCATGATCGTGGTCTCCTACGTCGCGGTGGGCGTCTCGCCCCGCACCATCGGCCGCCAGCACCCGCTCAACACCGCCACCGCGGCGGCGTACGTGCTGCTGCCGCTGGCCCGGGTCATGGGCCCGGTCCCGGCGCTGCTGATCCTCCTCGGCAACGCCCTCACCCCCGGCAAGGGCTTCCGCCAGGGCCCGTTCGCCTCCGAGGCGGAGCTGCGCGCGCTGGTGGACCTCGCCGAGAGCGAGTCCCTCATCGAGGACGAGGAGCGCCGCATGGTGCACTCCGTCTTCGAGCTCGGCGACACCTTGGTCCGCGAGGTGATGGTGCCGCGCACCGAGCTCGTCGCCATCGAACGCTTCAAGACGATCCGCCAGGCCATGACCCTCGCCCTGCGCAGCGGTTTCTCGCGCATCCCGGTCACGGGCGAGAGCGAGGACGACATCGTCGGCATCGTCTACCTCAAGGACCTCGCCCGCCGGGTGCACATCAACCGGGACGCCGAGACCGACCCCGTCTCCTCGCTGATGCGCCCCGCCTACTTCGTCCCCGACACCAAGAACGCCGGCGACCTGCTGCGCGAGATGCAGCGCGAGCGCAACCACGTCGCCGTCGTCATCGACGAGTACGGCGGCACGGCCGGCATCGTCACCATCGAGGACATCCTGGAGGAGATCGTCGGAGAGATCACCGACGAGTACGACCGCGAGCTGCCCCCGGTCGTGGAGCTCGGCGAGGGCCGCTACCGCGTCACCTCCCGCCTCGACCTGGGCGATCTGGGCGAGCTCTACGGAGTGGACCTGGACGACGAGGACGTCGAGACCGTCGGCGGCCTGCTCGCCAAGGTTCTGGGCCGCGTGCCGATCCCCGGTGCCTCCGCCGTCGTCGCGCTCCCCGAGACCGCCTCGGCCCCCCACGCGCCGGCCGCGCTGCGCCTCACCGCGGAGGCCCCGTCGGGCCGCCGCAACCGGATCGGCGCGGTCCTCGTCGAGCCGGTCGCCGCCGTCGTGGACGAGGACGGCGCGGGTCCGGAGCCGGACGGGGCGATGCACGGCGGGTAGTGCCGCGCCCTTCCCCCGTGCGGGGCTCACGGCAGAGCCCTGTCCTCGAGGGGGAGGCGCCGGGACGGCTACGCTGACCGCCATGAGCGACGAGCTGCCCGCGGAAGACCGCAAGATCATCACCCTGGCCCGCTCCACCCGGGCCCGCAACGGGGTCCCCGAGGGCGCGGCGGTCCGCGACGAGACGGGCCGCACCTATGTGGCGGGCACCGTCGCCCTGGAGTCGCTCTCGCTCAGCGCGCTGCAGACCGCGGTGGCCATGGCCGTGGCGAGCGGAGCCACGTCACTGGAGGCGGCGGCCGTGGTGTCCGAGGCGGAGGCGGTGCCGGACGCGGACCGCGCGGCCGTGCGCGACCTCGGCGGTGCGGACACCCCCGTGCTGCTGGCCGGGCCCGACGGCGCCGTCAGGGCGACGATCACCGCCGGCTGAGTCCGCCGGCCCGCCCGCGGTCCCGGCCCGCCGGCGGGCACCGGCGGTCAGCCCGAGGCGGGCCCCGTCGCGCGGGCCGCGCCCAGGGCGTGCTCCCAGTCGCCGAGCAGGGCGCGGGCCGCGGGCAGCAGTGCCTCACCCTGCGCGGTGAGCGCGACGCTGCGCGGCCCGCGGTCGAAGAGGCTGAAGCCGAGCTGGCGTTCGAGGGCCCGGATCTGCTTGGAGAGCGCGGGCTGGGAGATGCGCAGCCGCTCGGCGGCCCGGGTGAAGTGCAGCTCGTCCGCGACCTCGGTGAAGTAGCGGAGGTCACGCAGATGGACGTCCATAGCCATCGGTCATAGCAGTGCCTCCTGGACGGTTCCGTGCTCCCGGCGTAACGCTGGACGACGGCCCGGCAAACGCACCCCGAGCGTCCAGGCCCGCCCGGAACGCACAGGTCAGCGGCGAGTACGCGCCACCGGCCAACACCCCTGCCCGCAGCGGGCCGCCCCGCGCCGGGCACCGGCGGCCGCGGCCGCCGGCTGAGGGCGTCGGCCGGGCCCGGTGGATCAGGGACAATGGTCGCCATGAGCGTGCGCACCGAGACGACCCCCGCCCCCGCCCACCGAGCCGGCTTCGCCTGCTTCGTGGGCCGCCCCAACGCGGGCAAGTCCACCCTGACCAACGCTCTGGTCGGCACGAAGGTGGCCATCACCTCCAACCGGCCGCAGACCACCCGGCACACCGTGCGGGGCATCGTGCACCGCCCCGAGGCCCAGCTCGTCCTCGTCGACACGCCCGGTCTGCACAAGCCGCGCACCCTGCTCGGCGAGCGGCTCAACGACGTCGTCCGCACCACCTGGGCCGAGGTCGACGTGATCGGCTTCTGCCTGCCCGCCGACCAGAAGCTCGGCCCTGGCGACCGCTACATCGCCAAGGAGCTGGGCGAGGTCCGCAAGACCCCGAAGGTGGCCATCGTCACCAAGACCGACCTGGTGGACTCCAAGCGGCTCGCCGAGCAGCTGGTGGCCGTCGCCCAGCTCGGCGCCGAGCTGGGCATCGAGTGGGCCGAGATCATCCCGGTCTCCGCGGTCGGCGACAAGCAGGTCTCCCTCCTCGCCGACCTCATCGTCCCGCTGCTGCCGGAGGGCCCCGCGCTCTACCCGGAGGGCGACCTGACCGACGAGCCCGAGCAGGTCATGGTCGCCGAGCTCATCCGTGAGGCCGCGCTCGAGGGCGTACGGGACGAACTGCCGCACTCCATCGCCGTCGTGGTGGAGGAGATGCTGCCGCGCGAGGGACGCCCCGCGGAGAAGCCGCTGCTGGACGTGCACGCCAACATCTACATCGAGCGCCCCAGCCAGAAGGGCATCATCATCGGCCCCAAGGGCTCTCGGCTGAAGGAGGTCGGCACCAAGTCCCGCCGCCACATCGAGGCGCTGCTCGGGACGCCGGTCTTCCTCGACCTGCACGTGAAGGTCGCCAAGGACTGGCAGCGCGACCCCAAGCAGCTGCGCAAGCTCGGCTTCTGACCCTCCGGCCCGAAGGCCGGGCCCCGAAGGCCGGCGGCGCGGACGTCAGGCCCCCTCCTTCAGCACCAGCCGGACCAGTTCGCGCTGTTCCTCCGTCAGCCAGGGGTCGGCGCAGTGCACCGTGCGGCCGTCGACCGCGATCTCGTACCGGAAGCCGTCCGGAACGCCCTGCGGGGGCCCGCCCGGGTCCGCGGCGAGGATGTCGCGGGCCAGGGCGTGCAGACGGAACGCGTCGGGCCGGCCGGCGGTGTCCAGCACGGCCCGGCGCTCGATCCCCGCGAAGCCGCCGGAGCGGATCACCTCTATGCGCATGGCGGACGCCTACCCGTGGGCGGGCGGTCGCGCACCTTCCGGGGCGGGCGACTGGCGCGGCACGTCGGTGCCGCCGAGGGCGGTCGCGATGCCGACCTCCGACCACGCCTTCACCACCGCGGCGTGCTCCTCGCCCTCGCCGAACCGCCCCGCGGCCGCGGCGACCGTCGCCTGGGCGAACTCGGCGAACGTCGCCCTCGGCGACAGCTCTCCGCCGGTCAGCACGTCGTACCAGACCAGCCCGGCCCGCTCCCAGGCGTTGCCGCCCAGCGCGGTGGCGAGCAGGTGGAACGCCCGGTTGGGGATGCCGGAGTTGATGTGCACGCCGCCGTTGTCCCGCGAGGTGCGGACGTAGGAGTCCATGTGGCCGGGCTGCGGGTCCTTGCCGAGGACGTCGTCGTCGTAGGCCGTGCCGGGGGCCTTCATGGAGCGCAGCGCCACTCCCGTGACGCGCGGGGCGAGCAGTCCGGCGCCGATCAGCCAGTCGGCCTCGTCGGCGGTCTGGCCGAGCGCGTACTGCTTGATGAGGGAGCCGAAGACGTCGGACATCGACTCGTTGAGGGCGCCGGACTGGCCGAAGTAGTCGAGGTTGGCGGTGTACTGGGTGACGCCGTGGGTGAGTTCGTGACCGATGACGTCGAGGGGGAGCGTGAAGTCGAGGAAGATCTCCCCGTCGCCGTCCCCGAAGACCATCTGCTCGCCGTTCCAGAAGGCGTTGTTGTAGTCGCGGTCGTAGTGGACGGTGGCGTTCAGCGGCAGCCCGGAGTCGTCGATGGAGTGGCGGCCGTACGCCGTCAGGTAGAGCTCGAAGGTCGCCCCCAGCCCGTCGTAGGCCCGGTTGACGGTGGCGTCGGCGACGGCGGTGTCGCCCTCCCCGCGCACCGCCCGCCCCGGCAGGTCCGTGCGGTGCTCGGCATCGCTGATCGTGCGGCGCGGCCGGTCCGACGGCTCCGCCCCGGTCACCGGGAGGGCGCCGATGACGGTGGTCAGCCGGCGGCGGGTGCGCTCCGCGGCGTCGCGTTCCAGGGTGCGGCGGGCGGGTTCGGCGAGTGCGCGGTCCTCGTTCCGGGCGACCTTGTCGAGGACATGCGGCGGCACGATCGTGCAAAAAACGGGTGTCTGCTCCATGCAGGGCAATGTGGCACGGTGCTCACTGTCTGTCACTAGCTGTCACCATGATCCACGGAAAGGGGGGAAGATATGCGTTTTTCATGTCATCACGGGCGGTCTTGCATACTGAGAAGAATGCCGCAGCGGCTGCAGGGTCCCCGGGGGCTCGGCTATGGTCGACAGCATCATGCGTTTCGGGCTGCTTCTTCTTAGCTGCCGCGGCGAGGGCCTGTAGTCCAGGTCGACTCCCTCCCCGCGGGGTTTGGCGTTGCACCAGCGCCGGTCGGCCGCCTCCACAGCCGCAACCGAGGAGCACCCCCGCAGATGTCCACCCCGAACGCCGTCGGCCGCCCCACGCCCATCACCGCCGCGACCGTGCGCCAGCGCCCGACGGCGATGCCGGTCCACAAGTACACGCCGTACGAGTCCGTGGAGATCCCGGACCGCACCTGGCCCGACCGGCGGGTCACCAAGGCCCCGCGCTGGCTGTCGACCGACCTGAGGGACGGCAACCAGGCGCTGATCGACCCCATGTCGCCGGCCCGCAAGCGCGCGATGTTCGACCTGCTGGTGAAGATGGGCTACAAGGAGATCGAGGTCGGCTTCCCGGCCTCGGGCGAGACCGACTTCGCCTTCGTGCGCTCCATCATCGAGGAGGGCGCGATCCCCGATGACGTCACGATCTCCGTACTGACCCAGGCCCGCGAGGAGCTGATCGAGCGGACCGTGGAGTCGCTGCGCGGCGCGGCGCGCGCGACGGTGCACCTGTACAACGCGACCGCCCCGACCTTCCGCCGGGTGGTCTTCCGCGGCTCCAAGGAGCAGATCCGGCAGATCGCCGTGGACGGCACACGGCTGGTCATGGAGTACGCGGACAAGATCCTGGGCGACGAGACCGTCTTCGGCTACCAGTACAGCCCGGAGATCTTCACCGACACCGAGCTGGACTTCGCGCTGGAGGTCTGCGAGTCGGTCATGGACGTCTGGCAGCCCGAGGAGGGCCGCGAGATCATCCTGAACCTGCCGGCCACCGTGGAGCGCTCCACGCCCTCCACGCACGCGGACCGCTTCGAGTGGATGTCGCGCAACCTGTCGCGGCGCGAGTACGTGTGCCTGTCGGTCCACCCCCACAACGACCGCGGCACGGCCGTCGCCGCCGCGGAACTGGCGCTGATGGCGGGGGCGGACCGGATCGAGGGCTGCCTGTTCGGCCAGGGCGAGCGCACCGGCAACGTCGACCTGGTCACCCTGGGCATGAACCTGTTCAGCCAGGGCGTGGACCCGATGATCGACTTCTCGCAGATCGACGAGATCCGCCGCACCGCCGAGTACTGCAACCAGATGGAGGTCCACCCGCGCCACCCGTACGTGGGCGACCTGGTCTACACGTCCTTCTCCGGCTCCCACCAGGACGCCATCAAGAAGGGCTTCGACGCCATGGAGGCCGACGCGGCCGCCCGGGGGAAGACGGTCGACGAGATCGAGTGGGCGGTCCCGTACCTGCCGATCGACCCCAAGGACGTCGGCCGCTCCTACGAGGCCGTGATCCGCGTCAACTCGCAGTCCGGCAAGGGCGGTGTGGCGTACGTCCTGAAGAACGACCACAAGCTGGACCTGCCGCGCCGGATGCAGATCGAGTTCTCGAAGATCATCCAGGCGAAGACCGACGCCGAGGGCGGCGAGGTCACCCCCAAGGACATCTGGGCGATCTTCGCGGACGAGTACCTGCCCACCCCGGAGAACGCCTGGGGCCGCATCGCCCTGCGCTCGGCGCAGACCTCGACCAGCAGCGACGGCGCCGACACCCTGACCGTCGAGGCGGCCGTGGACGGGGCCGCGACGGTCCTGACCGGCACCGGCAACGGCCCGATCTCCGCGTTCTTCGACGCGCTGGCCTCGGTCGGGGTCGACGCCCGCCTGCTGGACTACACCGAGCACACCATGAGCGAGGGCGCCAGCGCCCAGGCCGCCTCCTACATCGAGTGCGCCATCGACGGCAAGGTCCTGTGGGGCATCGGGATCGACGCCAACACCACCCGCGCCTCGCTGAAGGCGGTCGTCTCCGCCGTCAACCGCGCGGCCCGGTAGTCACCGCGGACGGTGAACCGGCCACGGCGCCCGCCCGGGCGCCGTGGCCGATTCTTGTATTCGCCCCTCTCGTGGTACTGACTGCGCGTTGCTCATGTGGCTAACATCACGTCATGACGGCGCCGTTGCCGGAGCGTTACCCACGCGTACGGCGCGTAATGGGACGAACCGGTGTAATCGGGATGGCGGCCGGAGGGTGCGAAGTGCTCCAGATCAAGGGCTTGTGCATCTTGGGCGTGCGGACGGTCTGGCACACCGAAGGTGACGGGGAGTTCTTCTGCTCCGGCTGCGGCGGCGACCGAGGCTACCGGCGGCGCACCGGCACCCGCCGGCTGACCCTGCTGGGCCTGCCCCTGCTGCCGCGCGGCTCGGCCGGCACGGTCGTGGAGTGCGTGGTGTGCCGCGCGCACCACGGCCCGGAGGTCCTGGAGCAGCCCACCACCACCGTCTTCTCCGCCATGCTCCGCGACGCCGTCCACACCGTCGCCCTCGCCGTGCTCACCGCGGGCGGCGCGATGGGGCGCGGCGCCCGCGAGGCCGCCGTCGGCGCGGTCCGCTCGGCCGGGTTCACCGACTGCACCGAGGACCAACTGCTCGGCCTGCTCGCCGCGATCGTCGCCGACGAGGGCCGGTTCCCCGGCGCCTCCGACGCGCTGGACGCCGACGGGCTCGCCGACGCCCTCGACGGCTGCGGCAGTTGGCTGTCCATCGAGCTCCACGAGGCCCTGGAGCCCCTCTCCCGGCACCTGGCCCCCCAGGGCCGCGAGTACGTCCTGCTCCAGGGCGCCCTCATCGCCCTCGCCGACGGCCCCTACCTGCCCGCCGAGCGGGAGGTCCTCGGCGCCGTCGGCCGCTGCCTCGGCCTCGTCGGCGCGGACACCGAGCGCATCCTGGAGGCCGCGGCCCGCACGCCGTCCTGACGGCCGCCCCGCCGTCCGCGATCCCCTCCACCGCCGTTGCCACCGCCAGCGGGCGTACTCCCCGGGGAGTAACGGGACCCGTCCCGCACCCCGGGGAGTAACGCGCGGTTCGCCCTCGGGCCCGACGAAACGGCGCTCCGCGGCCGGGAGTCTGGAAGCGACCAGACCACCGGCCCGGAGGGAGGCCCGCGATGGGGGCCACCAGCACGAAGAGCACGGCGGGCGCGCCGGCGCAGGCGCCGCCGCGGCGCGCAAGGGACGGACGGCGCGCGGCGCGCCTGGTGCCCTGGGGGGTGCTCCTCCTGTGGCTCGCGGTGCTCGCGCTCGCCGGCCCGATGGCGGGCGGCCTCGCCGGCGACCAGCAGAACCGCGCCGTCGACTACCTCCCGGCAAGCGCCGGTTCGACACGCGCTGCCGTGCTGCAGGACGCGCTCCCGGGCGGTGAGGCGACCGAACTGCTGGTCGTCTACCACCGCGACGGCGGGCTGACCGCCGCCGACCGGGCCAGGGCCGCCGGGCAGATGGCCGACGTCGCGAAGGCGCACCGGCTCACCGGTGCCGGACAGCCGCGCGGCGTCCCGTCGCAGGACGGCAGCACGCTGATGTACCCGGTCGCGAGCACCGAGCCCGGCCAGGACGACGCGGCCGTGGAGGCCTTCGTCGAGGACGTGCGCGCCGTGGCGGCCGGCGGCGACGGGCTGACCGTCCAGGTCGGGGGCCCCGGGGCGGTCGGCACGGACATGAAGGAGGTGTACTCCTCGCTCGACGGGCCGCTGCTGTACACCACGGTGGCCGTCGTCGCCGTCCTGCTGGTCCTCATCTACCGCAGTCCGCTGCTCTGGCTGCTGCCGCTCCTGGTCGCCGGTGTCGCCGACGCCACGGCCATGGCCGCGGTCCACGGCCTCCACCGCGCCTTCGACATCACCGTCACCGGCCAGAGCCAGGGCGTGATGACCATCCTGGTCTTCGGCGCCGGGACGGACTACGCCCTGCTGCTCGTCTCCCGCTACCGCGAGGAACTCCGGCGGGTGCCGCGCCCGTACGACGCCATGCGCGCCGCGCTGCGCGGCTGCGGGCCCGCGGTGCTGGCCTCCTCCGCGACGGTGGCCGCGGGCCTGCTCTGCCTGCTCGCCGCCGACCTCAACAGCAGCCGCGGCATGGGGCCGATCGCCGCGGTCGGGGTGCTCTGCGCGCTGGCCGCCATGACGACCCTGCTGCCCGCGCTGCTGGTGCTGCTCGGCCGCCGGGTCTTCTGGCCGCTGGTCCCGGTGCACGGCGGGGAACCGCCCGTGCGGCGGGGACTGTTCACCTCGATGGGCGGCCTGGTCGCCCGCCGGCCGCTCGCGGTGCTCGCGGGCGGGGCGGTGCTGCTGGGAGCGCTGGCCGTCGGCGCGGTCGGCCTGCCCGGCAGCCTGAGGAACGACGACGCCTTCACCAGCGCCCCCGAGTCGGTCGCGGCCATGCGCACCCTCGCCCGCGCGGACAGCGACGGCGGCGCCCAGCCGATCACCGTCATGGCGCCCGCCGGCCGGGCCGCGGAGGTCGCGGCGGCCGCCCGGACGACCGAGGGCGTCACCGCCGTGGAACGCGGCCGCAGCGGCGGCGGCTGGACCGAACTGTCCGTCACCGCCCGGGCGGTGCCGGACTCGGCGGGCGAGGCCGCCACCGTCGAGGCGCTGCGCGCCGAACTGGACGGCCGCTACGGGACGTACGTCGGCGGGCCCGGCGCCCAGCAACTGGACCTCGCGGACACCAGCGCGCGGGACCGCCTGCTGGTGGTGCCGCTCGTCCTGCTGTCGGTGCTGCTGGTCCTCGTCGCGCTGCTGCGCAGCATCGTCGCGCCGCTGCTGCTCGTCGCGGCGGTGATCGCCGTGTGGGGAGCCTCGCTGGGCATCGGCGGCCTGGTGTTCGGCCCGCTCTTCGGCTTCGGCGGGACCGACCCGGGGCTGCCGTTGCTCTCCTTCGTCTTCCTGGTCGCGCTCGGCGTCGACTACGGCATCTTCCTGATGCACCGGATGCGGGAGGAGTCGCTCGCCGGTGCCGCGCCCGCCGCCGCGGCCCTCACCGCGCTCCGCACCACGGGTGGGGTCATCGCCTCCGCCGGGCTGGTGCTGGCGGCGACCTTCTCGGTGCTGCTCGCCATGCCCCTGGTGTCGCTGGTCGAGCTCGGCTTCGTCATCGCCGTCGGAGTGCTGCTGGACACCTTCCTGGTGCGGACCTGCCTCGTCACGTCGGCGAGTCTGCTGCTGGGACGCCGGGTGTGGTGGCCGGGCCGGCTCGGCAGGCCGGCACCGCACCCTGGGAACTCCCCGACCCCGTAGCGGAAGATGGAGCCGTGCCCAAGCAGCCACGCATCGTCCTCGCCTCCCACGGCGACGCCCTGCTCGCCGTCGCCGTGCTCGCGGCGCAGTGCGCGCTCGCCCTGTTCTTCCCCGACCGGAACGGGCACCGGCCGGACGCGGTGGGCTGGACGCTGCTCGTCGTCAGCGCGCTGCTGCTGACGGCGCGGCGGCGGGTGCCGATGGCCGTGATGATCGCGACGGTCCTGACGGTCGGGCCCTACCACGCCCTGGACAACCTCCACGTGGCCGTCGTGCCGGCGAGCATGGTGGCGGTGTACTCGCTGGCCGTGGCCGGACCGCCGCTGCGGACCTTCCCGACGGTGACGGCGGTCGTCGGGATCATGGCGTCGGTGATGGCCGCGACCCCGGACCGGCACGCCGTCGGCGACATGCTCCGCAGCGGCGGCTGGGTGCTGGCGATGGCCCTGGTCGGCGAGGCGGTGCGGATCCAGCGCAAGTACGTGGCAGCTGTCGTGGAGCGCGCCGAGCGGGCGATGCGCACCCGCGAGGAGGAGGCGGCCCGCCGGGTCGCCGAGGAGCGCCTGCGGATCGCCCGGGACCTGCACGACCTGCTGGCCCACAGCATCACCGTCATCGGCGTGCAGACCTCGGTCGCCGCCCATGTGCTGCTCGCCGACCCGGACCGGCTGGACCGTACGGCCGTCGCCGGGGCCCTGGACAACATCGCTGAGACCTGCCGCGACGCCCGCACGGAACTGCGGGCCACCCTGCAGGTGCTGCGCGGTGACGACGAACGCGGTCCGCTGCCGGGCCTGGCCGGGGTCACCGACCTCGCCCGGTCCGCGGAGGCCGCCGGGGCCCGGGTCGAACTGGCGGTGGCGCCCGGTGCCGACGGGGTCCCCCCGGCCATCGGCGCGGCGGCGTACCGGATCGTGCAGGAGGCACTGACCAACGCGGTACGCCACGCGGGCGGCGGCACCCGGGTCCGGGTGGGCGTGTCCCTGGACGCCGAGGTGGCGGCCCTGCGCATCGCCGTCACCGACGACGGCCCCCGCTGCGCGGAGGCGGAGGCGCCGGCCCCGCCGCAACAGGACGGCAGATGGCGTCCCTGGCGGGCCATGGCGCCGTCCGGACCGCCGCAGGAGGAGCCCGCCCCGGCCGGCTACGGCCTCGTCGGCATGCGCGAGCGGGCCCGCAGCGTCGGCGGCACCCTGACGGCCGGCCCCTCCGCGGAGGGCGGCTTCGCCGTCGCGGCCGTCCTCCCGCTCGGCGGGGGCGGCGCGCTCGCGGGAGGCCCCGCGTGATCCGGGTCCTGCTCGCCGACGACCAGAACCTGGTCCGCGAGGCCTTCGCGATGCTCGTCGAGTCCGCGCCCGACATGCGGGTCGTCGGGCACGCGGCCACCGGACGGGAGGCCGTGGCGGCGGCCCGCGCCGGCCGTGCCGACGTGGTGATCATGGACATCCGCATGCCGGACCTCGACGGCATCGAGGCCACGCGGCTCATCGCCGCCGACGAGGACCTGGCCGGTGTCCGGGTGCTGGTGCTCACCACGTACGACAGCGACGACCACGTCCTGCCCGCGCTGCGCGCCGGCGCCAGCGGCTTCCTGGTCAAGGACACCCGCCCCGCCGACCTGCTCGACGCCATCCGTACGGTCGCCGCGGGCGAGGCGCTGCTCTCGCCCGGGCCGACGGCACGGCTCATCGCCCGGGTGCTGCGCCTGCCCGAGGGGCCGCCGCAGGGCGGCCCGGTGCCGGAACGCCTGGCCGCGCTCTCCGAACGGGAGCGGCAGGTGCTCACCCTCGTCGCGCGGGGCCTGAACAACACCGAGATCGCCGAGGCGCTGGGCCTGAGCCCGCTCACCGCCAAGACGCACGTCAGCCGGATCATGGGCAAACTCGGCGCCCGCGACCGCGCCCAGCTGGTGATCGCGGCCTACGAGTCGGGGCTGGTCGCCCCCGGCGGAACGGCGGGGCTCAGCGGCTGACCGCCCAGAGGAGGATCGCGGCGGCGACGGCGAAGCAGGCGAGCACGGTCCACACCGTCGTGCCCAGTGTCCGTCCGTCCGCGGCCATCGCCGGCGCCCTCGTGGCGCCGTGGGCCTGCGACAGATGGGCCAGCGCCTTGTCCCTGGCGCCGCCCCAGGTGATCTGCTCGCGCCATGCGCAGTGCCGGCACTCCAGCATCCGCCGCTGCCGGTCCGCGTAGCCGTACAGCACCTCCAGTTCGGTGCCGTCGGGGCCGGCGGCCGTGATGTGGTGGGTGACGGAGTCCATCAGCGGGCCGCCAGCACCAGCGCCAGGGCGACGAGCGCCGGCACGGTCTGCACGAAGAGGATCCGGCGGCTCGCGGTCGCGGCCCCGTACAGCCCGGCGACCGCCACGCAGACCAGGAAGAACACCTTCGCCTGGAAGCCCACCGGGTCGGACGCCACCGCGCCCCACACCAGGCCGGCGGCCAGGAAACCGTTGTAGAGCCCCTGGTTGGCGGCGAGCGCCTTGCTCTCCTGGGCGAACTCCTCGGTGGTGCCGAAGGCCGCCCGGGCGCGGGGGGTGGTCCACAGGAACATCTCCAGGACCAGGATGTAGACGTGGAGGGCCGCTATGAGCAGTACGGCGACGGTCGCAGTGATCGACATGGGCCGTAGCGTACGACCCGGGCCGGACCGCTCGCTGCGTACGGGAGAATGGGCGCATGAGTCTGTTCCGCGACGACGGCATCGTGCTGCGCACCCAGAAGCTGGGCGAGGCGGACCGGATCATCACCCTGCTCACCCGCCGACACGGCCGGGTGCGGGCGGTGGCCCGCGGCGTGCGGCGGACGAAGTCCAAGTTCGGGGCCCGGCTGGAGCCCTTCTCCCACGTGGACGTGCAGTTCTTCGCGCGCGGGGGAGAACTGGTCGGCCGCGGTCTGCCGCTGTGCACCCAGGGCGAGACGATCGCCCCCTACGGCAGCCGCATCGTCACCGACTACGCCCGCTACACCGCGGGCACGGCGATGCTGGAGACCGCCGAGCGCTTCACCGACCACGAGGGCGAACCGGCCGTGCAGCAGTACCTGCTGCTGGTCGGCGGCCTGCGCACGCTCGCCGACGGTGAGCACGACCCGCGCCTGGTGCTCGACGCCTTCCTGCTGCGCTCACTGGCGGTCAACGGCTACGCCCCCAGCTTCGGGGACTGCGCGAAGTGCGGGATGCCCGGCCCCAATCGGTTCTTTTCGGTCGCCGCGGGAGGAGTCGTATGCGGCGAGTGCCGCCCGGCCGGAAGCGTCGTACCCTCACTGGAGTCACTGGAACTCCTCGGCGCGTTGCTCGGAGGGGACTGGGAGACCGCCGACGCGTGCGAACCGCGCCACTGCCGGGAGGGCAGCGGACTGGTCGCCGCGTATCTGCAGTGGCACCTGGAGCGCGGCTTGCGCAGTCTGCGCTTCATCGAGAAGTAGCGGTACCCGGCGGGCCCGGCAGCACCAAGTCGTGAGGCACAGGAAGTGGAGAGCAAGGTCATGGCAGTACGCGGGATTCTGAGCCGTCCCCGGCGCGAGTACCGGGCTCCCGACCCGCATCCGTCCGGCGCGCAGCCCCCCAAGATCCCGGGGGAACTGGTCCCCCAGCACGTGGCCATCGTGATGGACGGCAACGGCCGCTGGGCCAAGGAGCGCGGCCTGCCCCGCACCGAGGGGCACAAGATCGGCGAGTCGGTCGTGCTGGACGTCCTCAAGGGCTGCCTGGAGCTGGGGGTCAAGAACCTCTCCCTGTACGCCTTCTCGACCGAGAACTGGAAGCGCTCCCCCGACGAGGTCCGCTTCCTGATGAACTTCAACCGGGACGTCATCCACCGCCGCCGCGACGAGATGCACGAGATGGGCATCCGCATCCGCTGGGCCGGGCGCATGCCCCGGCTGTGGAAGTCGGTCGTCAAGGAGCTCCAGGTCGCGGAGGAGATGACCCGCGACAACGACGCGATGACGCTGTACATGTGCGTCAACTACGGCGGCCGCGCCGAGATCGCCGACGCGGCGGCGCGCCTGGGCGAGGACATAAAGGCGGGTCGCCTCGATCCCTCCAAGGTCGACGAGAAGACCCTCGCCAAGTACATGTACCACCCGGACATGCCGGACGTGGACCTGTTCGTCCGGCCCTCCGGGGAGCAGCGGACCTCCAACTTCCTGATCTGGCAGTCCGCCTACGCCGAGATGGTCTTCCAGGACGTCCTCTGGCCGGACTTCGACCGCCGCGACCTGTGGCGCGCGTGCCTGGAGTACGCCTCCCGCGACCGTCGCTTCGGCGGCGCGATCCCCAACGAGCAGCCGCCGGGCGCGCAGAGCGACGCGGACGGCGAGTAGTCACCCCGCGGTCGCCCACCGGGCGACCGCGGTCACGGGGGGAGGGGCATGGAAGGCGTCGACAGCGCTGCCGGTACGCAGGGCGCGCGCGACGGCGACGCGGTGTGGGGGGACACCGCCGCGCGCGGCTGCACCGCGGCGGTGGTCTTCGCGGCCGGCGCCTGCCTGGTGATGCTCGGCTTCCTCGCCACGATGGACATGGAGTCGGGTCCGGGCCTGCGCGACAACACCGCTCCCCTGGTCGTCTACCTGTGCGCGCTCGCGGCCCTGCTCGCCGCGGGCGGGGTCGCGGTGGCGGTCCGGCGTTCAAGGGCGGCGCGCGGCGCGGCCCTGTGCCTGGCCGCGCTCCTCGCGTGGCGCATGTGCACCGTCGCCCCCGCCCTGCACTGCTGGTCCCACAACAGCGTCGGCCGGGCCGACGACGGTTCGTACCTCTGCTACGACCGCTGACCGGCGCGGGCTCAGGCCTGCGCGGGGCCGCCGCCGCAGCCGGCGCAGTCGGCGCAGGTGCCGAAGATCTCCACGGTGTGGGCGACGTCGACGAAGCCGTGCTCCCCGGCGATGGTGTCGGCCCACTTCTCGACCGCCGGACCCTCGACCTCGACGGCCTTGCCGCAGACCCGGCAGACCAGGTGGTGGTGGTGACCGCTGCTGCAGCGCCGGTAGACGGACTCGCCGTCGCCGGTGCGGAGCACGTCGATCTCGCCGGCGTCGGCGAGGGACTGCAGCGTGCGGTAGACCGTGGTGAGGCCGACCGAGTCGCCCCGGTGCTTGAGGAGGTCGTGCAGCTCCTGGGCGCTGCGGAACTCGTCGGCCTCGGCGAGGGCCGCGGCGACGGCGGCACGCTGCCGTGTCGATCGGCCGCGGACGGGGGGCTTGGCGGTCGTCACCGGTGGCCTCCTACTCGGTCGGTTGGTCGGTCATTCTGCCAGGCCTGGAGCTCATACCCGGACGTCGTCCTCGGTGGGACGCGCCGCGGGTACCTCCAGGGTGCACCGTGTCCCGTCCCCTGCGGCACGGCGTGCACGCTTTTTCGCCAGCGGCGCCGCCAGCAGCGTCAGCGTGACGAAGACGCCGATGGCCAGCAGCACGATGGTCGCCCCGGAGGGCACGTCGGCGTAGTACGAGGTCACCGTTCCGGAGAAGGCGACCACCACGCCGATCACGACCGACAGTGCGAACGCCGTGGCGAAGCTCCGGGCGACCTGCTGCGAGGCGGCGACCGGGATCACCATCAGTGCACTGACCAGCAGCAGCCCGACGACCCGCATGGCGACCGTGACCGTGACCGCCGCGGTGACGGCGACCAGCAGGTTGAGCAGCCGCACCGGCAGTCCGGTCACCTGGGCGAACTCCTCGTCCTGGGAGACCGCGAACAGCTGCCGCCGCAGGCCCACGGTGACCAGCACCACCAAACCGGCCAGCAGGCAGATCGCGGTGATGTCCTGCGGGGAGACGGTGGTGATGGAGCCGAACAGATAGGTGAGCAGGTTGGCGTTGGAGCCGTTCGGCGCGAGCGAGGTGAACAGCACACCGGCCGCCATGCCGCCGTAGAAGAGCATCGCGAGCGCGATGTCGCCGCGCGTCCTGCCGTACCAGCGGATGAGTTCCATGACGACGGCGCCCGCGACCGCCACGGCCGTCGCCATCCACACCGGGTTGGCGCTGAGCAGGAAGCCGAGGCCGACACCGGTGAGGGCGACGTGGCCGATGCCGTCGCCCATGAGGGACTGGCGGCGCTGGACGAGGTAGATGCCGATCGCGGGGGCGGTGATGCCGACGAGGACGGCGGCGACCAGCGCCCGCTGCATGAAGGCGTAGGAGAACAGCTCCATCAGAACAGCCCCGTCCGGATCGGTTCGGCCGCGTGACCGGCGTGCGGGTGGACATGGTCGTGGCCGGGCAGCGCGTGCTGTCCCTGGGCCTTGGGCGGGGGCCCGTCGTGGACGACGCAGCCGTCGCGCAGCACCACCGCGCGGTCGATCAGCGGCTCGAGCGGCCCGAGTTCGTGCAGCACCAGCAGGACGGTGGTGCCCAGCGAGACCTGTTCGCGCAGCGTCCCGGCGAGCACTTCCTGGCTGGCGAGGTCGACGCCCGCCATCGGCTCGTCCATGATCAGCAGTTCGGGTTCGACGGACAGCGCGCGGGCGATCAGCACCCGCTGGTGCTGGCCGCCGGAGAGCGCCTCGACCGGGTCGGCGGCCCGGTCGGCCATCCCGACCAGCTCCAGGGCGTGCTCCACGGCCCGGCGGTCCGCCTTGCGGGGCAGGCCCAGCTTCGTACGGGCCAGCCGCCCGGCGGAGACGACCTCGCGGACGGTGGCGGGGACGCCGGAGGCCGCCGTGGTGCGCTGCGGCACGTAGCCGATCCGGGCCCAGTCGCGGAAGCGGTTCAGTGGGGTGCCGAACAGCTCCAGCCCGCCCGAGGTGAGCGGCACCTGGCCGACCACGGCGCGGATCGCGGTGGACTTGCCCGAGCCGTTGGCGCCGAGCAGCGCGACGACCTCGCCGCGCCGCACGGCCAGGTCGACGCCGCGCAGTACCGGCCGTGAGCCGAGCGTGGCGGTCGCACCCCGCATCGATATGACCGTGTCCATTCCAGCCTCCGTACCGGGCTCCGTCATCATCGCCTCACTTCGCGCCGAGCGCCGCGCGCAGGGCCTGAAGGTTGCTGTGCTGGACCTCGAAGTAGTCGCGGCCCGCGGACTTGTCGGTGATGCCCTCGATCGGGTCCAGCACCGCGGTCTTCAGGCCGAGATCGCCGGCGAGGGTCCTGGCGGTCCTGTCGCTGGCCAGCGTCTCGAAGAATACGGTGCTGACGCCCTTGTCCTCGGCGAGGGTGTGCAGCGTCCTCATCCGGGCGGCGCTGGGCTCGGACTCCGGGTCGATGCCGCTGATCGCCTGCTCGACCAGCCCGTAGCGCTCGGCGAGGTAGCCGAAGGCGGCGTGGGTGGTGATGAAGGTGTCCGAGGAACGGTTCTTCAGCCCGTCCTGGAAGTCGGTGTTCAGCGCGCCCAGCTTCTTCACCAGCGCCGCGGTGTTCTTCTCGTAGGCCGCCTCGTGGCCCGGGTCTGCCTTGGCGAGGGCCTTGCCCACGCCCTCGGCGACCTCGGAGTAGCGGACCGGGTCGAGCCAGATGTGCGGGTCGGCGCCGGCGTCCTCGCCGTCCTCGTGCCCGGTGTGGTCGTCGTCGGGGCCGTGGTCGTGGCCGTCGACCTCGGTGCCGTGGTCCTCCAGCGGGGTCAGCGCGGCGGCGTCGACGGTGTTCTCCACGCCGGACTGGGCTATCGCGTCGTCGACGGCGGGCTGCAGGCCCTTGAGGTAGACGATGACGTCGGACTCGCCCAGCTCGCCGGTCTGCCGGGGGGTGAGCTCCAGGTCGTGCGGTTCGGTCCCGGGCTTGGTCAGTTCCGTCACGTCGACGTGCCCGCCGCCGATCTGCTCGGCCAGGAACTGCATCGGGTAGAAGGAAGCGGTGACCTTCAGCCTGCCGTCCTCGCCGCCCGCGCCCGCGGTGGAGCAGGCGGAGAGGGCGGCCAGCCCGGCGAGGGCGGCGAGGGGGACCAGAGCGCGACCTATGTTCATGACACCCATTTTCAACAAAATTGGAAACGATTGTCAATTGGCCCTCTGGTCGGACCAAGGAGCTCCCGGAGTGCGGAACCGATTTGATACAGCCCCCGCACCCGCCGGTAATCTGAGGTATTCGCCGGACCGCACGCGACCCGGCGGACTCCACCGACCGCTTCGTCGTCTGAAGAGAGCACCGTGGCCGCCGACAAGATCGACACCATCGTCAGCCTGAGCAAGCGCCGTGGCTTTGTTTTCCCCTGCAGCGAGATCTACGGCGGTCAGCGCGCCGCCTGGGACTACGGACCGCTGGGCGTCGAACTGAAGGAGAACATCAAGCGCCAGTGGTGGCGTGCGATGGTCACCTCCCGGGAGGACGTGGTCGGCCTCGACTCCTCGGTGATCCTGGCCCGCGAGGTCTGGGAGGCCTCGGGCCACGTCGCCACGTTCACCGACCCGCTCACCGAGTGCACCTCCTGTCACAAGCGTTACCGCGCGGACCACCTGGAGGAGGCGTACGAGGCCAAGCACGGCCACCTGCCGGCCAACGGCCTCTCCGACCTCAACTGCCCGAACTGCGGCAACAAGGGCACCTTCACCGAGCCCAAGCAGTTCTCCGGCCTCCTGTCCACGCACCTGGGCCCGACCCAGGACTCCGGCGCGGTCGCGTACCTGCGCCCGGAGACCGCGCAGGGCATCTTCACCAACTTCGGCCTGGTGCAGCAGACCTCGCGCCGCAAGCCGCCATTCGGCATCGCCCAGACCGGCAAGTCCTTCCGCAACGAGATCACCCCCGGCAACTTCATCTTCCGGACCCGCGAGTTCGAGCAGATGGAGATGGAGTTCTTCGTCAAGCCGGGCGAGGACGAGACCTGGCACGAGTACTGGATGCAGCAGCGCTGGGACTGGTACCGGGGCCTCGGCATGCGCGAGGAGAACATGCGCTGGTACGAGCACGCCAAGGAGAAGCTGTCCCACTACTCGAAGCGCACCGTCGACATCGAGTACCGCTTCAACTTCGGCGGCACGGAGTACTCGGAGCTGGAGGGCATCGCCAACCGCACCGACTACGACCTCAAGGCCCACAGCCAGGCCAGCGGCCAGGACCTGTCGTACTTCGACCAGGAGGCCGGTGAGCGCTACTTCCCGTTCGTCATCGAGCCCGCGGCGGGTCTCAACCGCGCCATGCTCGCCTTCATGCTCGACGCGTACAACGAGGACGAGGCCCCGAACGCCAAGGGCGTGATGGAGAAGCGCACCGTCATGCGCCTCGACCCGCGCCTGGCGCCGGTCAAGGTCGCCGTCCTGCCCCTGTCGCGCAACCCTGAGCTCTCGCCGAAGGCCAAGGGCCTCGCGGCCGACCTGCGGCGCCACTGGAACATCGAGTTCGACGACGCGGGTGCCATCGGCCGCCGCTACCGCCGCCAGGACGAGATCGGCACCCCGTTCTGCGTGACCGTCGACTTCGACACCCTCGAGGACAACGCGGTCACCGTGCGCGAGCGCGACACCATGAAGCAGGAGCGCGTCTCGCTGGACCAGGTCGAGGCCTACCTCGGCGGCCGGCTGCTCGGCTGCTAGGCCGTCTCGGCCTTGGTCCGGACCCGGACGTACGCGAAAGGCGCCCGGCCGCTCCCGAGAGGGAGTGGACGGGCGCCTTTCGCGCACGCCGGCCCTGGGGCCCGGGCGGCCGGGGCTCAGGCCCGCAGGCCGCGCAGGATCAGGTCGTTGACCGCGGAGTACGCGGCGTCGACGCCCGGGCTGAACCACTCGGCGGCGTACGCCGGGTCGTGGAAGCGGACGGTGGCGTCCCACACCGCCTGCGCGGCGGCCCCGGGGTCGCCGGCGGCGAACTCCCCGCCGGCCACGCCGTCCCGGATGATCCGGGTGAGGAGCCCGACCATGACCGCGACGTGGCCGGCGACCACGGAGCTGTGCTCCTCGGTCAGCGCCATGTAGGTGGCGAACAGCTCGGGGTCGCCGCCCGCCTTGCGCCGCTTGGCCGCGAACAGGGCCTCCAGCCAGGTGCGCAGCCGCGCCTGGGCCGGCCGCCCGCCGTCCTCCGCTATCGCCGACAGCTCCGCGTGGGCCTGGTCGAGCCACCGCTGGGTGACCGCCTCGCGCAGCGCGGCCTTGGTGCGGAAGTGCCGGTAGACGCTGCCGTGGCTGACGCCGAGGGCACGGGCCACGTCGACCACGGTGGCCTTGGCCGGGCCGTAACGGCGCAGCACCTCTTCCGTGGTCTCGAGGATGCGTTCGGCGGTCAGCGTCTCGGGTGGCATGGTCGCCATTCTCCCAGGGCCGGGCGGGTGCCCGTCAGTGCCCGTGCTCACTGTCCAGGTGGGCCATCTGCGACTGCGGGTAGCGCTCGCCTGCGGCCGCGCCGGGCGGGACGGCGGCCTCGATCGCCGCCAGGTCGTCCGCGTCCAGGGTCACGTCCAGCGCGCCCAGCGCCTCGGCCAGCCGCTCGCGGGTGCGGGCGCCCACCAGCGGGACGATGTCCTCGCCCCGGGACAGCACCCAGGCGATGGCGGTCTGGGCGACCGTGACGCCCTTCTGCTCCGCGATCTTGCGCAGCGCCTCGACCAGCCCGAGGTTGTGCTCCAGGTTCTCGCCCTGGAAGCGGGGGCTCATGGCGCGGAAGTCGTTGCCCGCCAGCTGCCGGTCGCGGGTGAAGTGGCCGCTGATCAGACCGCGGGACAGCACACCGTACGCCGTGACGCCGACGCCCAGTTCGCGGGCGGTGGGCAGGATCTCGTCCTCGATGCCGCGGGAGATCAGCGAGTACTCGATCTGCAGGTCGCTGATCGGGGCCACGGCGGCGGCCCGGCGCAGGGTGGCGGCGCCGACCTCGGACAGGCCGATGTGCCGTACGAAGCCGGCCTCGACGAGCTCGGCGATGGCGCCGACGGTCTCCTCGATCGGGACGTCCGGGTCGACCCGGGCGATGCGGTAGACGTCGATGTGGTCGGTGCCCAGGCGCTGCAGGGAGTACGCGGCGAAGTTCTTCACGGCGGCCGGGCGGCCGTCGAGGCCCAGCCAGTCGCCGCCGGGCCCGCGAAGGGCGCCGAACTTGACGCTGACCAGCGCCTTTTCGCGGTCGGCCGGGGAGGCCGTGCGCAGGGCCTCGCCGACGAGCAGCTCGTTGTGGCCCATGCCGTAGAAGTCGCCGGTGTCGATCAGCGTGACGCCGGCGTCGAGGGCGGCGTGGACCGTGGCGATCGACTCGCCGCGATCTGCGTCGCCGTAGAGGGCGGACATGCCCATGGCGCCGAGGCCGAGGGCGGAGACGGTGGGGCCGGAGGAACCGAGGGTGCGGTTCTGCAAGGGGGACTCCTTGGTCGGATCAGGAGGTCGGGCGGGGATGCTGACAACAGTGACACATGCACTGACAGATTTCAATATCTGTCAGTGCATGTGTCACTCCCGGCTCCGTCCCCAGGGGCCGGACCAGGGTCCCGGACCCGGCCCGGCGGGTCCTCAGGCCACCTGGCGCGGCAGCCGCAGACTGGCCAGCACCGTCACGACCACCGCCGCCAACTGCACGATCAGCACCGTGACCAGCGCCTCGCGGGTCCCGTGCGAGGGGACCAGGGCGAGGAAGAGGGTGCCGAGGGTGGCCACGCCCAGGGCCAGCGCCGACTGCTGGGTGGTCACCATGACCCCGCTGCCCACCCCGGCCCGCTCGCCCGGTACGTCCGCGAGCACCAGCCGGAACAGCACCGGCAGTTGCAGCCCCTGGCCGAGTCCGGCCAGGGCCACACCCGGCAGCAGCGCCCACGCCGTCATCCCGGTCTCCCAGCTGCGGGCCACGGTCAGCGCCAGCACCGCGATGCCGGCGCCCTGCAGGACACCGCCCGCGGTGACCACACGCCCGCCGTACCGGCCCACCAGGTGCGGCCCGGCCAGCGAGGCCAGGAAGAACGCCACGGCCATCGGCACGAGCGAGGTGCCCGCCTCCACGGGCCCGTACCGCAGGCCCTGCTGCAGGGCGACCGCGATCACGAACATGAAGCCGCCGAAGCCGATGGAGAACGGCACCAGCAGGGGCAGCGCCCGCCGCATCCCGGTGAGGGCGAACAGGCTCGGCGGCACGAGCGGGATCCGCCCGGCCCGGTCGGCCCGCCGCTCGACCACGAAGAAGGCCACGGCCGCGAACGGGAAGACGGCCAGCGACACCCACGTCCACACCGGCCAGCCGGCCGCACGGCCCTCCGTGAGCGGCGCCAGCAGGGTCACCAGCGACACCGCCAGCAGCAGGGTGCCCGGCCGGTCGACCGGCGCGGGCCGGTCGGAACGGGTCTCCGGCACCGAGCGCACCCCGAGCAGCAGACCGGCCGCCGCGACCGGCACGTTGACCAGGAACACCGCGCGCCAGCCGGTGCCCGCGATGTCCGCGGCGACCAGGACGCCGCCCAGGATCTGGCCCGCGACCATGGACAGGCCCGCGGTCGCGCCGTACAGGCTCAGCGCCTTGGCCCTGCGGTGCCCGGCGGTCGTGGAGTGGATGGTGGCCAGCACCTGGGGCAGCATCAGCGCGGCCGCGGCACCCTGTGCGACGCGGGCGCCCACCAGCACCCACGCGTCGGGCGCCAGACCGCAGGCGAGCGAGGTGAGGCCGAAGGCCGCCATGCCGGCGAGGAAGAGCCGGCGGCGGCCGAAGGAGTCGCCGAGCCGGCCGCCGAGCACCAGCAGCACGGCGTACGCCACGCCGTAGCCGGCCACGACCAGCTCCAGCAGGGCCGCCCCGGCGTGCAGGTCCGTCTCGATGGCGGGCAGGGCGACGTTGACGATGAAGAAGTCGATCAGCGGCAGTGCCGCGCCCAGCAGCACGGTGAACAGGCCCAGCGGGCTCAGCAGCGGTGCCGCGGTGCCGGGCGGCGCCTCGGCGGCCGGTGGCGAGGTTCTCGCGGCCGGCGCCGGTCCGGTGGCGCCCACCCGGATGACGCGGGGCCGCACCTGGGTCCGGGAACGGAGGGCAGCGGAGGCGGAGGATTCGTTGTGATCGGTCACGTATGCCACGATGACCTTGTTCCGAGGGGGGTACCAGAGAGCGTTTATCCAGGTATCGCGACCACCTGGCAATGGTCTGGGGCGTCAGGCACCCTGGAGGTATGACGTCTCCCAGCGCCGCCGCGCGGAGCGAACTCGCTTCCTTCCTCCGCAGCCGCCGTGAACGGATCTCCCCCGAGCAGGTCGGACTCCCGCCCGGGCGCCGACGCCGCACCCCCGGGCTGCGTCGTGAGGAGGTGGCGCAGCTGGCCGCGGTCGGCGTGACCTGGTACACGTGGCTCGAGCAGGCCAGGGAGATCCAGATCTCCGCGCAGGTGGCCGACTCGATCGCCCGGGCCCTGATGCTGGACCCGAACGAGCGCACCCACCTCTTCCTGCTCGCCGGGGTTCCGGACCCCAACCCGCGCGCCCAGTGCCCGGGGATGTCCGACCAGATCCGGGAGATGCTGGCCAAGCTGGAGCCGCTGCCGGCCGCGGTGCTCAACAGTCGTACCGACGTCATCGCCCACAACCGCACCTACGCGCGGCTGGTCGACGACCTCGACAGGCTGCCGTTCGAGGACCGCAACATCATGTGGCTGACCTTCACCGACCCCGCCTGGCGCGAGGGCCTGCCCGACTGGCACGAGACCAGCCGGCAGCTGGTCGCCAAGTACCGTGCGGCGATGGCCGAGCACCTCGCGGAGCCCGCGTGGAAGTCCCTGGTCAAGCGGCTGGAGCAGGCCTCCCCGGAGTTCTGCGAGCTGTGGGAGCGGCATGAGGTGCAGGAACCGGAGAATCGCACCAAGCGCTTCCTCAACCCCCGGGTCGGTCTGCTGACCTTCCACTTCACGCACCTGTGGCTCGGCCCCAGCCAGGGCCCGCGGCTGGTGACCTACTCCCCGGCGGATGCCGCCACCCGTGAACGGCTGGACCGGCTGTACGAGATCGCCGCGTCCGCGCCGAGCGTCATGCCGGTGCCGGTGTGAGCAGCCGCTGCCGCGTCTCCATGAGGGCGAAGCCCAGCAGGTTCAGGCCGCGCCACCGTGCGGGGTCGGCGGCCCCGTCGTCGTCGGCCGCGAGGCCGATGCCCCATATGCGGTCCAACGGGCTGGCCTCCACCAGAACGCGCGAGCCGGTGCCCAGCAGGTAGTCGCGCAGGGCCGGGTCCTGACCGAACTTGGCGACGTTGCCCTCGACGACCAGTTCCTCCCGGTGCCGCTCCCAGGTCGCGTTGTCGAAGCCGCGCACCTGGCGGCCCAGATTCTTCGCGGCGTGCGGGTGCGGGGCCGCGAGGATGGCGGCGAGGGCCCGGTCGTCGCCGAAGAGCCGGGCCTTGCCGGCCATCATCCAGTGCTCCGCCGTGGCGTAGCCGATGCCGTCGACGGTGAACTCCGACGGCCACCACTGGCTCAGGCAGCCCGCGCCCACGCTGCCGTCGCTCTGCGGCCGGTGCCCCCAGAAGAACAGGTACTTCGGCCGGACGCCGCGCGCGGTCAGCTCCGTCAGTGCGGCCCGGGAACGGGCGTCGCGGGGCTCGGTGATCTGCGTCGTCATGCTCGTGACGGTACCGCCGGGCACCGACAACGGCCCCCGGTTTTCCCCGCTCACCCCGACGCGGGCTCCAGCAGCTTGGTCACCACCCGGTCCAGCGCCGCGAGTTCCTCCGGGTCCAGGGCCACCAGGCCCGGCGGGGGAGTGCCGAGGATGCGGTCGGCCTCCTCCGCGGCGGAGGCGCCGGCCGGCGTGACGCTCAGGAGCTTGCGGCGCCGGTCCCGCGGGTGCGGCGTGCGCTCCACCAGCCCCCGCCGGGCGAGGTCGTCGACGACGAGCGTGACGTACGGGCGGTCCGTCATGAGGTCCGCGGCGAGGTCGCCCGGGGTGACGGGGTCGGCCGCGATCCGGCGCAGCGCCTTGACCCGGAAGAAGCTCATGCCGAGGGCGTCGGCGACCTCGCGGCGGCGCTCGTTGCGCTCGAGGACGAGTGTGCGCAGGTCGCGCCACACCCGGGCGGCCGTGGCCTCGTTCACCGGGCGCCCACCGGCTCGCGGGCGGCGTCGGCGCTGAGACGCTCGGCGGCGCGTTCGGCGGTGGCCGCCGCCCACCGGCCCGAGGTCAGCCACCCCAGCGTCAGGATGGCCACACCGCAGCCGGTGATGATCCACCACGCCGTGAGGTCGAGGCCGGCGGCGAGCGCGGCGCCCATGACGGCCACGCCCAGGGACTGTCCGACCTGCCGGCTGGTCGATGCCACCGCCGCGGCGACACCCGCCTGGGTCCGCGGCATGCCGGAGACGGCGGTGTTGGTGATCGGCGCGTTGACGAAGCCGAAGCCGATGCCGAACAGGACGTACGCGGTGAACAGCTTAGGGTCCGAGGCCGTCGCGTCCAGCGCGGCGAACATCACGCCGCTCGCCGTGGTGGCCACACCCGCCAGAAGCAGCGGCAGCCGCGGGCCGCGGCTGCCGACCATGCGGCCGGACAGCGGGGCGCAGACCAGGGCCATGGCCGCCATCGGCAGCAGGTGCAGTCCGGCGTCCAGGGCCGACATGCCGCGCACGTCCTGCAGATACAGGGTGTTGAGGAAGAGGAAGCCGGCGAGGGCGGCGAAGGCGCTCACCGCTATCACCGTCGCCCCGCTGAAGGGCGCGCTGCGGAAGAAGCGCGGGTCGATCAGCGGTTCCCTGCGCCGCCGTTCGTAGGGGACCAGGGACGCCGCGGAGAACAGGGCGAGCGCGAGGCAGCCGACGATGACGGGGGAGCCCCAGCCCGCCGCGGGAGCCTCGATGATGGCGTAGGTCAGCGAGCCGAGCAGCGCGACGACCAGCAGCTGGCCGACCGGGTCGATCCGGCGCGGCCGGGGGGCACGGGACTCGGGCACGTACAGCGCGGTGAGCACCAGGGCGAGCAGCCCGATCGGCAGGTTGATCCAGAACACCGAGCGCCAGCCGACGGTCTCCACGAGCGCGCCGCCGATGATCGGCCCGGCGGCCATGCTGATGCCGACGACGCCGCCCCACGCCCCGATCGCCCGCGCGCGCTCGCGCGGGTCGGTGAAGACATTGGTGATGATCGACATCGCGACGGGGTTGAGCATCGAACCGCCGATCGCCTGCAGCATGCGGAAGACCACCAGCCACTCCAGGCTGGGGGCGATGCTGCACAGGGCGGACGCCCCCGTGAAGATCACCAGACCGGTGCGGAAGATCCGGCGCCGCCCGATCCGGTCGGCGGTCGAGCCGGAGAGCATGAGCAGCGAGGCCAGCACGAGCGTGTAGGCGTCGATGGTCCACTGCAGTCCGGAGATGGAGGTGTGCAGGTCCCGGCGCATGGCGGGCAGCGCGACGTTGAGGATCGTGTTGTCGAGGCTGACGATCAACAGGCTCATGCAGCAGATGGCCAGCACCAGAAGGCGCCTGCCCCGGCTCAGCTCGGGCATCGGCTGTTCGGTCTCCTTGATCTGGATTGATTGTACGTGTGTAACCATTTCACGCTACACCCAACCTCGCCCCGGTGATACGGGAGAATGGTCCGCATGACTGCTGACGCCACCGCTCCCGCACTCCGTATCGGCCCGCACACCGTGTGGCCCCCGGTCGTGCTGGCGCCGATGGCCGGGATCACCAACGCGCCGTTCCGCACGCTGTGCCGCGAGTTCTCCGGCGGCAAGGGGCTCTTCGTCTCGGAGATGATCACCACCCGGGCCCTCGTCGAGCGCAACGACAAGACCATGCAGCTGATCCACTTCGACGGCAGCGAGAAGCCGCGCTCGATCCAGCTGTACGGGGTCGACCCGGTCACCGTCGGCAAGGCGGTCCGGATGATCGTCGACGAGGACCTCGCCGACCACATCGACCTGAACTTCGGCTGCCCCGTCCCCAAGGTGACCCGCAAGGGCGGCGGCTCGGCCCTGCCCTACAAGCGCAACCTGCTCCGCTCGATCCTGCGCGAGGCGGTCGGCAACGCGGGCGACCTGCCCGTCACGATCAAGATGCGCAAGGGCATCGACGACGACCACACCACCTATCTGGACGCCGGCCGGATCGCCGTCGAGGAGGGTGTCACCGCCGTCGCGCTGCACGGCAGGACGGCCGCCGAGCACTACGGGGGCACGGCCGACTGGGAGGCGATCGCCCGCCTCAAGGAGCACGTCCCCGAGATCCCGGTGCTGGGCAACGGCGACATCTGGAGCGCCGCGGACGCGGTCCGGATGATGCGGGAGACCGGCTGCGACGGCGTCGTCGTGGGCCGCGGCTGCCTCGGCCGCCCCTGGCTCTTCGGCGACCTCGTGGCCGCCTTCGAGGGCGGCGGCGCACCGGCCGCCCCGACGCTGCGCGAGGTCGCCGGGGTCATGCGGCGCCACGCCGGGCTGCTGGGGGAGTGGCTGGGCGACGAGGAGCGCGGTGTCATCGACTTCCGCAAGCACGTCGCCTGGTACACCAAGGGCTTCTCCGTCGGCTCGGAGATGCGCCGCAAGCTGGCCATGACCTCCTCCCTCGCCGAGCTCGACGCCCACCTCGCCGACCTCGACCTCGACCAGGAATGGCCGGATGGCGCCGAGGGGCCGCGCGGCCGGACGGCCGGGAGCAAGCGCGTGGTGCTGCCGGACGGCTGGCTGGAGGACCCGTACGACTGCTCGGTGGTCGTCGGCGCCGAGGCCGAGCTGGACACTTCGGGCGGCTGAGGACGTTTCGGGGACCCCGGCGACGCCCGGACCGTAAGACGAAGGGCGCGGGGGCGAGTGATTCTCGCCACGCCTGATAGGGGTATTGCTCAGATGAGCGGCCCGAGTGTCACCACATCTCTCCAATGAGTGGCACTGGGTGCCATCGTTGTCGTGGACACATGCTCAAGTCATCCGTCGCATGGAGTGACCGACTCCAGGTGTGCCGATCACGTGGCGAGAGCATGTGTTCGACGATTGAACGCATGCCGCGTTCACCCGTAGGGGTGCCACGACTTTCGATCTCTCGGCGGATGGGTGGTTACGACCGTGTGACCTGGTGATTGACGTACTGCGGCGCCTTCGGGATGGGTACGCTCCCCGCCGTCAGGGCATCCCGGCCGCGAGGAGCGAGTCCCGTGTCGGAAGAACAAGTAATCCAGAAGTTCGTCTACGACTTCACTGAGGGCAACAAGGAACTCAAGGACCTGCTCGGCGGCAAGGGCGCGAACCTCGCCGAGATGACCAACCTCGGTCTGCCCGTCCCCCCGGGCTTCACGATCACCACCGAGGCCTGCAAGGTCTACCTGGAGTCGGGCGCCGAACCCGCGGCGCTGCGCGACGAGGTGAGTGCGCACCTCGAGGCGCTCGAGCGGAAGATGGGCAAGAAGCTCGGGCAGGCGGACGACCCGCTGCTGGTCTCCGTCCGCTCCGGGGCGAAGTTCAGCATGCCGGGCATGATGGACACGGTCCTCAACATCGGCCTCTCCGACGCCTCGGTCGTGGGCCTGGCCGCCCAGGCCGGCAACGAGCGCTTCGCCTGGGACTCCTACCGGCGCCTGATCCAGATGTTCGGCAAGACCGTGTTGGGCGTCGACGGCGAGCTCTTCGAGGACGCGCTGGAGGACGCCAAGCGCGCCAAGGGCACCCACGACGACCTCGACCTGGACGCGGGTGACCTGCAGCGCCTGGTGGAGCAGTTCAAGGCCGTCGTCGCCAAGGAGACCGGACGGGACTTCCCGCAGGATCCGCGCGAGCAGATGGACCTGGCCGTGCGCGCCGTCTTCGACTCGTGGAACGGCGAGCGGGCCAAGCTCTACCGCCGCCAGGAGCGCATCCCCGGCGACCTGGGCACGGCCGTCAACATCTGCTCGATGGTCTTCGGCAACCTCGGCTCCGACTCCGGAACCGGCGTCGCCTTCACCCGCGACCCGGCCACCGGCCACCAGGGCGTCTACGGCGACTACCTGAGCAACGCGCAGGGCGAGGACGTCGTGGCGGGCATCCGCAACACCGTGCCGCTCGCCGAGCTGGAGCAGCTGGACAAGACCTCCTACGACCAGCTGATGCAGATCATGGAGACCCTCGAGACGCACTACAAGGACCTGTGCGACATCGAGTTCACCATCGAGCGCGGCAAGCTGTGGATGCTGCAGACCCGCGTCGGCAAGCGCACCGCGGCCGCCGCCTTCCGCATCGCGACCCAGCTGGTCGACCAGGGCCTGATCGACGAGGCCGAGGCGCTGCAGCGGGTCAACGGGGCGCAGCTGGCGCAGCTGATGTTCCCCCGCTTCGACGAGAAGGCCAAGGCCGAGCGGATCGGCTGGGGCATCGCCGCCTCGCCGGGCGCCGCGGTCGGCAAGGCCGTCTTCGACTCGTACACCGCCGTGAAGTGGTCGCGCTCCGGCGAGAAGGTCATCCTCATCCGCCGCGAGACCAACCCCGACGACCTCAACGGCATGATCGCCGCCGAGGGCATCCTCACCTCGCGCGGCGGCAAGACCTCGCACGCCGCCGTCGTCGCCCGCGGTATGGGCAAGACCTGCGTGTGCGGCGCCGAGGAGCTCGAGGTCGACACCAAGCGCCGCCGGATGACGGCCCCCGGCGGGGTCGTGGTCGAGGAGGGCGACGTCCTCTCCATCGACGGCTCCTCCGGCAAGGTCTACCTCGGCAAGGTGCCGGTCGTGCCCTCCCCGGTCGTGGAGTACTTCGAGGGCCGCATGCACGCCGGCGCCGACGACGCCGACGAGCTGGTGCGGGCGGTGCACCGGATCATGGCGTACGCGGACCGGGTCCGCCGGCTGCGGGTGCGCGCCAACGCCGACAACGCCGAGGACGCCTCCCGCGCCCGCCGATTCGGCGCCCAGGGCATCGGCCTGTGCCGCACCGAGCACATGTTCCTCGGCGAGCGCCGCGCGCTGGTGGAGCGGCTGATCCTCGCCGACACCGACTCCGAGCGCGACAAGGCGCTCTCCGCGCTGCTGCCGCTGCAGAGGTCCGACTTCGTCGAGCTGCTCGAGGCGATGGACGGGCTGCCGGTGACCGTGCGCCTGCTCGACCCGCCGCTGCACGAGTTCCTGCCCGACATCACCGAGCTGTCGGTGCGCGTCGCGCTCGCCGAGGCGCGCAAGGACTCCAACGAGAACGACCTGCGGCTGCTGCAGGCCGTCCACAAGCTCCATGAGCAGAACCCGATGCTGGGCCTGCGCGGTGTGCGCCTGGGGCTCGTCATCCCCGGCCTGTTCGCCATGCAGGTGCGGGCCATCGCCGAGGCCGCGGCCGAGCGCCGGAACGCCAAGGGCGACCCGCGGGCGGAGATCATGATCCCGCTGGTGGGTACCGTCCAGGAGCTGGAGATCGTCCGCGACGAGGCCGAGGCCGTCATCGCCGAGGTCGAGGCCGCCACGGGCACCGAGCTCAGCCTCACCCTCGGCACGATGATCGAGCTGCCCCGCGCCGCCCTGACCGCCGCCCAGATCGCCGAGGCCGCCCAGTTCTTCTCCTTCGGCACCAACGACCTGACCCAGACGGTCTGGGGCTTCAGCCGCGACGACGTCGAGGCGAGCTTCTTCACCGCCTACCTGGAGAAGGGCATCTTCGGCGTCTCCCCGTTCGAGACCATCGACAAGGACGGCGTCGGCTCCCTCGTCCGCGCCGCCGCCGAGGCGGGCCGCGCCACCCGGCCCGACCTCAAGCTCGGTGTGTGCGGCGAGCACGGCGGCGACCCCGAGTCCGTCCACTTCTTCCACGAGGTGGGACTGGACTACGTCTCCTGCTCCCCGTTCCGCATCCCCGTCGCGCGCCTCGAGGCGGGCCGGGCCGCGGCGTCGGACAGGGGCGGCGACAGCCGGTAACCCCGGCCCGGAAGACCATCTCCAACCCTCACCGGGGGCGGCACCTTTGTGCGAAGGTGCCGCCCCCGCTTCCGTTCCGCCCGGTTACGAGCGGAACGGGCCGCGCACCTCGTAGGTGATGCCGCCGGACGAACTGCCGCTCGTACCGCGCTGGGAGGAGAAGTACAGCCGGGTGCCGTCGGGGGAGAAGGCGGGACCGGTGATCTCGGAGCCGGACTGGCCGCTGACGCGCAGGAACGGCGAGACGACGTCGGCCGGGGTGATCAGGCAGATCTCCATGTTGCCGCCGTCCTCGGCGACGTAGAGGTCGCCCGAGGAGCTTCCGGTGATGTTGTCCACGCCCGTCAGCGGGGCGCTGCCGGAGACGAGGGAGTCGTCGTAGGCCAGCGCGTAGGTGCCGGCGGCCAGGTCGAGGCGCCAGACGCGGTTGTCGCCCTTGGTGGTGAACCAGACGGTGTCGTCGGCGTAGTGGCAGCCCTCGCCGCCGTTGAACCTCTTCGCGCCGGAGACCTGGCTGCGGGTGGCGGTGGGGGAGCCGTCGGGGTCGGGCACGTTCGCCCAGGTGAAGGAGCCCGAGGCGGCGGTGCCGGCGACCAGCACCTGCAGGGTCCCGCCGGACAGGTCGCCCCAGGTGGCCGGGACGAACCGGTAGAAGCAGCCGTTGGTCTCGTCCTCGGTCAGGTAGACCACCTTGCGCACGGGGTCGGCCGCGGCCGCCTCGTGCTTGAACCGGCCCATGGCGGCGCGGCGGACGGCCGCCGCCACGCCGCGGGGGTCGGTCTCGTAGACGTGGCCGAGGCTGACCTCCTCGCAGGACAGCCAGCTGTTCCAGGGCGTCCTGCCGCCGGCGCAGTTCTGCCGGGTGCCGGAGAGGATCCGGTAGGCACCCGTGACGTTGCCCGAGGAGTCGAACCGCACCGCGCTCGCGCCGCCGCCCGGGTCGACCTCCGAGTTGGAGACGTAGATCCAGCCGGTGCCGTCGGCGAAGCACGCGCCGCCGTCGGGCGCGCTGTGCCAGGTGTACGAGGTGCCCGCGACGGTCCGGCCGGAGCGTGCGATCACACGGCTGGTGAAACCACCGGGCAGGGCGATGCCGTTGGCGTCGGGCGCCAGCAGCGCGCCGTAGGGGCCGGTACCGGGCTGGGCGGGCGCGGCGTAGACCGCCCCCCGCATCAGGGTGCCGCCGAAGGCGGCCGCCGAGCTGCCGACCACCGCTCCGCGCAAGAAGGTTCGACGTTCCACGATCACTCCAGGGACGACGGGTGGCCCGCCCGGACCCGACGCCGCGGGCGGGTCGCGCACCGGAAGGCTAGGGCGCGCCGCCTGACGTGGGCACCAACGCGGCGTGACCCCTCCGCCACGTTCTGCCGCATTCACCGTCCTGGCAGACGGCGCGGCTCACCCCGCCGCGGGCAGCTCGTAGCGGACGCCCGTCAGCTGCTCGGAAGCCGCCCACAGCAGCTCACCCGACCGGTCGTCGCGGGTCCACGGGGCCCGCCAGGAGGGAACGGGGGACCCGCGCCACCCCTGGAAGCGGGGGCCGGTGAAGGAGTCGGGGAGCACACCGGGCGCCGTGGCGGCGTACAGCAGCGGGAGCGCGCCGGCGTCCGCGGACTGGGCGATCACCCGGTTCCCGAGGTTCACCACGCGCTCGACGGTCCGGCGTTTCTCCATGCGCGCGGCGCGGGTCTGCAGCGCGGTGCTCGCGTAGCCGGGGTGCGCCGCCGCGGCGACGGTCCCGGCGCCCGCGGCCGCCAGCCGCCGGGACAACTCGTGGACGAAGAGCAGGTTGGCGCTCTTGGACCGGGCGTAGGCGATCCAACGGCGGTAGCGGCGCTCGCTGTTGAGATCGCCCGGGTCGACGTTGGCGACCGCGTGCATGCCGCTGGAGACGGAGACGATCCGGGCGCCCGGGGTGGCCAGCAGGCGCGGCAGCAGCAGCCCGGTGAGGGCGAAGTGGCCGAGGTGGTTCACGCCCATCTGGGTCTCGAAGCCGTCGGCGGTGGTGCCGTACGGCAGCGCCATCACACCGGCGTTGTTGACCAGCAGGTCGAGGGTGGTGCCGTCGTACCCGGCGGCGAAGGCGCGCACCGAGGACAGGTCCCCCAGGTCGAGGTGGCGGTATCCGGCGCGGGCGCCCCGCACTTCGGCCTTCAGACGGTCGACGGCCTCCTTGCCGCGCGTCTCGCTGCGGCAGGCGAGCAGCACCCTCGCGCCTCTGCGGGCGAGTTCGCGGGCGGCGCAGTAGCCGATGCCGCTGTTCGCTCCGGTGACGACGGCCGTGCGGCCGCTCTGGTCGGGGATGTCCTTCGCGGTCCACACCATGCGGGCCAGCGTAGGGCCGCCGCGCCGCCTTTCACACGGGTGCGCGACGGCCCTTCGGCGTCAGGAGTGCGGGGGACGGTCCTCGCCGGTGCCGCCGGTGCCGAACTCGTCGCCCATCTTGTCCTGAGCGGTGTCGACCTGGCGCTGGTACTTCCCGCCGGTCTTGTCGTCCAGCATGTCGCCGCCCTTGCCGATGCCCTTCTGGGCCTGGCTCTCGTGGCCCTTCAGCTTGGCCTTGATCTTGTCGAACATGGACATCGCTGTCCTCCTCGCCGTCAGTGGCACTTCTCTCAGCATCACCGCCCCGACGAAGATCCGCATCCGGAGCCCGCGGTGTCCCGAATCCGCAGGTCAGAGGCCCGTGCGAGCCGTGCTCGCAGGGGACCGTCCGCGTGGCGGCCGCCCACCGGACGGTGTACGCGAATCCCGGGGCGCCCCGCGCGGCGGCGTTCCGCTCGTACACGCCCCGCCGGGTCCGGCCGCCGCCGGTTCGTGCCGTCACCCGGCACGACCTGTCGGCGATCGGCACGGGGAAGGGGGTGCGACCTGCCGTCGCGGGCGAGGGCCGACGGAGGGTCAGGGGGCGGGGGAGACCCGGCCGCCGATGTCGACGGTGCCGTCGGGGTGGGGGCGGGTCAGGATCTGCGAGGCCACGCCCTGGCGGACGTCCAGCGGACGCCCCAGTTCGGCGGTGAGCACCAGGGCGGCGGCACCGGTCGCCTCGTCCTCGACGATCCCGTCGCCGCGGCGCGGGAAGGCCCGCGCGCGCACGCGCCCGGCCGCCTCGTCGGCCCAGGCCCACGCGTAGAGCCAGCCCTCGCCGGGCGGCGGCGCGGGAAGCGCGTCCACCTCCTCGGGTGAGCCGAACCGCTGGGTGCGGCGTCCCGACGCCCACTCGGCGCGCCCGCGCACCCAGGTGAGCCCGCCCTCCGCCCAGGCCTTCACCTCGCCGGCCGGCGGCCGCAGCACCTCGGCCCCGAGCAGCCACGCCGTCCCCACCGCCGGATGGCCCGCGAAGGGCAGCCGCACGCTCGGCGTCCAGATGTCGACGACGCCGCGTCGGGTGTCGTCGACGAAGACGGTCTCGCTGAAGCCGAGCTCCGCGGCCAGCCGCCGCCGCGCCTGCGCCCCGGGCACGGACGTGCCGTCCCGCACCACCCCGAGCAGGTTCCCGCCCCGCCCGTCGGGACCGACGAACACCCGCAGCACCTCGACTTCGGCCATGGACCGATTCAAGCAGGTGCCGCGCCCGTCACCGCATCCGCACCGGGAAGGCCGGGACGGAGACCGCCTCGTCGTCGAGGCAGCGGCCGTTCTCCAGGTCGAAGCGCTGCTTGAGCAGCGGGGAGGCGACGAAGGCCCGGCCCTCGGCGGTGGAGCCGATCAGGCCGCGGGACAGGACGTAGGCGCCGGTGAAGGGGTCGCGGTTGTCGATGGCGTAGGGACGCCCGTGGCGGTCGGTGAACAGGGCCGCCTGCCGGCCGTCGGGGAGGAGGGCGGCGACGCCGCGGCCGGGGGTGAGGGTGTCGTGGTCGCACACGGCGATCCAGTCGGCGGTGCCCGGGAGGAGGACTTCGACGTTCATGCGGTGGTGGTCCCTTCGAGGGTGCGGACGGCGAGCACGGGGCCGGCGAGCAGGCCGAGGTCGGGCTTGACCTGGTCCCGCTCGGGGACGAAGCGGACGGAGGGGTCGGGCACGCCGGGCGCGTTGACGAAGGAGACGAAGCGCCGCAGCCGCTCCGGGTCGTCCAGCGTCTGCGCCCACTCGTCGCGGTAGTTGGCGACATGGCCGGCCATCTGCCGCTCCAGTTCCTCGCAGATGCCGAGCGAGTCGTGGACGACGACGTCCCGTACGTGGCCGAGCCCGCCCTCGATCCGCTCCAGCCAGGCGGAGGTGCGCTCCAGGCGGTCGGCGGTGCGGATGTAGAACATCAGGAAGCGGTCGATCAGCCGGACCAGTTCGGCGTCGCTCAGGTCCTGGGCGAGCAGGTCCGCGTGGCGCGGGGTGGCGCCCCCGTTGCCGCCGACGTAGAGGTTCCAGCCGCCCACGGTGGCGATGACGCCGAAGTCCTTGCTCCGGGCCTCCGCGCACTCGCGCTGGCAGCCGGAGACGGCGGACTTGAGCTTGTGCGGGGAGCGCAGGCCCCGGTAGCGCAGCTCCAGGTCGATGGCCATGCGGACGCTGTCCTGCACGCCGTAGCGGCACCAGGTCTGCCCGACGCAGGACTTCACGGTGCGCAGCGCCTTGCCGTACGCGTGCCCGGACTCGAAGCCGGCGTCCACCAGCCGGGCCCAGATCAGCGGGAGCTGGTCGACCCGGGCGCCGAACAGGTCGATCCGCTGGCCGCCGGTGATCTTGGTGTAGAGGCCGAAGTCGCGTGCGACCTCGCCGATCACGATCAGCTTCTCCGGGGTGATCTCGCCGCCGGGGATGCGGGGCACGATCGAGTACGAGCCGTTCCGCTGCAGGTTGGCCAGGAAGTGGTCGTTGGTGTCCTGCAGCGCCGCCTGCTCGCCGTCCAGGACGTAACCGGAGGCGCCGATCGCCGGGGCGAGCGAGGCGATGATCGAGCCGACGGCCGGCTTGCAGACCTCGCAGCCGTCGCCCCCGCGGGCGCCCTCGCGGCCGTGACGGTCGAGCAGCTCGCGGAAACCGGTGATGCGCAGCGCCCGCACGATCTCGAAGAGCTCCTGGCGGGTGTGGGCGAAGCAGCCGCACAGGCCCTTGTCGACCTCGACGCCGGAGGCCTCCAGTTCGGCGGTGACCAGCTGGCCCAGTACCTTCACGCAACTGCCGCAGCCGGTCCCGGCCCTGGTGCACTTCTTCACCTCCGGGACGGTCGCGCAGCCGTGCTCGGTGACGGCGCCGCGGATCGTGCCCTTGGTGACGTTGTGGCAGGAGCAGATCACCGCCTCGTCCGGCAGCGCGGACGGGCCCAGCGCCACCGGGGCACCCGCGCCCGCCGGCAGCACCAGCTGCTCCGCCGGGACCGGCGGCACCGAGCCGGTGAGCGGGCGCAGCATGCCGTACTGCTCCGCGTCGCCGACGAGGATGCCGCCCAGCAGCACGCCGTCCCGCGAGACGACCAGCTTCCTGTAGACCCCCGAGCGGGAGTCGGAGTAGACCACGTCGAGGCAGCCCGCGGTCGCGCCGTGCGCGTCGCCGAAGGAGGCCACGTCCACGCCGAGCAGCTTCAGCTTGGTGGAGGTGTCGGCGCCGGTGAAGGAGCCCTCCTCGCCGGCGATGGCCTTCGCCGCGGTCTCCGCCATCTCGTAGCCCGGCGCCACCAGGCCGTACACCCGGCCGTCGGAGGCCAGGGCGCACTCGCCGATCGCGTAGACGTGCGGGTCACCGGTGCGGCAGGCCGCGTCGACGACGATGCCGCCGCGCTCGCCGACCGGCAGCCCGCACTCCCGGGCCAACTGGTCGCGCGGCCGTACGCCCGCGGAGAAGACCACCAGGTCGATGTCGAGCGACGAGCCGTCCGACAGCGCCATGGCCCGGACCGAGCCGTCGCCGGCCGTGAGGATCTCCTGCGTGCCCACCCCCGTGTGGACGGCCACGCCCATGTCCTCGACGGTGCGCCGGAGCGCCTCGCCGCCGCCCTCGTCGACCTGCACCGGCATCAGCCGGGGAGCGAACTCCACGACGTGCGTGTCCAGTCCGAGCCCCTTGAGGGCGCCGGCCGCCTCCAGCCCGAGGAGCCCGCCGCCGACGACCGCGCCGGTGCGGGAGGTCATCGCGTACTCCTCGATCGCCAGCAGGTCCTCGATGGTGCGGTAGACGAAGCAGCCGCCCGCGTCCCTGCCGGGGACCGGCGGTACGAAGGGGTACGAGCCGGTGGCCAGCACCAGGGTGTCGTAGCCGACGGTGAGGCCCGAGCGGGCGGTGACGGTCCGGGCCTCCCGGTCGATCGTCACCGCCGGGTCGCCCAGGTGCAGTTCGATGCCGTGCTCCGCCATGAAGCCGGTCTCCACCAGGGAGAGCGCCTCGGGGCCGGTGCCGGCGAAGTACGAGCTGAGCTGGACGCGGTCGTACGCCGGGCGGGGCTCCTCGCAGAGCACCACCACCCGCGCGCGGGAGGTCAGGCCCCGGTCGGCCAGCGCCTCCAGGAACCGCTGTCCGACCATCCCGTGGCCGACGAGCACAATGGTGGGCGTGGTCATGTCAGGACCCTCCGTTGTCGGTGAGCAGGTGGAGCGGGGGAGAGGGCAGCGGCTCGTCGCCCTCCCAGGTGCGGGCGAGGGTGCCCACGGTGGCGAGGTCGCCGAGGAGGATGCCGCCGACGAGGCGGTCACCGCGCAGCACGACCTTCCGGTACGCGCCGCGCGTGGCGTCGGCGAGCCGGAGCACGTCGTCGCCGGGGGCGGGGGTGGTCTCGCCGAAGGAGGCGATGTCCAGGGCCGCCGGGCCGTTGAGGGTGAGCCGGGTCAGCGAACGGGTGCCGCCGTACCGCGGCGCCGGGCCGGCCGTCAGGACGTCCGCCAGCGCGTCCGCCTGCTCGGTGGCCGGGCCCGCGAGACCGTAGACGACGCCGGCGTGCTGGGCGCAGTCGCCGATGGCGTGGACCGACGGGTCCGAGGTGCGCAGCGCGTCGTCCACGACCACCCCCTCGGCGACCGCCAGCCCCGCCGCCCGGGCGAGTCCGACGCGCGGCCGGACGCCGCAGGCCAGCACGACCAGGTCGGTGCCGAGGCGGTAGCCGTCGGCGAGTTCGACCGCGGTGACCACGGGACGCGCCGTCCGGCGTTCGCCGCCCGCCCCGCGGGGCAGGGTCAGCGGACGTGGTCCGGCGCGGGTGCCTCCCGAGCGCGCCGCCAGGGCCAGGCGCAACTGCCACGAGGGCTCCGCGCCGCCGTCCGCGTCGCCGGTCAGCAGACCGCGCACCCGGCACTGGGTGTGCACCTCGACACCCAGCCCCTCCAGATGCGCACGCAGCAACTCGGCCGCGGAAGCGTCGAGATGGCGTTCCATCAGGTGCTCGCCCTGGGTGGCGACCACCACCTGCGCCCCGCGTGCCGCCAGCGCCCGGGCCGCCGACACCCCGAGCAGCCCCCCGCCGACGACCACCGCGCGGGCCCCGGGGCGCACCGCCGCCGAGAGCGCCAGGCAGTCGTCCATCGTCCGGAAGGCGTGCACCCCCTCCGGGAAGGAGCCGCCGTCCTCCGTGAACAGCCCGCGCAGCGGCGGCAGCACCGGATTGGAGCCGGTCGCCAGCACCAGCCGGTCGTACCGCAGCACGCCGCCGTCGTCACAGACCACGGCCCGCTCGCCGCGGTCGATCCGCACCACCCGGACACCCCCGCGCACCACCGCGCCGGGCACGCCCGGCAGGGCGACCGCCTCCGGCGCGTACCGGCCCGCCAGCACCTCCGCGAGCAGTACCCGGTTGTACGGGGCGTGCCGCTCCTCGCCGACCACCGTGACGTCCGCCCCGGAGGGCGCCAGACGCTGCGCGAGGCGCGCCCCCGCCATTCCGCCGCCGACCACCACGATTCTCATGGCACGAGCCTGCGGTGCCGCTGTTACCCGGCCGGATCCCCGCCGTTTCCCCCGGGGAACAGTGCCCTCAGCGCCGGACCGGCTCCGCTGTGAGCCCGCAGCGGCCGCAGGTCACGGCCGGTCGACCCTGATCATGGGGATACCGGGCCGGACCTCGGCCATCGACGCGAAGTCCTGGTCGGCGTGGATCAGGGTCAGACCGTGGGCCTCGGCGGTCAGCGCGATGAGGATGTCCATGGGCGACGGTCCCCTGTGGTGCCCGATGGCGATCAGATCGCGCTGCACGGCGTGGATCCGGCGCCAGGGATCGTCGAGCGCCGGGCACGAGCGGAAGGTCCGGCGCAGTACGGACAGAAAGGGCTCGTATTCCCGATCGGCGCGCACACCGGTCATCAACTCGGCTTCACCGGTGAGCACATGGCGACCAGCCCCCGGGCCACCTGCGTGGGCCACGGCTCGGGGATCTGCCGCCGCAACAGGCGCCACACCGCGGAGGTGTCGGCGAGGTAGCTCATCTGCCGCCGCGCTCCTGCTCCGCCAGGTAGTCGAAGTCCAGGACGTCCTCGGCGTGCTCCTGGAGCCATGCGAGACCGCGGGCATGGTCGTCGGCGCTCGTCCCGGCCGCTATCGACAGGGCCAGGTTGATCGTCTCGCGCTTCGTCCTGGTGCCGAGCTGCCGCTGGGCGAAGGCGAGCATCGCGTCGTCCAGATCGATGACCGTGCGTGCCATGACGGCCTCCCCGCTGATATCAGGTGGGATACCTGTATATCAACGGTGATATCGGACGTCGACGGCCCGCGGATCCGCCCGTTCGACGCGGACCGCGCACACCTTGAACTCCGGCATGCGAGACGCCGGGTCGAGCGCCGGATTGGTGAGGGTGTTCGCCCGGCCCTCGCCCGCCCAGTGGAACGGCATGAAGACCGTGTCCGGGCGGATGGCGCGGTCCACCCGGGCCGGCGCCACCGCGCGGCCCCGGCGGGACGTGACGGCGACCGGGTCGCCGTCGGCGACACCGATGCGCTCGGCCAGACGCGGGTGGAGCTGCACGAAGGGACCGGGCGCGGCGGCGTTCAGCTCCGCCACCCGCCGCGTCTGGGCGCCCGACTGGTACTGCGCCAGCACGCGGCCGGTCGTCAGGTACAGCGGGAACTCCCCGTCCGGCTCCTCGGCCGCGGGCCGGTGCAGCACCGGCACGAACCTGGCCCGGCCGTCCGGCGTCGCGAACCGGTCGAGGAACAGCCGGGGTGTGCCCGGGTGCGCGGCGCCCTCCCCGGCCGCCGGCTCCGGGCACGGCCAGAACACGCCGGCCTCCTCCTCGATCCGGCGGTAGGTGATCCCCGAGTAGTCCGCGGGCCCGCCCGCCGACGCGCGGCGCAGCTCGTCGAAGACCTCCTCCGGGTCTGCCGGGAAGCCCTTCTCCCGGCCCAGCCGCGAGGCCAGCCCGTTCAGCACGTACAGGTCGCTGCGCACGCCCTCCGGCGGGTCCACGGCCCTGCGCCGCAGCAGCACCCTGCCCTCCAGGTTCGTCGTGGTGCCCGTCTCCTCGGCCCACTGCGTCACCGGCAGCACCACGTCGGCCATCGCCGCCGTCTCCGACAGCACCACGTCGCACACGGCGAGGAAGTCCAGCGCCGCGATGCGCTCCGTGACGTGCGCCGCCCGCGGCGCGGAGACCACCGGGTTGGAGCCCATCAGCAGCAGGCCCCGCACATCCCGGCCCAGCGCGTCCAGCAGCTCGTACGCGCTGCGCCCCGGTCCCGGCAGGTCGTCCGGGTCGATCCCCCACACCCCGGCCACGTGGGCGCGGGCCGCCGGGTCGTCGAGCCTGCGGTAGCCCGGCAGCTGGTCGGCCTTCTGGCCGTGCTCCCGGCCGCCCTGGCCGTTGCCCTGCCCCGTGAGGCAGCCGTACCCCGACAGCGACCGCCCCGCGCGGCCCGTCGCCAGGCACAGGTTGATCCACGCGCTCACCGTGTCCGTGCCCTTCGACTGCTGCTCCGGGCCCCGCGCGGTCAGCACCATCGCCTCCGGCACGCCGCAGAACATCTCCACCGCCTCTCGGAGCATCGGCACCGGAACCCCCGTGATCCGCTCGACCAGCTCGGGCCAGAGCGTCATCGCCGCGGCGCGCGCCTCCGGCCAGCCGGTCGTCCGCTCCGCGACGAACTCCTCGTCCACGCGGCCCTCCGCGACCACCAGGTGCAGCAGGCCCAGCGCGAGGGCGAGGTCGGTGCCGGGGCGCGGCTGCAGGTGCAGGTCGGCGTGCTCGGCGGTGCGCGTACGTCGCGGGTCCACGACGATCAGGCGGCCGCCGTTCTCCTTCAGCTGCGTGAAGTAGCGCAGCGCGGGCGGCATCGTCTCGGCGGGGTTCGAGCCGACCAGGATCACGCAGCCGGTCCGCGGGATGTCCGCCAGCGGGAACGGCAGGCCCCGGTCCAGTCCGAAGGCCCTGGAGTGCGCGGCCGCGGCGGAGGACATGCAGAAGCGGCCGTTGTAGTCGATCTGGGAAGTCCGCAGTACGACGCGGGCGAACTTGCCCAGGGCGTACGCCTTCTCGTTCGTCAGCCCCCCGCCGCCGAAGACGCCGACGGCGTCGGGGCCGTGGGCGGCCCGCACCCGGAGCAGGCCTTCCGCGACCCGGTCCAGGGCGTCTTCCCAGGGGGCCGGCTCCAGCAGCCCGGAGGCGCGGTTCCTGACCAGGGGCCCGGTCAGGCGCGCCTGAGGGGAGAGCACAGCGGGCGCGGTACGGCCCTTGCCGCACAGGGCGCCCTTGTTCACGGGGAAGTCGCGCTCCACGACGTCCGGGACGCCCCCCTCCCCGGCGGCGGGGCGGAGGCCCATTCCGCACTGCAGGGCGCAGTAGGGACAGTGGGTGTCGACGGTTCCGCCTGCGCTCGCGCTCATGCCGTCCACGATGCGGCGCCGGTGTTTCGCGTCGCGCGCGTGGGGGTTACGGCGGGCGCACGGTGCGCTCCCCGCGGGGCGGTGCCGGGTGTGAGGCGGTGCGACCGCCGGCGCTCGAGCGAAGATCGCCGGGTGCGGACGCCGGTCCGGCCTCAAGGTGCCGTCGGGGTTCACTCGCGCAGGGCGCGGGAGACTCTCCGGGCCGCCGCGCGGACGGCGGGAGCGAGTGTCTGGGGGGATTGGCTGCCCGCCCGGAAGGCGATCGACAGTGCCGCCACGACCGAGCCGCCCGCACCGTGGATCGGCGCTCCGACGCAAGCGACGTCCGGCCCCACCATTCTGTCGCTGCTGGCGTACCCCTCCCTGCGTACGTCGGCCAGCAGGGAGCGGAGCCGGGCGGGAGAGGTGACCGTGTTGCTCGTGTAGCGACGCGGCGGGGCGCTCAGATACTCCTCACGAACCTCGTCGGGCGCGTGGGCGAGCAGAACGAGTCCCGCTCCCGTGGCGAACGCACCGAAGCGGCCTCCCACCCGGCTGTCCGCCTGCGGGGCGCCCGGCGCGCTCAGACGCTCCAGGAAGACGACGTCCAGGTGGTCCCGCACGGAGAGATGGGCTTGGCCGCACGTTCCGTCCAGGGGGGCGCGGAGCTCGGCGAAGGCGTCGTGGGCAAGCGTCAGCTGTGTTCTGGCCTCCGCGTTCGGCCTGGCTCGCCGGAGCCGTTCGCCGTGGGCCAGCCAATTTCCCGCGCCCCGCTGTCGGGGAATAGCCGGTGCGGTCGGCCCGCGAATTGGCCTCACGACTTCTCCGTACCGGTCATCGCATCCTCCTGCCCTGCCCGGCGGGAATGCCGGACGGCACCCGGGGGCATCGATCGGGCCCCGTCGTGTCGCCCCAGCGGCGCCGGGGCCGGGGCGTCGGCCGCCGTCCGGCCCCATATTGTGGAAGGAACGTTCTATATGATGTCTCCATGACCGAGACGAAGAGCGGGCCTGCCACGACCAGCCGCAGGTCGGAGGCACGGGAGCGGCTGCTGACCACGGCGAGCAGGCTCTTCTACACCGAAGGGATTCGCGCTGTCGGCGTGGACCGGGTGATGGCGGAGGCCGACGTCGCGCGCGGCACGTTCTACCGGCACTTCGAGGGCAAGGACGACCTGGTGCGCGGCTACCTGGACGCCACCGATCAGGACATCCGGGCCCGGGTGGCCGTGGCGGCCGAGAAGACGGGGGGAGGGGCGGCGCTGCTCGATGTCATCGCGCACAGCATCGGCGAGGAGATCTGCGGTCCGGGATTCCGGGGCTGCCCCTTCATCAACGCGGCCGCGGAGTACCCGGATCGGGAGTGTCCGATCCACCAGGCCGTACTGAGGCACCGGGAGTGGTTCCACCAGGCGCTGGAGGACACCCTCGCGACCATGGGCGTCGCGGACCCCCGGCAGTCCGCCGACACGGTGGTCGCCCTACGTGACGGAGCGATGGTCGCGGGCTACCTCGGCGACTCCGGGTCCGCGGCGCGCACCCTGGTGCAGGGTGTCGGCCTGGTCGTCGCGGCGGGCTGAACGCGGTCAGCCCAGGGCGCGCCCGATCCCGCCCTCCCGCGGCCCCAGGAACCGCGGATCCGGGGTGAACACCGCGTCGAACACCGCCTTCACCGCTCCCGCGACCTCGCGGGTGCCGCCGTAGTACCAGGTGGCATCGTGCGGCTCGTCGACCCCAACCCCGTACGCCTCGATCCCGGCGGCCCCGCACAACGCCAGCGCCCGCCGTATGTGGAAGCCCTGGCTCACCAGCAGCGCCCGGTCGACGCCGAAGACGCGCCGGGCCCGGGCACAGGAGTCCCACGTGTCGAAGCCGGCGTAGTCGAGGACGACCTTGTCCCGGGGCACCCCGTGCGCGGCCAGGTAGTCGCGCATCGCGGTGGGCTCGTCGTAGTCGGTGCGGCTGTTGTCGCCCGTGACGAGGACCGCCCGCACCTTGCCCGCCGCCCACAGTTCGGCGGCCGCGTCGAGGCGGTGGGCCAGGTAGGGGGAGGGCTCGCCGTTCCACAAACCCGCGCCGAAGACGACGGCGACGGGCTCCGCGGGGGCGTCCGCGACCGTGCGGACCCGGTCGTCCGCCGTGACCTGGAGCCACGTCGCCGGCAGCAGCGCCAGCACGCCCAGCGCAACGGCGGCCCACAGCAGGTGCCGACGTCCCCGCCTGGACCTCGGCAGCCGCGGCAGCCGCCGCACCCGCCGCACGACGGCCGCCACCCGCGATCCCGGGGTCTTCCGGTTCAGGCTTCGTTCCACGTCCGAGTCGACGTCCCGCACGTCCGTGCGGTTCCATGAAGTTGATGCGTGACGACCATTCCCGCCTCCCGTTCTTCGTGTACGGGACCCTGCGGCCCGGCGAGATCAACCACTCCTGGCTGCTGCGGGGCCGGACGACGTCCGAGACGCCCGCGGTGCTGCACGGCGCGCTGCTCTTCGACGGCCCGGGCTACCCGTACGCCGTGGCCGACGAGCGCGGCCGCGTCCACGGAGACGTGATCCATCCGGCGGAGGACCTGTACCAGGAGGTGCTCTCGGACCTCGACCGCCTGGAGGAGTACAGCCCGGGGGCGCCAGGGAACCTGTACGAGCGGGTCGTCCGCGACGTGCGCACCTACGCCGGGCAGACGCTGCCCGCCTGGGTGTACCTGGCGGCCGCCGACCACGAGCGGGAACTGCGCGACAAGGGCCGCCCCATCGCCGGCGGCGACTGGAAGCACCGCTGACCCCGGTACGCCCTCACACCGGTGCGCGCGACGTGTGAAGCGGCGGAAACCAGTCGTGACGCGGGTGCAACGGGCCGGCAACCCCGGCTCGCGACACTCGGTCCATGACGGCCGAGCAGCCCGCGCCGCACGGCGCGCCAGGACCGGACCACTTCGACAGTACGGCGCAGCTCATGTCCCGGATCACCGCGCAGCTCAGCAGCAGGCTCTCCCGGGTGACGCTGCGCTCCGCGCCGCCGCGCCCCCCGGTGCTGGTCGCCGTCGCGCACGGCAGCCGGGACCCGGAGGCGCTGCGCACCGCGCACGCCCTGCTGGACCGGATCAGGGACCTGCGCCCGGGGCTGCCCGTGCGGCTCGGGCACATCGAGATCGACGAGCCGTCGCTGGACGACGCTCTCGCCGCCCTGAGCGGCGAGGTGGTCCTGGTGCCGCTGATGCTGACCCGCGGCCACCACGTCGAACGGGACGTCCCCGGGGCGCTGGCCCGGGCCCCGCACCTGCGCGGACGGGTCGCGGCGCCGCTCGGGCCGCACCCGCTGCTCGCGGAGGCGCTGGCCGGCCGGCTGGCCGAGGCGGGCTGGTGCTCCGGCTCCGGGCAGGCCGCCCGGCGTGCCGGGGTCGTGCTGGCCGCCGCCGGGTCCCGGAACCCGCGGTCGGCCCGGGACACGCAGGCGACGGCGGCCCTGCTGGGGGCGCGGCTGGGCGGTGGCGTCCCGGTGGTGGCCGCGTACGCGTCGGCTGGACCGGACGTCGCCACGGCGGTGCGCCGGCTGGCGGCCGAGGGCCGGGACCGGGTCGCGGTGGCGTCCTGCTTCGCCTCTCCGGGCCGCTTCGCGACGGCGACGGCCGCCGCGGCGCCGTGGATCGCCGCCGCACCGCTCGGCGCGCATCCGGCGATGGCGGCGCTGGTGCTGCACCGCTACGACCGGGCGCTGGCCGGCACGGCCGGTTCCGCCGCCGCGGCGCAGCCGGCCACCGCGTAGCCACCGGTATCCGGTCGCGCCCGCTAACGTCGCGGTATGGACGCGAACCACCCCGCGGCGGCCGACCACGCCCCCTACAGCGAAGCCGACACCGAACGCTATGTGCCCGAGCCCGACAAGCGGCCCGGCCGCACGTCGTTCCAGCGGGACCGGGCCCGCATGCTGCACTCCGCGGGACTGCGCAGGCTGGCCGGGAAGACGCAGGTGGTGGACCCGGTCGACGACGCCCGGGCAATCAACAGCAGCCCGCGGACGCGTCTGACGCACAGCCTGGAGTGCGCCCAGGTCGGCCGGGAGCTCGGGGCGGCCCTCGGCTGCGACCCGGACCTGGTGGAGACCGCCTGCCTGGCCCACGACCTCGGCCATCCGCCCTTCGGCCACAACGGCGAGATGGTGCTCGCCGAGGTGGCGGCCGGCTGCGGCGGCTTCGAGGGCAACGCCCAGAGCCTGCGCATCCTGACCCGGCTGGAACCGAAGCGGTTCGCCCACGCCGACGACGGCACCCTGGTCAGCGTCGGCCTCAACCTGACCCGGGCGGCCCTGGACGCCGCGACGAAGTACCCGTGGCCCCGCGGCGGCCACCCCACCGATCCCGCCAGCCCGAAGTTCGGCGTGTACGAGGACGACCTGCCGGTCTTCGAGTGGCTGCGCCGCACCGCCCCCGCCGACCGCCCGTACGTGCAGTGCTTCGAGGCGCAGGTCATGGACTGGGCCGACGACGTGGCGTACTCCGTCCACGACGTCGAGGACGGGCTGCACGCCGGCCACCTGGACCCGGCGGTGCTGCTCGCGGAGCCCGAGCGCCGCGAGATCTTCGCCGTCGCCGCCGGCCGCTACGCCCCCGGGGCGGCCGAGGACGAGCTCGCCGAGGCACTGGACCGGCTGCTGGGCATGGAGTGGTGGCCGCACGGCTACGACGGCTCCGCGATCGCCCAGGCCCGGCTGAAGGACGCCAGCTCGCAGCTGATCGGCCGCTTCTGCCTGGCCGCGGAGCGCGCCACCCGGGACGCCTACGGCACCGGCCGGCTCACCCGCCACCGCGCCCAGCTGGTCGTCCCGCGCGACCAGCGGCTGGAGTGCGCCGTCCTGAAGGCCGTCGCCGACCGGTACGTCATGCAGCGCGAGGCGCAGGAGCGGCGGCGCGCCCAGCAGCGGGTGGTCATCGGGGAGCTCGCCGAGGCCCTGCTGGCCCGGGCGCCGGAGGGACTGGACCCCCAGTTCCGCGGCATCTTCGACGCGGCCAAGGACGACCGGGCCCGGCAGCGGGCCGTCGTCGACCAGATCGCCTCGCTGACCGACGGCGCCGCGACCGCCCTGCACGCCCGGCTCAGCGCCTCCCGGTGAGCCCCGCCCGCCCCCTGGTACCGCGCCGCCCCCGCTCCCCGGTCGGCGCGGCACTCTTCACGTCGGCGCCGGGGTGCGGGACGCTCACATGACTGGCAATTGCCAGAGGGAGGGCCGCGGGGCACCCGAGGACACCAGGGAGGCGCACAGTGGTGGACGCAGACCACACATTCGTCATCGTCGGGGCGGGGCTCGCCGGGGCGAAAGCGGCGGAGACGCTGCGCTCCGAGGGTTTCACCGGCCGCGTGATACTGATCGGGGACGAACGCGACCACCCCTACGAGCGACCCGCGCTGTCCAAGGGCTTCCTGCTGGGCAACGAGGAGCGCGACTCGGTCTTCGTCCATCCGGCCGCCTGGTACGCCGAGCACGACGTCGAACTCCACCTCGGCCAGCCGGTCACCGGCCTCGACCGGGCCGCCCGGCGGATCACCCTGGGCGACGGGACGTCCATCCCGTACGACAGGCTGCTGCTGACCACCGGTGCCGAGCCGCGCCGGCTGGACATCCCCGGCACCGACCTGGTCGGGGTGCACCACCTGCGCCGCCTCGCGCACGCCGAGCGGCTGAAGAACGTGCTGACCTCGCTCGGCCGCGAGAACGGCCACCTGGTCATCGCGGGAGCGGGCTGGATCGGCCTGGAGGTGGCGGCGGCCGCCCGCGGCTACGGCGTCGAGGTCACGGTCGTCGAGCCGCAGCCGTGCCCGCTGCACTCCGTCCTCGGCCCGGAACTCGGCGAGGTCTTCGCCGACCTGCACCGCGAGCACGGTGTGCGCTTCCACTTCGGCGCGCGGCTCACCGAGATCACCGGCCAGGACGGCATGGTGATGTCGGTGCTCACCGACGACGGCGAGGAGCACCCCGCCCACCAGGTGCTCGCCGCGATCGGCGCCGCCCCGCGCACCGCGCTCGCCGAGGCCGCCGGGCTCGCCCTCGCCGACCGGGCCGCCGGCGGCGGCATCGCCGTGGACGCCTCCCTGCGCACCTCCGACCCCGACGTCTTCGCCGCCGGCGACGTCACCAACGCCGAACACCCGCTGCTGGGCGGCCGGTTGCGGGTCGAGCACTGGGCCAACGCGCTCAACAGCGGGCCCGTGGCGGCGCGCGCCATGCTGGGCAAGGACGTCCTGTACGACAGGGTCCCGTACTTCTTCACCGACCAGTACGACCTGGGCATGGAGTTCTCCGGGCACGCCTCCCCCGGCACCTACGACCAGGTGCTGGCCCGGGGCGACATGGGCAAGCGGCAGTTCATCGCCTTCTGGCTGCGCGAGGGCCGGGTGCTGGCCGGGATGAACGTCAACGTGTGGGACGTGACCGACACCGTCCAGAAGCTGATCCGTTCGGGCCGCCAGATCGACACCGACGCGCTGGCCGACCCCACGGTGCCGCTGGCCTCCCTGCTGGAGTGAGCGCAGGGGCGACCGCCTAGCATGGCTGCCATGGAGCCCAGGACCGCCGTCGTACCCGTCGAGGAGATCTTCGATCTGCGCTGGAGGGTCCTGCGGCCAGGGCTGCCGCGCGAGTCGGCGATCTTCCTGGAGGACGGTCACCCGCTCGCCTTCCACATGGCGGCGTACGGCGGCGACGGCGGCGACGAGGTCGTGGCGTGCGTCACGCTCTTCCCGGAGCGGCTGCCCGGCGACCCCGCGATCGCGTACCGGATCCGGGGCATGGCCAGCGCCCCCGAGGTCCGCGGCCGCGGCTACGGGGCGGCGCTGCTGCACGTCGCGCTGGAGCAGGCCCGGCGGCGCGGGGCCGAGCTGGTGTGGTGCAACGGCCGCACCTCGGCCCGCGGCTTCTGGGAGGGGCAGGGCTTCACGGCGGTGGGGGAGGAGTTCGTGCTGGAGCCGGCCGGGCCGCACTTCCTCTTCGTCGCCAAGCCGGTCTGACCCTCCGCGGGCCGCGCCGTAGAATCCCTGTGTGGCTGGGCGGATCAGGGACGAGGACGTCAAGACGGTACGGGACGCGGTCCCGATCGACGCCGTCGTGTCCGAGTACCTCCAGCTCAGGAACGCGGGCGGCGGCAATCTGAAGGGCCTGTGCCCCTTCCACGACGAGAAGTCCCCCTCCTTCCACGTGAGCCCGAGCAAGGGGCTCTACCACTGCTTCGGCTGCCAGGAGGGCGGCGACACCCTCGACTTCGTGATGAAGGTCGACCACCTGTCCTTCTCCGAGGCCGTCGAGAGGCTCGCCGCCGTGGCGGGCATCACACTGCGGTACGAGGAGGGCGGCTACACCCCGGGCCGCCAGCAGGGCGAGCGGATCCGGCTGGTCGAGGCCCACAAGGCGGCCGCGCAGTTCTACGTCGAGCAGCTGGGCGGCGCCGAGGCCGAGATCGGCCGGAAGTTCCTCGCCGAGCGCGGCTTCGACCAGGCCGCCGCCGAGCACTTCGGCGTGGGCTATGCCCCGGCGGGCTGGGACCACCTCGTCCGCTTCCTGCGCGGCAAGGGCTTCAGCGATCGCGAGCTGATCGTCTCCGGGCTGGCCAGCGAGAGCCGCCGCGGCGGCGCCATCGACCGCTTCCGCGGCCGGCTGATCTGGCCGATCCGCGACATCACCGGCGAGGTGATCGGCTTCGGCGCGCGCAAGCTGCGCGAGGACGACCAGGGCCCGAAGTACCTCAACACCCCCGAGACGCCGATCTACAAGAAGTCGCAGGTGCTGTACGGCATCGACCTGGCGAAGAAGGAGATCGCCCGCACCAGCCGGGCCGTCGTCGTCGAGGGGTACACCGACGTCATGGCCTGCCATCTCGCGGGTGTCACCACCGCCATCGCGACCTGCGGCACCGCCTTCGGCGGCGATCACATCAAGATCCTGCGCCGGCTGCTGATGGACAACTCCAACGCCGAGGTCGTCTTCACCTTCGACGGCGACGCGGCCGGCCAGAAGGCCGCCCTGCGCGCCTTCGAGGACGACCAGAAGTTCGCCGCCGAGACCTCCATCGCCATCACCCCCGGCGGCATGGACCCGTGCGATCTGCGCCTGGCGGAGGGCGACGCGGCCGTGCAGCGGCTGGTGGACACCCGCACGCCCCTGTTCGCCTTCGCGCTGCGGTCGGTCGTCGCCCGCTACAACCTCGACACCGCCGAGGGCCGGGCCTCCGCGCTGGAGGCGGGCGCGCCCATCGTGGCGGGCATCAAGAACGCCGCCATCCAGCACGAGTACGCGGTGCAGCTCGCCGGCATGCTCGGCATCCTCGACTCGCAGTTCGTGGTGCGCAGGGTCGCCCAGCTCGCCCGCTGGCAGCGCGAACGCCGCCAGTCCGGCGGCCCGTCGGGCCCGGGCCAGGGGCCCCGCAACGGCCCGCCGCAGGGGCACCAGGCGGCTCCCGCCGGTCCTCCCGTACCGAGCGGCCCCCGGCTGGACCTGCGCAGCCCGGCGCACCGCGTCGAGCGCGAGCTGCTCAAGCTGGCCCTGCAGCACCCCGGGCTGGTCTCCCCGGCCTTCGACGCCTACGGGGAGGACGAGTTCACCGCCCCGCCGTACGTCGCCGTGCGCCGCGCCATCACCGAGGCGGGCGGCGCGGAGTCCGCCGACGCCGGGTACCTGGCCCGCGTCCGCGACGTCGCGCCGGACGACACGGTCCGCAGCATGGTGACGGAACTCGCCGTCGAGGCCGTGATGCACAAGGCCCCCGACATCTACGCGGGCGAGGTCCTCGTCCGGGTCCGCCTGCTCGCGGTCGACCGCCGCGTCGCCGAGGTCCGCGCCTCGCTCGCCCGGCTCGGCCCCCGCGCGGACGAGGCCCAGCTCTCGGCCGTACAGGGCGAGCTGTGGGCGCTGCAGCAGTACGGCCAGCGCCTGCGCGAACAGGGCGCCGCGGCCCTCTGAGCCGGGTCGCGCAGCGCCGTCCGGCCCGTGAACGGGCCTGAACGGGCGGGAACGGATGCGAACACCGGCGTGACGAGGGGGTTGCCCTCCGTCACAAAAAAGCGGCGCACGACTCTCGTGGGCTCGGTGTGCCGTACGCCACACTGGGGGCGGTGCAAGAGTCCTCGGAGCGCGGACTGCCGAGCGGTGTCGATGGTGACGCCACCGCGGTACCGCTGACGGCGAACTCCCGGACGGGCCGCGGCGAGGGCGCCGTGACCGTTCCGTTGGCGCGCGTCTCCGAGCCCGTGGCTGCGCTCACCGTGGAGGTCGCTCCCGTGCACATCCAGACCCTGAGGCCCCCGGCGGCCCCTGCCGACGACCTGCTGGAGCGCGTGCCGGAGCAGAACCACGCGGCCGTTCACCCCGAGGAGCCGGCCGGTGAACACGACGAGGCGGTGGCGCAGGCGCGGGCCGAGGCCGCGGCCGAGGCGGGCTCCGACCCCGACCCCGAGTCCGAGTCCGATCCCGACCCGGGACCGGTACGGCGGTCCGGCGACGAGGTCGCCGGCCCGTCCGCCGACCTGTTCCGCCAGTACCTGCGGGAGATCGGCCGGATACCCCTGCTCACCGCCGAGGAGGAGGTCGAGCTCGCCCGGCGCGTCGAGGCGGGCCTCTTCGCCGAGGAGAAGCTGAACAGCACCCAGGACCCCGACTCACGGCTCGCCGTCGACCTCGACCGGCTGGTCGTGCTCGGCCGGATGGCCAAGCGCCGCCTGATCGAGGCCAATCTGCGCCTGGTCGTCTCCGTCGCCAAGCGCTACGTGGGCCGCGGCCTGACCATGCTGGACCTGGTGCAGGAGGGCAACCTCGGGCTGATCCGCGCCGTGGAGAAGTTCGACTACGCCCGGGGCTACAAGTTCTCGACCTACGCGACCTGGTGGATCCGCCAGGCCATGAGCCGCGCCCTGGCCGACCAGGCCCGCACCATCCGGGTCCCGGTGCACGTCGTGGAGCTGATCAACCGCGTCGTCCGCGTCCAGCGCCGCCTGCTGCAGGAACGCGGTTACGAGCCCACCACCGAAGAGGTCGGCGCCCACCTGGAGATCTCCCCGGAGCGGGTGAGCGAGGTGCTGCGCCTGGCGCAGGAACCGGTGAGCCTGCACGCCCCGGTGGGTGAGGAGGAGGACGTCGCCCTCGGCGACCTCATCGAGGACGGCGACGCCGCCTCGCCCGTGGAGTCCGCCTCCTTCCTGCTGCTGCGCGAGCACCTGGAGGCGGTGCTGTCCACCCTCGGAGAGCGCGAGCGCAAGGTCGTCCAGCTGCGCTACGGCCTGGCCGACGGGCGCCCGCGCACCCTGGAGGAGATCGGCCGGATCTTCGGCGTCACCCGCGAGCGCATCCGGCAGATCGAGTCCAAGACCCTCAACAAGCTGCGCGACCACGCCTTCGCCGACCAGTTGCGCGGCTATCTCGACTGAGCACGCGAGAGCCCCCGCCGGCCGGGCCGGCGGGGGCTCGTCTCGCGGCGGCCCGGCGGTCAGTCGACCTCCGCCACGGCCTGCGCGAACTGCGCCGCGTACAGCCGGGCGTAGGCACCGTCACCGGCGAGCAGCTCCTCGTGGGTGCCCTGTTCGACGATGTCGCCGCCCTCCATCACCAGGATGACGTCCGCGTCGCGGATCGTGGACAGCCGGTGCGCGATGACGAAGCTGGTCCGCCCGTGGCTGAGTTGCGCCATGGCCCGCTGGATCAGCACCTCGGTGCGGGTGTCGACCGAGCTGGTGGCCTCGTCCAGGACGAGGATCACCGGGTCGGAGAGGAACGCCCGCGCGATGGTGATCAGCTGCTTCTCGCCGGCACTGACGCCGGTGCCCTCGTCGTCGATGACGGTGTCGTAGCCGTCGGGCAGGGTCCGGATGAAGCGGTCCGCGTGCGCGGCGCGCGCGGCCTCCTCGATCTGCTCGCGGCCGGCTCCCTCGGTGCCGTACGCGATGTTCTCCGCGATGGTGCCGCCGAACAGCCAGGTGTCCTGCAGCACCATGCCGATGCCGGAGCGCAGCTCCTCCCGCGGCATGGACGCGATGTCGGTCCCGTCGAGGGTGATCCGGCCGCCGGTGACCTCGTAGAAGCGCATGAGCAGATTGACCAGGGTGGTCTTGCCCGCGCCCGTGGGGCCGACGATGGCCACCGTGTGGCCCGGTTCGACGGTCAGCGACAGGTCCTCGATCAGCGGCTTCTCCGGCTCGTAGCGGAACGCCACGTCCTCGAAGCGGACCTCGCCGCGTCGCACCTTGCGCAGCGAGAGCGCTTTGGGCTCCGGGCTCTGCTCCTGCGCGTCGAGCAGTTCGAAGACCCGCTCGGCGGAGGCGACCCCGGACTGCACCAGGTTGGACATGCTCGCCACCTGGGTCAGCGGCTGGCTGAACTGCCGGCTGTACTGGATGAAGGCCTGGACGTCGCCGATGGACAGCGCGCCGCTCGCCACCCGCAGGCCGCCCACCACGGCGACCAGGATGTAGTTGATGTTCCCGATGAACATCATCGCGGGCTGGATGACGCCCGAGATGAACTGCGCCCGGAAGCCCGACTGGTAGAGCGCCTCGTTCTGCTCGCGGAAGGACTCCGCGGACTCCTCCTGGCGGCCGAAGACCTTCACCAGGGTGTGCCCGGTGTACATCTCCTCGATGTGGGCGTTGAGCTTGCCGGTGGTCCGCCACTGCTGCACGAACTGCGGCTGGGCCCGCTTGCCCACCGCCGTGGCGACGAACACCGACAGCGGCACGGTCACCAGTGCCACCAGCGCGAGCAGCCAGGAGATCGAGAACATCATCACCAGCACGCCCACGATCGACAGCAGCGCGAAGATGATCTGCCCCATCGTCTGCTGCAGCGTCTGGCCGATGTTGTCGATGTCGTTGGTGGCCCGGCTCAGCACCTCGCCGCGCGCCTGCCGGTCGAAGTACGACAGCGGCAGCCGGGCCAGCTTCGCCTCGACGTCCTGGCGCAGCCGGAAAACGGTCCGCTGGATGACCGTGGTGGCGAGCCGGCCCTGGACGATCGCGAAGACCGCGGCGGCCGCGTAGATCGCGAGGGCGGTCAGCAGCACATGGCCCACGGCGTCGAAGTCGATCCCGGCGCCCGGGGTGAAGTCGGCGGACTGCAGCAGGTCGGCGAGGGTGTCGCTGCCCTGCTGCCGCAGGTGCTCGATGGCCCCGGCCTTGTCGGTGCCGGCGGGCAGCGAACGGCCGAGGACCCCGGCGAAGATCAGGTCGGTGGCCTTGCCCAGGATCCTCGGGCCGATGACGTTGAGGGTGACGCCCAGGGTCGTGCAGGCCAGCATGGCGACGACCAGGGCGCGTTCGGGACGCATCAGCCCCAGCAGCCGCTTGCCGGAGCCCTTGAAGTCCATGGACCGCTCGGTGGGCTGGCCGCTCATGAACCGCATCGGCCCCGCCGCGGGTGCGGGCCCCCTGCGGGGCGCGGGGACGCTCATGCCGCCTCCTGCTCGGTGAGCTGGGAGAGCACGATCTCCCGGTACGTGGGATTGCCGTCCATCAGTTCGCGGTGGGTGCCGGTACCCACCACGCGGCCCTCGTCGAGGACCACGATCCGGTCGGCGTCGCGGATGGTGCTGACCCGCTGCGCGACGATCACGACCGTCGCGTCCGCCGTCTCCCGGCCCAGTGCCCGGCGCAGCGCGGCGTCGGTGGCGTAGTCCAGCGCGGAGAAGGAGTCGTCGAAGAGGTAGATGCCGGGCTTGCGCACCAGGGCCCGCGCGATGGCGAGGCGCTGGCGCTGGCCGCCGGAGACGTTGGTGCCGCCCTGCGCGATCGGGGCGTCGAGCCCGGAGCCGCCGTCCTCCTGCGCGAGCCGTTCCACGAAGTCCCTGGCCTGGGCGATCTCCAGGGCGTGCCAGAGCTCCTCGTCGGTGGCCTCGGGGTTGCCGTAGCGCAGGTTGGAGGCGACCGTCCCGGAGAACAGGTACGGCTTCTGCGGGACCAGGGCGACCGTCTCGGCCAGGTGCACCGGGTCCAGTTCGCGGACGTCGGTGCCGTCGATGAGCACCTGGCCGCCGGTGGTGTCGAACAGCCGCGGCACCAGCCCCAGCAGGGTCGTCTTGCCGCTGCCGGTGGAGCCGATCACCGCCGTGGTCTCACCGGGCCGGGCGATCAGGTCGATGCCCCGCAGTACCTCGGCCTCGGCGCCCGGGTACGCGAAGTCCGCGGCGCGCAGTTCCAGCTCGCCGCGCCGTGCCGGCAGCCGCACCGGCTGGGCGGGCGGGACGACGCTGGGATCGGTGCCGAGCACCTCCTCGATGCGCTCGGCGCAGACCTCGGCGCGCGGCACCATCATCACCATGAAGGTGGCCATCATGATCGACATCAGGATCTGCATCAGATAGCTGATGAAGGCGGTCAGCGCGCCGATCTGCATACCGCCGCTGTCGATCCGGTGGGCGCCGAACCACAGCACGGCCACGCTCGTGACGTTCACGACGGCCATCGCGACCGGGAACATCAGCGTCATCATCCGCCCGGCGCGCAAAGCGACGTCCGTCAGGTCGTCGTTGGCCTTGCGGAACCGGTCCTGCTCGAAGTCGTCCTTGACGAAGGCGCGGATGACCCGGATGCCGGTGATCTGCTCGCGCAGTACCCGGTTCACCGTGTCGAGCCGCTCCTGCATGGAGCGGAAGAGCGGACGCAGCTTCCGCACCAGCAGCAGCACCAGCAGGCCCAGCACCGGTACCACCGCCAGCAGCAGCGAGGACAGCGGCACGTCCTGGCCGAGCGCCATGATGATGCCGCCGAAGCACATGATCGGCGCCGAGACCATCAGCGTGAAGGTCATCAGCACCAGCATCTGGACCTGCTGGACGTCGTTGGTCGTACGCGTGATCAGCGAGGGGGCGCCGAACTGCCCGACCTCGCGCGAGGAGAAGCGCTGCACCCGGTCGAAGACCGAGGCGCGGATGTCCCGGCCGACGGCCGTCGAGGTGCGGGCCCCGTGGTAGACGGCGCCCACCGAGCAGGCGAGCTGGACCAGGGTCACGGCGAGCATGATGCCGCCGATCCTGAGGATGTAGCCCGTGTCCCCCTTCACGACGCCTTCGTCGATGATGTCGGCGTTCAGGGTGGGCAGGTAGAGCATGGCGAGGGTCGCCACGAGCTGCAGTACGACGAGCACGGAGACGGCACGCCTGTAGGGCAGGAGATGGGACCGCAGGAGACGGATCAGCACGACCGATGACCCTATAGTCCGATGGTTGCCGCAGGCACACGGTTTACCGGCTCATGGCCGACACCGGAATCAACCCGGGAACGCCCCCGGATGCGTCTGCTCACGCACCGACACGTACTGCTGCCGCACCGAGTGCCCGATCGGCCCGTCGTCCTCGCCCGGTTCGACCACGGCGTAGTCGGCGGGGTGCCAGTACGGCGGCTGCTCCGGCGAGTCCGTGCCGTTCACCACCCCCAGCGACCACGCCGCCTGCCGGGCCGCGCCCAGCGCCGCGTACTCGCCCGGCGGGGGCACCACGAGCTGCGCGCCCAGCAGCGCCGGGGCCATCGCCCGCACGGCGGGCAGGTCGCCCGCCGGGCCCAGCAGGAAGATCCGGCGCACCTCCACCCCGCGCGCCCGCAGCACGTCCAGCGCGTCCGCCAGCCCGCACAGCATCCCCTCGAACGCCGCCCGCGCCAGGTGCTCCGGCTTCATGCTCTCGCGCCGCAGTCCGTGCAGCGTCCCCGCGGTGTGCGGCAGGTCCGGTGTGCGCTCGCCCTCCAGGTAGGGGAGCAGCACCAGCCCGTACGAGCCGGGCGTGGAGCGCATCGCCAGCTCGGACAGGCCGGCCAGGTCGGTGCCGAGCAGCTCGGCGGTGCCGCGCAGCACCCGTACCGCGTTGCGGGTGTGCACCACGGGCAGGTGGCGGCCGGTCGCGTCGGCGAACGAGGTGATCATGCCCGACGGGTCGCTCAGCGCGTGGTGGTGCACCGCGAAGACCGTCCCCGCCGCGCCCAGCGACACCACGGCGTCCCCGGGGCCGACGCCCAGGCCCAGCGCGGCCGCCATGTTGTCCCCGGTGCCGGCCGAGATCAGCAGCCCCTCCGGGGTCCGGCCGGCCGGCTCGGCGGGCGCCAGCACCTCGGGCAGCTGCACCGGATGGCCGAGGGCCAGTTCCACGATGTCCGTACGCCACCGGCCGGTCGCCGCCGACCAGTAGCCCGTCCCCGAGGCGTCGCCCCGGTCGGTCGTACGCCGCTGGGGGCGGCCCATCAGCTGCCACACCAGCCAGTCGTGCGGCAGCAGCACCTGGGCCGTGCGCTGCGCCGAGGCGGGTTCGTGCCGGGCCAGCCAGCGCAGCTTCGCCACCGGGTACGCGGCCTGCGGCACCGCCCCGACCGCCTCGGCCCAGGCGCCGGGACCGCCCAGCTCCTCGGTCAGGTCGGCGGCCTGGATCTGCGCCCGCTTGTCGTTCCACAGCAGTGCGGGCCGGACCAGCGCCCCGCCGGCGTCCAGCGCCAGCATCCCGTGCTGCTGTCCGGAGACCCCGATGGCCTCCACGCCCTCCAGCATCCCGCCCTTGGCCGCCTCGCCCAGCGACAGCAGCCACGCCTCGGGGTCGACCTCGGTCGGTGTCCCGGCGCCCTCGCCGCCCGGCAGGGGGTGCGGGGCGTGCGTCTGCCGGAGCACGGCCCCGCTCCCGGTGTCGCACACGACCACCGTCGTGCCGGTGCCCGAGCTGTCGATCCCCGCCACAATCCCCATGCGGGCATCATGCCGCACCCGGCGCGTACGGCGGAAAACCGGGCACGCGCGTCAGCGCCGGGCAGTGACGGGCAGTGGCGTCAGGTGTTGCTGGTGCCCCAGTCGTCCTCGCCGGCGGAGCCGTTGCCGCGCACCCGGCGCAGCCGCTCCGCGACCGCCGGCGGCAGCCGGTCCCCGACCTTGGCGGTGACCACGTCCACGGCCTTCACGGCCGCCCCGCGCCCCGCCTGTCCCGCGGACTCCACGCTGTTCCGCACCGCCGGGTTCTGCGCGATGCGCTGGGCGCTCTTGCGCAGCTGCTCGTACCGCTCGCGGCCGGCCCGCGCCCCGAGCACGTACCCGACGGCGACCCCGCTGATGAACGTCAGCCGGTAGCGCATGGCTCCACCCTCTCCTCGTCTCGGGGCTGTGCTTCGCGCCTACCCGCCGTGGCCTGCGGACAACCACGGAGATACCGGTTGGCGGAGCACCCCCCACCTTGCGCTAATGTATGTGTCGCAGCGAGCGCACGCCGTCCGGGATGCCGGAAACGGGTGCATTCGGTGCAAGCGGAGCGATCCCCTGTAGCTCAATTGGCAGAGCAGCCGGCTGTTAACCGGCAGGTTACTGGTTCGAGTCCAGTCGGGGGAGCTCGCGCTCCTCTATCCCCTGTAGCTCAATTGGCAGAGCAGCCGGCTGTTAACCGGCAGGTTACTGGTTCGAGTCCAGTCGGGGGAGCAGCGGTCAAGGACCCCCTCGGGGGTCCTTTTTCGTGCCCCCGGGAACCGATCACCCGGTGATCGCAGTCCACTAGGTGGTGCGTCTGTGACCCGCGAGGGCGACAGATCGTATGAGCAGCTATGCTGCGGCAGACGGCGTGCGCAGGATGGTGACGGCACGCCGTACGGGGCGGTAGCTCAGCCGGTTAGAGCAGCGGACTCATAATCCGTCGGTCGTGGGTTCGAGTCCCACCCGCCCCACCGAGGGTCGCGGGCCCGCAGGTTCGGGACCCGCAGCGAGATAACGAACGAAGCCCCTCCGGGTCACCCGGAGGGGCTTCATTGTTCGTCAGCCGGGCCCCCGCCGCGCCGAGTTGCCGACGCGCCACGCCCGAGGCGCCGTCACCCCGGCGGGCTCTCGCCGGACATGGGGGAGGCCTCGGCCGTCAGCGGGGGCCGGTGCGGTGCGGGGCGGGCGCCCGCGCGATGCAGGCCTCGGCGTCGGCGCAGAGGACCAGGATGCCGCCCGGGCCGGAGCCGGTCTCGACCAGGCGGGAGACGGCGTCCTCGGTGTACGTCTGGCAGCGGGCGCAGGTGCCCGCGACGCGGTCGTCGGCGGCGCTCATCGCGGGCTCTTCCGGTGGCGTCCGCAGCCGCAGTGGGGGGTGACGGCGGTGCCGGGGGAGCCGGGCAGCGTGCAGCGCCGTGGTGCGGGTCCGCGTAGCGCCTGCGCCCGGCCGGCTCCCGGTGTTCCGACCGGGCGGCCGCTCCGGACGCCGCCCCTCGGGTGCGTGTGTCGGTGCTGTGGGGCATGTCGACCCCTTTCGGCCGGGCTCTCTCCATCGACGATACCCCTAGTGCTGGGTAGTACACCCCGGAATTCCACGGATCGCCGGCCAATACGGCGCACGCCTACGGTGCACTCATGATCGACGAGTGGGCAGGGGACCGGCCGAAGTGGGAGCAGATCGCCGACGTGATCCGGCAGCGGATCGCTGACGGCACCTACCCGCCGCGGTCCCGTGTGCCGTCCGTGCAGCAGCTCGTCGCCGATACCGGAGTCGCCGTCGACACCGCGCAGAAGGTCCTCGCGAACCTGCGGGAAGAGGGCGCGATCTACACGGTGCGCGGCCTGGGCAGCTTCGTGGCGGAGCCGCCGCCGGCGGAGGCGTGAGCGAAGGGGCGGTCATGAGATCAGCCTGATGGCGCCGATTGTCGCGGGCATCGTCCTCGACCTCGCCGGCGGCATCGACACCAGGCCCTGAAGGTACGAGAGCGCCCCTTGTCCGGCCCGTCATCGGCCGGACAGGGGGCGCCTCGCGTGGCCGCCGGACGGCCCGTCACACCGTCGAGAGGTCGATCGCCCGGTCGACGTCCGCCGGGCGCAGGACGCGGAGGATGCCTTCGAGCAGGTAGTAGTCGCCGTAGGGGACCGAGACCTTGCGGGTGCAGCGGGCGACGACGGCCTGGGCGCGGGCGGAGCGGGTCGTCAGGCAGGTGCGGGACAGGGCGAGGAGCAGGCGCAGTGCGCTGTCGCGGTAGCGGGCGGTGCCGGTGGCCGCGGCGAGGTCGAGCAGGCCGCAGGCCATGACCGCGCCGGCCGAGGCGTCCTTGACGTCGTTCGGCTGCTGCGGGGCGAGGTAGTCCCAGACCGGTACGTGATCGGGCGTCAGCGCCCCGAGCGCGAAGTCGGCGAGCCTGCGGGCGGTGGCGAGGAACTGCGGGTCGCCGGTGCGGCGGAACATCGTGGTGAAGCCGTAGACGCCCCAGGCCTGGCCGCGTGACCAGCAGGAGTCGGGGCTGTAGCCCTGCACGGTGTTCGGGCCCACGGGGGCGCCGGTGGCCGGGTCGAAGTCGAAGACGTGCGGGGTGGAGCCGTCGGGGCGGAGGAAGTGGCGCTGGGTGGTCCGCGCGTGCGCGACGGCGATGTCGAGGTACGCCGCGTCCCCGGTCTGCTCGGCGGCGAAGGCCAGCAGGTCGAGGTTCATCATCGTGTCCATGATCACGCGGCCCGCGTTGTCCGCGCTGCCGAGCGCGCCCCAGGCCCGGATGAAGCGGCCCGCCGTGTTGTACCGCTTGCTCAGGCAGGCGGCCGCCTGCAGTGCGCCGTCGCGCCACTTGGGGTCTCCGGTGAGGCGCCACGCGGTCACCCAGGACGGGTAGAAGAGGAAACCGAGGTCGTGCGTGCCGGTGTCGGTGCGCCGGGGCGCCAGCCGTTCCGCGGCGGCGAGGGCCAGGGAGCGGAACTGCGCGTCGCCGCTGTGCAGCCAGGCCATCCAGAGCGTGCCGGGCCAGAAGCCGCCGACCCAGTCGCCGCCCGTGGAGTAGGTCCACTTCTCGAACCTGGTGATGACGGGGAACGAGGTCACGGCCGGCGCCACCGCGCGCAGCTTCGTCACGGCGTAGTCCGCCGCCTCCCGCAGCGTGCGGGTGGTCGCCGCCGGGTCGTCGGCGTACGCGGCCAGGGAGTCGGGCCCGCCGGTCGCGGCCCGTGCCGGGGGTGCGAGCGCGGCGGTCGCCGCGGCCGTGCCGGCGGCGGTGGTCAGCAGATGGCGCCGGGAGATGCCCATGGGTGCCTGCCATTCGGAGTGGGGGATGCGCGAGGAGGCCGTGGTCAGCGTGGCATGGCTATGACATGTCTGTACACCTATGTAGCGTGAGTTCCTGTACATGAACGTCGAGGCGGGGTTTCTGGCCGGAGAGGCGCTCTTGACGCCCTATCAGCGCTGTTCTAGGTGCCGGTGGCGCGTTCATGGAGCCGTGTCCTGTTCGCGTACACAAACAGAAGGGGAAGGGACATGCGCACCCCTGGGGCCACTCCCGGCGTCGCCGCGCAGGCGTCCTCGCCGTCCTCGACGGTAAGGACCTCCTGCGGGCCAACGCACGGCTCCGCGACGGCGATCCGCGGGCCCGCCGTGCCTGCGGGACCTCGTGGTCAGGCGGACGCCCGGTGGGGGCAGGGTCTCTGGACGGTCGTGGGCAAGGACCGTGTCCCGCCCGGCGCCGATCCCGCACGACTACTTCAGCCAGGCCCCCCTACGGGTGGCCCTCGCGCCCAAGCGCCCTGACAACCCGCAGGGTTGCCGTAGGTGCAGCGGGACGGGGAGCGCAACGGGCGCGCGCTCACGCCGAGCACGCCGCCCGCATCCTGCGCACCTGGTTCGTCGACCCGGCGACGCGGACGAACCCCGAACCGGGCAACGCCCAGGCGATCCCGTGCCGTTACGACGGCCGGGCCATCGGCATCATCGACCTCTCCCAGGGATTGCGCCGTCCTGCACGTGGGCGCCCCCCGCTGGACCGCACGGGACCGCGACGCCACGCGGGCCTGGGAGGACGGGTTCCTCGACTGGCTGGTGGACGCCGACTTCGGCAAGCAGAAGGGTTCCGCCGCCAACAACCACGGCGCCTTCCACCACACGCCTCGCGCCCACCCGCAGCCGGCACTACTCGGCCTTAATCCGGTGGCCTTCACCCGGCTCGCCGCCGTCGATCTGCGGCACCGCACGGGACCGGACGGCTCCTCACTGCGCCAGGCCGTGGGCTTCCTGCTGCCGGCCGCCACCGGCGCCGCACCCTGGCCCCACCCCGAGCCGGACTTTCCCGCCTACGCCGCCTCCGACGTCGTCCACGCCGCCGCCGACCGCGGTGACCGGCGGGCGCGCGCCGCGCCGGCGGACCTGGAGGCGCCCCGGGCGGCGACCGGTGGGTACTGCGGCCGGCACCGGAGCAACTGGACGGCATCACGGGCTGAACGGGGACGCCGGGGCCCGGTTCTGCTCCGGATGCGCCATCCGGGTGACTGTGATGTGCTGGGTCTGTCGATGACGGCCCGGCACCCGCGGGTGCCCCGGGCCCCGGCTATCCCGCCCCTTCCCAGGGGGCCGGTGATCCGCGCTCCCTCGCAGGCACCGTCGTGTGCCCGGTGCCTCGGGAGCGCCGGCATCGGCCGATCCGACCACCCGACCCGAGGCGGATCCCATGGCTCTCTCGAAGAAGCTCGCCGCAGGAACGGCCGCCGCGCTCGCGGCGGGGGCCCTGGCCTTCGGCGGCATCGGTACGGCCCTGGCCGACGACGGCTGCCACGACGGGGACGGCCAGGGCGGTTCGCCGTCGCACTGCCTGCCCGGCGGATCGGGATGGTCCGCCGCGGACGTCCAGGAGGCGCTGCAGTCCTTCCTGCAGGCCCATCCGGACATCGCGGACGATCCCCATGTGCAGGTCTTCGCCGCACTCGCCACGCAGTGGCTGCAGGCGCATCCGGGCATGACGGCCGACCAGTTGACGGCGGCGCTGGGGCCGGTCGTCTCCTGCCTGGAGGCGGGCGGCGCACCTCGGACCTGCGTGACGCCGCCCTCCTGACGGAACCGGCGGAGCGGCCCGATGAGGTCCGACAGCCCGATGATCCTCGTGACCGGCGCGGCCGGGAGCGTGGGAGCGGTCGGCCACACCACCGTCGAGTTGCTGAGGGAACGCGGCTTCCCCGTCCGCGCCTTCGTCCACCGGGAGGACGAGCGGGCGGAGCAACTGCGGGCCACCGGGGCGGAGGTGTTCGCCGGCGACCTCACCAGGACCGCGGACGTCGCGCGGGCCTCGGAGGGCTGCGGCCGGATGTACTTCGGGATGGGGGTGTCGGCGCAGTACCTGCAGGCCGCCGCGACGACGGCGGCCGTGGCCCGCGCGCACGGCGGCCTCGACGTCCTGGTCGACATGTCGCAGATGACGGTCTCCCAGATGGACCTCACCAGCACCACGGAGTCGAAGCAGCAGTGGCAGCAGTGGCTGGCGGAGCAGGTCATGGACTGGTCCGGGGTCCCGGTCTGCCACATCCGGCCGACGGTCTTCATGGAGAACCCGCTCTTCCTCGGGCTCGGCTTCCGCTCGATCGCCCGGGACGGCACGATCCGCCTGCCCTTCGGCGACGGGAGGACCTCGCCCGTCGCCGCCCGTGACGTCGCCGAGGTGGTCACGGCGGTGCTGGCGGACCCGGCGCCGCACGTCGGCCGGGTCCACGAGCTGACCGGGGCGGAGTCCCGCGACATGACGGCGATCGCCGCCGAGTTCACCGAGGTGCTGGGGCGGAAGGTCCGCTACGTCGACGTGCCGTACGACGAGTGGGCCGGGCAGCTGGACGCCCTGGGGCTCCCCGACCACGTGCGGCAGCACATCGCCACCATGGCCCGCCTCCACGCGGCGAACCGCTACGACCGCGCGACCGGCGACGTCAGGGAGATCCTGGGCCGACCGGCCTCCGGTATGGCGGAGTTGGTCCGGGAGCACCCGGAGGTCTTCTGCTGACGCCTCCCGCCGCCGGCCGGAGCCGTCAGCGGTCCGCGCAGCATGGCGTCGGGTCGGGCACCTCGAACGGGGCGAGACGTCCCCCTGCCGCGGGGACCAGCGGCAGGACCAGTTCGCCCGCGCGCCACTCGGGGCGGACATGGCCGCTGGTGAGGATCTCCGCGGACGGCTCGGGCCGCTCGTGTGCGGGGGAGCCGAGCACGACCAGCCGGGTGGTCGGGGTGCGGGCCAGGAGTTCGGCCACGGTGACCGTGCCGGTGAGTCCGTCGGCGCCCGGGCAGACCACCGCCCGGCCCCCTCGGCGCGCCGCGGCCTCGGTGGCGGCGCCGGCCGCCGCCTCGGCCGGGCGTGCGGCGCGGCGGAAGCGGACGTCCTGCTCAGGCCCGTCGCGGCCCCGCGCCCGTCCCGCCCGCGGGCACCGGTCGCGGGGCTCTTCCGCCCGTCCGGCACGTATGCCATCCTTGCGCTCCGCATTCCGACGTGATCAAGGAACCCGCATGGCCCGGCTGCCCGATCTCCTGCCCGATTCCGCCGCGAAGCCCGACAGATGGGCCCAGTTCCGGGGCCTTCCGCCGTGGCAGGTCGGGGGCGCGGTCCTTCCGCTGGTGCTGATCGTCGTCGGGGGGCTCCTCGGGGGACTCGCCGGCGGAGCGGCCACCATGATCAACCTGAAGATCGCCCGTTCCGGCCTGTCCTCCGCGGTGAAGGCGCTCGCCATGGTGGGCGTCGTCCTCGCCGCCGCGATCGTCTACCTCGTGGCCGCCGCCCTTCTCTCGGCGGCGCTCGGTTAGCGCCCGTCGAGGCGGCCCCCGGGGGGCTTGGGGGACGAACCGCCGCGAGCCGGCTCCTAGGCTGGGGCCATGGCCACTTCGACCCCGCCGAACGCCGCCCCGGACGCAACCCCGCCCGGCCGGAGCCCCGTCGGTCCCGCCCAGCTGATCGCCGACCCCCACGGGACGTACGGCAGGCTCCGCGAGGCCGGCCCCGTCCACCGCGTCACCGGCACCGACGGGCGTCCCGCCTGGGTGGTCACGCGGTACGAGGACGTGCGGCAGGCGCTCGGCGACCCGCTGCTGTCCCTGGACAAGCGCAACGCCCTGCCCGGCAACTACTCCGGGTTCGCCCTGCCCCCCGCCCTCGACGCCAACCTGCTGAACATGGACCCGCCGGACCACACCCGCATCCGGCGCCTGGTGTCGCAGGCCTTCACCCCGCGCCGCGTCGCGGACCTGCGCGAACCGGTCCGCCGTACCGCCGCCGAACTCCTGGACGCCCTCGCCCCCGACGGCCGCGCGGACCTGATCGCCGCCTATGCCGCGCCGCTGCCCATCCGGGTGATCTGCGACCTGCTCGGCGTGGCCCCCGGCGACCGCCGCGACTTCCGGGGCTGGACGGACGCCCTGGTCGCCCCGGACCCGTCGCGCCCCTCCGCGGCGAAGGAGGCGGTCGACGCGATGCTCGCGTACTTCGGGCAGCTCATCGCGCGCAAGCGGGCCCACCCCGAGGACGACCTGCTCTCGGCGATGATCGCCGCCCGCGACGACGGCGACCGGCTCAGCGAGGACGAGCTGATGTCGCTGACCTTCCTCGTCCTGTTCGCGGGGTACGAGAACACCGTGCAGCTCATCGGCAACGCCGTCCTGGCGCTGCTGACGCACCCCGCGCAACTGGCGGCGCTGCGTGCCGAGCCGGGCACGATCGCGGCGGCGGTCGAGGAGCTGACCCGCTGGGACGGGCCGGCGCCGCTGGCCATCCGGCGCTTCCCCCTGGAGGACGTCACCATCGGCGGCGTCACGGTCCCCGCCGGGGAGACGGTGCTGCTGTCGCTGGCCGCGGCCAACCGGGACCCCGCCCGCTTCCCCGAGCCCGACCGGCTCGACGTCGGCCGGGCCGACACCGCGCACCTCGGCCTCGGGCACGGCATCCACTACTGCCTCGGCGCGCCCCTGGCCCGGCTGGAGACCGAGGTCGCGCTCGCCGAACTGCTGGCCCGTCTGCCCGGGCTCGCCCTCGACGCCGACCCCGCGGAGCTGCGGTGGCGCGCCTCGATGCGCACCCGCGGCCTGATCGCCCTGCCGGTCCGCTTCTGAGCGGCGGTACGGGCCGGGTCACCGGCGGGCGGCGACGGTCGCCGTAGCGGCCACCGCCAGCGCGCACCCGGTGGCCGCGGCGAGCGCGGCGGGCGGTGTCACCAGGAGCACCAGCAGGCCCCCGGCGAGGGCGCCGCACACCAGGGCGGCGACGCTCAGCGCCTGGCGTACGGCGATCCGCCGGTCGTGCGCCGCGGCGCCGGTGTCGCCGATCAGCCCGACCAGGGTGCGGGTCATCACGGTCGTGGTCAGGCCGGCGATGCCGACGCGTCCGGCCATGGCGTTCTGGAGCCCCATCGCCACCGCGCAGACCACCACCAGCACGCGCCGCGGCCCGTCCAGCGCGTGCAGGACCGTCGCCGAGGCGAGCAGCGCGGTCTCGCACAGCGCGGCCGCGCTCACCAGCGCGACCGGGGGGCTCAGCCGGGACAGCGCCGCCCGGCAGAAGAGGATGCCCACCGTGAAGCCGCCGAGGGCCACCAGCGAGGTGACGACGGAGAACTCGGGCGCCCCGGCGAGGCCCAGGCTGACGAAGACCAGGTTGCCCGTCATGTTCGCCACGAAGACATGGCCGAGGCTGAGGATGCTCACGGCGTCGACCAGCCCGCTGAGCACGGTGAGGACCAGCAGCAGCACGGTCAGCAGGCGCCGCCGTTCCCCTTCCGGGCCACCGCTCATGTCCAGCCGCCTTCCCCAGGGGTTCGGTGCCGCTCCTGGTCAGGATGCACCGGACCGGGCCCCGGAGCAGACTTGAGCGTGTCCGCCCGGACCCGGGTGCGCCCCGACACGAAGGAGCGTGGTGATGGCGGAACCGCTGCCGCAGCCGGTGCTCAGCCCTCTCACCACGTCCGCGATCTTCCTGGTCGTGACGGTCGACCCCGGCGGGGAGAGCGCCGTCCGCGATCTGCTGGAGGACCTGTCCGGACTGCAGCGCTCGGTCGGCTTCGGCACCCCGGACGGGCGCCTCAGCTGCGTCGCGGGAGTGGGGTCGAACGTGTGGGGCCGCCTCTTCGGCGGGCCGCGCCCCGCCGAGCTGCACCCCTTCACCGAACTGACCGGGGCCCGCCACCAGGCGCCCGCCACCCCGGGCGACCTGCTCTTCCACATCCGCGCCGGCCGGCTGGACCTGTGCTTCGCGCTGGCCTCCCTGGTGATGGGCCGGCTGCGCGGCCATGTCACGGTCCGCGACGAGGTGCACGGCTTCAAGTACCGCGACATCCGCGACCTGCTGGGCTTCGTCGACGGCACCGAGAACCCGGTGGGCCCCGAGGCGACCGAGGCGGTCCTGACCGGCGACGAGGACCCGGACTTCGCGGGCGGCAGCTATGTGATCGTGCAGAAGTACGTGCACGACCTCGACGCCTGGAACGCCCTGCCCGTGGAGGCGCAGGAGCGGGTGATCGGCCGCAGCAAGCTGGGCAACGTCGAGATGGACGACGACGTCAAGCCCGCCGACTCCCACGTCGCCCTGACCACGATCGTCGAACCGGACGGCACCGAACGGCAGATCCTCCGCGACAACATGCCCTTCGGCCGCGTGGGCACCGCCGAGTTCGGGACGTACTTCATCGGCTACGCCCGGACCCCCGAGGTGACCGAGCGGATGCTGCGCAACATGTTCCTCGGCGACGGGCAGGCGAGCCACGACCGGATCCTGGACTTCTCCCGGGCCGTGACCGGCACGCTGTTCTTCGCGCCCTCCGCCGACTTCCTGGACGACCTTCCCGATCCCCCCGCCGTCGCGGCCCGCCCGGCCGCGAAGTCGCTGGGGATCGGCGACCTGAGGAAGACCGTCACATCATGAACAACCTGCACCGGGAACTCGCCCCGATCTCCGAAGCCGCCTGGGACGACCTGGAGGAGGAGGCGCGGCGCACCTTCGAGCGCCATGTCGCCGCCCGCCGGATCGTCGACGTGCCCGAGGCCGCCGGGCCCGCGTTCGCCGGGGTGAACACCGGCCACCTGGACCCGGTCGAGGCGCCCCACGAGGACGTCGTCGCCCGTGTGCGCCGCGCGCAGCCGGTCGTCGAGCTGCGCGTGCCCTTCACGGTCGACCGCCGTGAGGTCGACCTCGTGGAGCGCGGCGCCCAGGACGCGGACTGGCAGCCCGTGAAGGACGCCGCCCGGCGCATCGCGTTCACCGAGGACCGGGCGGTCTTCGAGGGGTACGCGGCGGCCGGCATCACCGGCATCCGCGCGAGCGCGTCGAACCCGCCGCTGGGCCTCCCCGAGGACGTGCGCGACTACCCCGACGCCGTCAGCCAGGCCATCTCGGCGCTGCGCCTCGCCGGCGTCGGCGGCCCGTACACGCTCGCGCTGAGCGCCGACGCGTACACCGCCGTCAACGAGACCTCCCACTACGGCTACCCGGTCCACGCGCACCTCGCCCGGCTCCTCGACGGGGAGATCGTGTGGGCGCCCGCCATCGACGGGGCGTTCCTGCTCTCCACCCGCGGCGGCGACTTCGAGCTGCGGATCGGCGAGGACGTGTCCATCGGCTACCTCTCGCACAACGACACCAGCGTGCGGCTGTACTTCCAGGAGACCCTCACCTTCCTGGTGCACACGGCGGAGGCGGCGGTCGCGCTCACGGCCGCGTGACGGGTGACGGGTGACGGGCGCCCGGCGCGGGTATTCGCCCGTTATGACCGGAAAACACAGGAAGACCTCGCTCTGGCCGCACCGCTCCCAGGTCAGGACCGGCGGCCCCGCCCGTCACGCCGCCCCGCAGGGCGGCGAGGCCCCCGGCCGTGAGCGCGTCCCCGAGGACCTCCCGCGCGCGCACGCCCCGGTGGTGCCCGGCACCCATGTGGACGGCACGGAGGCGCCCCACCACCGCGCGTGAGGGCGGCGCACGGGAGGCGTCGTGGTGCATGGCCCCGCGCGCCGCCGGCCGCGGACGCCCGGGCCGGTGCACGGGGGTCCGCAAGGGTCGCTGACGGACCCTCATGAAGTGTGCCCCCGTCCGGGTGGAGCGGGACGGGAGGGTGTGACACGCTCCGTCACCGCGGGGACCGATTGTGTGATTATTCGGCCCGCTCGGTTGGAGGTAGGACCCCCATGAAACCAGTGACGGAACGTCAGCCCGGCCACCGCGCCGCGGAGGTGCGGACCCGATGACGATGCACACCGAGAACGAGATCGTCATCGACGCACCCCTGCGGTACGTGTGGCTGCGGACCAACGACGTCGCCGGCTGGCCCACCCTCTTCAGCGAGTACGCCGAGGCCGAGATCATCTCCCGGGAGGGCGACACCACCCGCTTCCGCCTCACCATGCACCCCGACGAGAAGGGCCGCGTCTGGTCCTGGGTGTCCGAGCGCACCGCCGACCCCGAGACCCGTACCGTGCGGGCCCGGCGGCTGGAGACCGGCCCGTTCGAGTTCATGAACATCTACTGGCAGTACGAGGAGCTGGGCCCGGAGAGCACCCGGATGCGCTGGCTGCAGGACTTCCGGATGAAGGTGGACGCGCCCGTCGACGACGAGGGCATGCGGCAGCGGATCAACAGCAACTCCCGCGTCCAGATGCAACTCGTCAAGGACCGGCTGGAGTCCCGCCGCATCCGCCCCGTCGGAACCCTGGACACCCCCGCGGACACCCGACGCGGCGGCGACATCCGCACCCTGCTGACCACCGCCTCGGTCGGTACGACGGACGGGTTCTGCGGCATGGTCACCGTCGGCCCCGGTGAGGCCGTCGCCGAGCACTACCACCCGTACTCGCAGGAGCAACTGGTCGTCGTCGAGGGGGAGGTACGGGTCGACCTCGACGGTTCGCCCCGCAGCGTCGCCGCCAACGAGGCACTGCTCGTGCCGCGCGGGGTCCGCCACCGGCTGGTGAACACCTCCGACGCCGTGGCCCGCGCCGTGTTCTTCCTGGCCCCGCTCGCGCCGCGCCCCGAACTGGGGCACGTCGACACCGAGACCCGTGAGCAGGCCGCCGCCGTCGCCCGCGCCGCCACCGCGGCGGGCCCGGCGACGGAGGGCCCGCCGCCGGGCCGCGAACTGGTCGACCGGTGACCGCGGGCCGTACCGCGCGCAGGGTGGTGGTGACGGGCGTCGGAGCCGTCGCCGCCGGCGGCGTCGGGCGGGAGGCGTTCTGGGAGCGGATCGTCGGGGGCCGGCCGGCGATCCGCCGGATCACCCGCTTCGACCCCTCGCGGTACCGCTCGCGGATCGCCGCCGAGGCCGACTTCGACCCCCGCGCGGCCGGGCTCACCCCGCGGGAGATACGCCGCAACGGACGGTTCGCCCAGTTCGCGCTCGCCGCGGCCGCCGAGGCGCTCGCCGACAGCGGACTGCGCACGGAGGCCGAGGACACCGACCGCTTCGGGGTCTGCCTCGGCACCGCCGTCGGCGCCACCTCCACCCTGGAGGACGAGTACATGGTCGCCAGCGACGGCGGCCGGCACTGGGAGGTCAGCCCCGACCACGGCATGCCCTTCCTGCACCGGGCGATGCACCCCTCCTCGGCCGCCGCCGAACTCTCGCTCCGGCACGGCCTGCACGGCCCGTCCTCGGTCGTCTCCACCGGCTGCACCTCCGGCGTCGACGCGATCGGCTGCGCCTTCCGGACGCTGAGCGACGGCGAGGCCGACGTCATGCTGGCGGGCGCGAGCGAGGCGCCCATCTCGCCGGTGACGGTGGCCTGCTTCGACGCGATCCGCGCCACCACCGCCCACACCGGCGATCCCGAGCTGACACCGGCACCCTTCGACGCCAGGCGTGACGGCTTCGTGCTCGGCGAGGGCGGCGCGGTGCTCGTGCTGGAGGAACTGGAGCACGCCCGCGCCCGGGGCGCGTCCGTCTACTGCGAGGTCCGCGGCTGGGACAACCGGACCGGCGCCTACCACATGACCGGTCTGCGCCCCGACGGCTACGACCTGAGCGAGGCGATCATCTCCGCCATGTCGGAGGCCGGCATCGCCCCCGAGCAGCTCGACTGGATCAGCGCGCACGGCTCCGGCACGGTGCAGAACGACCGCTACGAGACCGCCGCGTACAAGCGCGCCCTCGGCGAGTACGCGCGCAAGGTCCCGGTGAGCTCCGTCAAGTCCGTCATCGGCCACTGCCTCGGCGCGGCGGGCGCACTGGAGATGGCCGCCTGCGCCCTCGCCGTCCGGCGCGGGATGATCCCGCCGACCGCGAACCTGCTGCGGCCCGACCCCCTGTGCGACCTCGACTACACGCCGGTCCTCGCCCGCGAACGGCGGGTGCGGCACGCGCTGTCGGTGGCCTGCGGCCTCGGCGGTTTCCAGTCGGCGATGGTCTTCTCGGCCCTGGAGCCGGACCCGGAACGGGAGGCGGAGGCATGACCACACGCGCGGTCCTCAGCGGGCTCGGGGTCGTCGCCCCCACCGGCGTCGGCGCCCGCCCCTACTGGCGGGCCACCATCGCCGGGCGCAACGGCATCCGGCCGATCGGCCGGCCCGACGCGGGTCGCTCGCCGGTCGTGCTGGCAGGGGAGGTCACCGGGTTCGACGCCGCCCGCTGGATCGACGACGGACTCCGCGCCGAGACCGACCGCTGGACCTGGTTCGCCCTGGCTGCGGCCGAGATGGCGCTGGCCGACGCGATGCTGCGGCCCGCCGACCACCCCCCGTTCCACCTGTCGGTGGTCACCTCCAGCGGTTCCGGCGGCAACGAGTCCGGCCAGCGGGAGACCCACGCCCTGTGGGCCCGGCAGCTCGGCGAGACCGGCGCCCACCAGTCCATCGCCTGGTTCCACGCGGCGGGCGCCGCCCAGATCTCCATCCGGCACGGGCTGACCGGCGGCTGCGGGGTGGTCGCCGCGGACGGCGCGGGCGGTCTCGACGCGCTCAAGCACGCCTGGCGGCTGCTGCGGCGCGGCGGGAAGGCCGTGATCGTCGGCGGCACCGAGGCGCCGCTGTCGCCCTTCGCGCTCGCCTGCCAGTCGACCCTGCCCACGGTGCACCGCGGCACCGACCCCGAACGGGCCTATCTGCCCTTCAGCCCGTACGCCTCGGGGTTCGTGCCCGGGGAGGGCGGCGCCCTGATGGTTCTGGAGGAGAAGGCGCACGCCGCGGAGCGCGGGGTACGCGGTTACGCCGAACTACTGGGCCACGCCGCCACACATGACGCCCACCACCACACGGCGCCCGCGGCCGACGGCGTCCAGCTGGCCCGGGCCGTCACCACGGCACTGGAGCAAGCCGGCCGCGCCCCCGGGGACGTGGACGTGGTCTTCGCCGACGGCGCCGGCGACCCGGCCGGGGACGCGGCCGAGGCGGCGGCGCTCCGCCGGGTCTTCGGCGACCGGCTGGCGGAGATCCCGGTGACGGTGCCCAAGGCCGGCGTGGGCCGGCTGACCTCCGGCGCGGGCGCCCTGGACGCGGTTGCCGCCGCCCTCGCCCTGCGCACCGGGGTCGTCCCGCCCACCCGCGGCGGCGACGCGCGGGCCGCCCGCGAGCGGTACGGCGTCCGCCTCGTCACCCGCTGGACGCGGCCGGAGCGGCTGACCACGGCCGTGGTCCTCGCCCGCGGGACGGGCGGGTTCAACAGCGCCGTCGTCCTGGGGTCGTTGGACGCCGACTCCTCGTATTAGCGGCGTGCCCTACGGCCTGGGAGTGAATGCGGGAAAACCTGGAGCAACGCCCGTCACGTCCACCCGGTGGGGGGCGTTGCTCCTGGTGTCGGCGTCCGGAGGACGTCGTTGAACTCCCAGAGGAGAAACTCCCCATGCTGAAGAAGGCTCTCGCCTGTGCTTCACTCGCCGTCGCGGCCGCCGGCGCCGTCGTCCCCGCCGCCGTGGCCTCCGACACCTCGGGCGGGAACTACTCGCAGAACGTCAACCTGATCCCGCACCCCTGCCTGGACGTGAAGCGCATCAACGCCCTCAACCCGCTGGCGATCGATCTGCTGACCGAGACCAGCGGCCAGCAGTGCAACGAGAAGTCGAAGGTCGTCGACGCGCACAAGTCGGCGCTTTCCGACCTTATCGACGCCGGTGCTTACCAGAACTGACGGACCGGGCGCACACAGGGCCCGGCCCCACGGAACTCCGTGGGGCCGGGCCCTTTTGCCGGTGCTCGTCTCTTCCGGTGCGCGTCCTTGTCCGACGCACACAGGCGGCGGCCGCCCTCGTGGTGAGGGGACGGCCGCCGTGGATCCCGCCCGGATCAGTTCTGGTACGCGCCGACGTCGGCGAGGTCGGACAGCGCCGACTTGTGCGCGTCCACCACGCTGGACTTCTCGTTGCACTGCTGGCCGCTGGTCTCGGTCAGCGCGTCGAGCGCGACTGGGTTGAGGGCGTTGATGCGCTTCACGTCCAGGCAGAGATGGGGCAGGACGTTGACGTTCTGCGAGTAGTTCCCACCGTGGACGTCGGAGGCCTGGGCGGTCGGCGCGAGGGCCGCGGCGCTGCCGGACGCGGCCACCGCCAGGGTGGCGCAGGCGAGTGCCTTCTTCAGCATGTTGCGGAGCTCCAGAATGAGGTGCGGACGGATGGCGGGGCGCCCGGGGGCGGGCGCCGCCGTCAGACGTTGAAGCAGGCGTTGCCGGCCGTGAAGTTCAGCAGCGCACCGGCGTTGATGCCGTTGCCGCAGATGTTGACCGGGATGTTGACCGGGACCTGGATGACGTTGCCGCTGAGCACACCCGGGGAGCCGATGGCCGCACCCTCGGCCGAGGCACCGCCGCGGTCGTAGTGGCGGTCCTTGCCACCGTCGCTGGCGAGGGCGCCGCCCGCACTCCCCATCACCGCGACACCGGCCGCGACGGTCAGCACTGCGGCCTTCGAGAGACGCTTCACGAGCTCTTCCTTTCCTTGGTCACTGATGTGCGGTCTGGTCAACGACGCGTACGGCGGGGCGGATGCGAAGCATCACCCGAACAGCCGCCGGAACCGGGCAGCCGGGATGGTGAGCTGATAACCAGAAACCTGGGGGACCGTCAGATCGTCTACCGATCAAGGAGCTCCGCGGATGCGAACCTCTCTGCGGCGGACCGCCTCCGCCGCCCTGATGACTGCTCTTCCCGCCCTCACCTTGGCGGCTCCCCTCCCGAGCGCGGCGGAACCACGGCCCGGCCCTCCCGGGGCGATTCCGGACCAGTACATCGTGACCCTGGACCACGGCACCGCGCCGCACACCGTTCTCGACGGGCTGGGCGTGCGGCCGCTCTTCACCTACCGGCACGCGCTGGCCGGCTTCGCCGCCCGGCTCACACCGGCCCAGGTGCAGCGGGTACGCGCCGCGCCCGGCGTGGACGAGGTGGAGCAGGACGCGGTGGTCGCCATCCCGCTCGGCGAGGACGCCCCCGCGGACAGCGACCTGGAACCCCCCTACCCCGGCGGCGTCCCGGGTGAGCCGACGGGACCCGTCGACTTCCCCCAGGACACCGCCGCGCCCGGGGCGCCCATGCCGGCGGGACCGGGACCGGGGCCGGGACCGGACGGCCGGTCGCCGGAGCAGGCCCCCGAACGGCTCCCCGGGCAGCCGATGCCGGGAGCGTCCGGTCCGGACCCGGCGGTGTCGGGTCCGGCGGCACCGGATCTGACGGTGCCGTACCGGGCGGAACCGGAACCGGCCGCGCCCGGGCAGTCCTCGCAGGATCCCGCGGCGCCGGGGGAGTCCCTCGCGCCGCGGCCCGGCACCAAGCCGGTACCGGTGCCGCAGACCGTCCCCGGCCCGGCCACGCCCTCGGCACCGGTGCCGGACTCCTCCGGACCCCGGTCGAAGGGGCTGCGCGGCCTGGGCGGGTTCACGCCCTGGGGCCTGACCCGGATCAACAACCGGGCCCTCGGGGGCTCCGGCTTCGAGGTGCGGGCCACCGGCGCCAAGGTCACCTCGTACATCGTCGACAGCGGCATCGAGTTCTCGCACCCGGACTTCGGCGGCCGCGCCGTGCCCGGGTACGACGCGATCGGCGACGGACTGGACGGCGGGGACTGCAACGGCCACGGCACCCATGTGGCGGGCGTCGTCGGCGGCGGCTACACCGGTGTCGCCCGCAAGACGACGCTGGTGTCGGTGCGGGTCTTCCCCTGCGTCGGGCGGACCTCGAACTCCGCGGTGATCGCGGGCGTCGACTGGGTCGCCGGGCACGCGAGGAGGCCCGCCGTGGCGAACCTGTCGCTGTCGGGGCGCTGGTCGCAGGCGGCCAACCGGGCCGTCGAGGGTCTGGCCAAGGCCGGGGTGTTCCCGGTGGCCGCGGCGGGGAACGACAACCTCAACGCGTGCTTCGTCTCGCCGGCGAGCTCGCGGACGGCCTTCACCGTCGGGGCGATCGACCAGGAGGACCGCCGCGCCTGGTTCAGCAACTGGGGCACCTGCGTCGACATCCACGCACCGGGCACGGGCATCCTGTCGGCGTACCTCAACGGGAGTTTCCGCGACATGGACGGCACGTCGATGGCCGCCCCGCACGTCACCGGGATCGCCGCCCTGTACAAGGACACCCACGGTGACGCGTCCTTCGAGGCGCTCAGCGCGTGGCTCACCGGCCACGCCGTCCGCAACGTGCCCATCGACGGCGGCTACGGCACCGCGCGGCTGTCGGCCTACACGAACGGCCTGTGACATGGCGGGGCCGCCGGAGGAGGTGCCCTCCGGCGGCCCCGGGAGATGCGGCGGGAGCGTCAGCCGTTGATGCAGACGTTGCCCGCGGTCGGGTTGAGCAGACCGATCGCGTTGAGGCCGTTGCCGCAGACGTTGATCGGGACGTTGATCGGCACCTGGATGACGTTGCCGCTCAGGATGCCGGGGGAGCCCACGGCGATGGCACGGGCGTTGGCGCCGCTGCGGCGGTTGCCGTAGCCGTAGCCGTCGTAGCCGTAGCTCTTGCCGTAGCTCTTGCCGTAGCCCTTGCCGTAGCCGTGGCCGCCGCCCTTGCCGCCGCCGTCGTATCCGCCGGCGAGGGCGGTGGTGGCGGAACCGAGGACGAGGGCACCGGTGGCGACAGTCAGGGCGACAGCCTTGGAGAAACGCTTCACTTGTGTTCCTTTCGGACTGGAGGGGACCAAAGGTCGTGATCTGATCAACGACCCGATTTGTCCATGGATGCGCATGATCACCCGAATAGTCGTACCGGATTCGGATACCGCATGACGATTCGTCAGTTCCCGGAGCCCGGGGCGACCGTTCGGCGCACGAGAAGCGGCGCCCCCGGTCGCCGATGTGACGGTGGGGCACATGCCTCTCGCTGGGATCGCACGTGCTCGACGACCCGGCGCACGCACCGTACGCGTCGTGGCAGGACCGGCCGGCGCGGCGGTGCTGCCGTCACCGGGGTGGGGCCGCGGGGCCGCCCTGGCGCTGGGCCCGCCGGACGGCGGCGGGTCCTCGCCGTTCTGGGTGGCCCCGGAGCCGGGCCGCACGCCAGGCCCGACGCCTGGGTGGCCCGCGGCCGGACGGCGGACGCCGCGCTGCTGCGACGCGCCGCCCGAGGAGCACTGGTGGGCGGCGTGCGCGCTCGAACTGGCCCGGGAGTCGGGGCGGCGGGTGTCGGTGCGCGCGTCCCGGCCCGCCCCGGCCGTGGTCACGTGGAGCCCGTCGCCGTCCGCCCCGGCATCCGCCCCGGCTCCGGTGAACGCCCCCTTCGGCGGGCGTCCCCGCCGCATCGGCCTCGGGCGGGCCGTCATCCCCCGCCGGGCCCGCCGGGGGATGACGGGGGCGTCGCGGGAGGCAGGCGAGGACGGCCGCCCGGTGGCGGCCGTCCTCGCTTCTTCGGTCCTCCCGCGTCCCTCAGCGCCGCGCCAAGTGGCGCCGTACCGCCGCGATCCGGGTGGCGGCGCGCTGCCTGGGCGCGCGGTGCCGGCCCCGGCCGGCCGGGGTCCTCCGTGCGGCCAGCGCGCCCGCCACCCGGCGCCGCAGCACACTGCACCGCCAGACCAGCAGCGGGACGAGGGCGGTCAGCAGCGCGATCGCCGCCCAGGTGCGCATCGCCGCGTGGGTGTGGCCGAGGGGGACCGAGGCGAGCAGCGAACCGGCGAACACGGCCGCCCACAGCAGGTGGGCACGGAAGGTGGCGAGCCGGTCGGGGCGGGCCGGGTCGGGCGCGGCCGCCGTGCCCGGCGTGCGCCGCAGCGGCGCCGTCACGAGGGCGAGCACGTAGAGCGGGGCGGCCACCGCGGACATCACCGTCCCGGCGACGCCGAAGGAGCCCCTGGGCCGGTGGGGGCTGACGTTGCGTCCGCGGTTGCCGAGGCAGAGGGCGATCCGGAACGCGACGGCCGTGCCGTGGAGCGTCAGCCACACCGCGGGGTCGACGGCGGCCAGGGAAGCGCCGAACCCGAGGAACAGGACGCTGGCGAGCGCGGTGAGGAGCCAGCCGAGGCCCGCCAGGGGGTAGTGGGCGGCCGTCAGCGTGTAGGTGAGGAGGCTGCCGGGACGCAGCTTCCACGGGGCCTTCCAGAACCGGCGCAGGACCGCCTCGCAGGTGCCCTGGCTCCGGCGCCGCTGCTGGTCGAAGAAGCCGGACCAGGAGGACGGTCCCGCGCCGACGGCCACCACGTCCGGGGTGTGCACCGAGCGCCACTTGCGGCCCGTGGCGGGGTTGCGGCGGCCGTGGATCTCCAGCCCGGTGGCCAGATCGCCGGCGGCGGAGTCGGACAGCCCGCCGGCCTGTCGCAGCGCCGAGACGCGGACGACGTTGGTGGTGCCGCTGAACAGGGCGGAGCCGTAGCGGTTGGCGGCCCGCTGGGCGGACGCATCGACGAGGGACCGGTGGCTCTCGGCGGCCCTCGCCACGGCCGTGCCGCGGGTGCCGTGGCCGCCGTGGACCTGCGGGCCGACGACGAAGGCGACGTCCGGGTCGCGGAAGTAACCGAGCGTCCGCTCCAGGTAGTTGGGGAGCGGCACCCGGCCGGTGCCGACCGAGGCCGTGAACTCGTAGTCGTCGCCGTGGGCGTCGAGCCAGGCGTTGTGGCCGCCGTGCCGGGCACCCGCGCGGAAGGCGCCCTCGGGCAGGTTCCAGCGTTCGACACCCTTGCGGGTGAAGTGCCGTACGCCCATCGCCTCGCAGAGCCGCCGGATCTCCGGGTCGTCGTCCTCGTCCAGCAGCCACACGTCGACGGGGCCGTCGTGCCGGACGCGCACCGCGCCCTCCAGGGTGGCCCGCACCCGCGCCAGGGACTCCTCGCCCGGTGCGGCGGAGGCCAGCAGGGCGACCCGCGTGCCCGTTGCCGGGGCGACCGGGACCGGGTCGCGGGCGACCAGGGTGGCGTGGGCGTGGGACACGACGGCGACCAGCCGGAAGAGTGCGACGAGGCCGAGGCAGACCAGCAACGCGACGTCCGCGACATGCGCCCACAGCGGCACGGCCTCACGGGTCGCCCAGTGGCGGGGCTGCAGGAGCCAGACCAGGACGCCCAGCGAGGCCAGGGGCGCGGCGGTGAGCAGCAGCCAGGTGCGCACCCGGTGCCCTTCGCGGGACATCAGGCTGCGGTACCTGACCCGGTACAGCACCCCCGGTCGCGGCGGGTCGTTGAGGGGCCCGGCGAGCGTGCCGTGGCGTGCGTAGTCGTGGCGGCGGGCGGTGTCCGGGTGCGTGCCCGGGTCCGTGCCCGGCCGGTCGCCGTCCCCGGTGGCCGGGGAGGGGACGAGCCCGCCGGGCCGGGCGGGTGTCTTGCGCATGCTGCTGGGCGTGATCGTCACGGCGACCCCGTAGGAGGAGAGAGGTGAAGGAATCACCGAACAGTCGGGAAAGGGTGCAAATCACCTGATGGGCACTGAGAAAGTAGCAAACGGCCCTAGAGTTGTCTGACAAGCCGACAATCGGCGTGGCGCGGTGCGCGCCCATTGCCCGCTACGACCTGGCGCGGATACGCTGCGTTCGCGATACCGATCGTTATACGGAATCTCGAACAGGCGCCGGAGAGAGCGAGCAGAGATGGGACGTCTCGTACCCGCCGTGACCAGAGCCCTGGACATCCTGGAGCTCTTCCTCGAAGGCGACGGCTCGATGTCCGCGCCCGAGATCACCCGCAGGCTGGGGCTGCCGCGCACCACCGTGCACGAGCTGGTGACGACCCTCGCGGCGCGCAACTACCTGGTGCCGCAGCCCGGTCAGGCGGGCCGCTACCGGCTCGGCGTGCGCACCTATCAGCTCGGCAGCCGCTACGCCGAGCAGCTGGACCTCGCCGCCGAGGGCCAGCAGGTGGCCCGTTCGGTCGCGGAGACCTGCGACGAGACGGTGCACGTGGCCGTCCTGGAGGGCACCGACGTCATCTACATCGCCAAGGTGGACAGCACCCACGCGGTGCGGATGGTGTCGGCGGCCGGGCGGCGGCTGCCCGCGCACTGCACCTCCGTCGGCAAGATGCTGCTGGCCTCGCTGCCCCCCGACGACCTCGACGAACGCCTGCCCGGGGACGGGCCGCTGCCCGCGATGACCGAGCACAGCATCACCTCGGCGGGCGAACTGCGACGGCAGCTCGACGCGGTGCGCGAGCGCGGCGTCGCCGTCGAGCGGCGCGAGTCCAACCCCGACGTCTCCTGCGTCGCCGCCCCGGTCCGGGACTCGGTGGGGCGGGTGGTGGCCGCGCTCAGCATCTCGGTGCCGATGATCCGCTGGAACGAGGAGCGCCGGGCCGAGCTGGAGGAACTGGCCGCCAAGGGCGCCGCCGAGCTGTCCGAGCGCCTCGGCCACCGGGACGGTGCGCGGTGAACGGGGTGGAACTCGCCCTGAAGGCCGAGGCGCGGCTCGGCGAGGGTCCCACCTGGGACCCGGTCGGCGCGCGGTTGCTGTGGGTGGACATCCTCGCCTCCCGGGTGCACTGGTACGACCCGGCCGGCGGCGGCGAGTCCGTGATGGCGACCGGGCAGCACGTCGGCGCGGCCAAGCCGCGCGCGGCCGGCGGCGTGGTCGTCAACCTGCGCGACGGCGTGGGGCTGTACGACGCGGACGGCGCCTTCCGCTGGCTGCACCACGACCCCGTCCCCGGGCGGCGGGCCAACGACGCGGCCGTGGACGCCGCCGGCACCCTGTGGGCGGGCACCATGCGCTACGACGAGGCGCCCGGCGGCGGGACCCTGCGCCGGATCGGCCCGGACGGCGCGGTCGTGCCGGTGCTGGACGACGTGACCGTCAGCAACGGCACCGACTGGAGTCCCGACGGCTCCCTCATGTACTACGTGGACAGCCCGACCCGGCGCGTCGACGTGTTCGACGTCGACCGGGACACCGGACTCGTGCGCGGGCGGCGGCCGTTCGCGGTCGTCGAGGAGGAGGCGGGCCTCCCGGACGGGCTCACCGTGGACGCCGAGGGCTGCGTCTGGGTGGCCCTGTGGGACGGGGCGGCCGTCCGCCGCTACACCCCGCGGGGCGACCTGGACCGGGTCGTGGAGGTGCCGGTACGGCGGCCCACGGCCTGCGCCTTCGGCGGCCCGTCCCTGACGGATCTCTACATCACCTCCGCGAGCACGGGCCTTGACGCCCGGGAGCTGGCGGAGCGGCCCCTGTCGGGATCGCTGCTGGTGGTGCCGGGAGCCGGGCAGGGGATGCCCGATGTGCCGTTCGGTGGTTGATTCCGTGGTGGTTCGGGGTTGATTCGGGGCTGTTCGGCGCTGATCGGCGCCCTAAACCCGCATGTCCCGGGTTTCACAGAGGTTTCACGGGATCGACGGGCAACTCATATGTACGTCGTATCGGTGCGTCCCATACGCTGCCAGGGCAATGGACTACTGCGCAGCCTGCCGACGGCACATCAACGGCGCCCTGTCTTGCCCGGGGTGCGGAACGCCCGCCCACCAACTCGGTGCGCAGGGGCCTGCCGACGCGCCCGCGCAGGCATCCGCGGCCGGGGACGGCGAGAACGCCGCCGCCCCCGAGGGCGGTCGCGCCGAACGACGCAAGGGCGCGGGGCGCGGCCCCGCGGAGGGCGCCCCGCGCCGCTCCGGCAGCCGGGCCCGTACCCGCCGCGTCCGTACCCGCCGCCGTTCTCGGCTGCTGATCGGCGCCCTGGTGGGCGCGGCCATCGTGCTCGTCGGCTGGAGCGTGGCGGAACTCCCGCTCGCCGGCTACGCGACGGGTGGGAACTCGGCCGCCGCCGACCACACGCGGACCGACGGCGCCTCCCCGAGCGCGACTTCCTCGCCCGGCGACGACACCTCCGGGGCCCCGAAGGCACCCGCCTCCGACGCCTCGGCGTCCGCGAGCACGAGCCCCTCCGCGTCGCCCAGCGTGTCGGAGAGCGCCAAGAAGTCGCAGTCCCCCTCGGCCACCGCCTCCGCCACGGTCAGTCGCCCCCCCACGGGCTCCGGGGGCTCGGCCCCCGCCGGCGGCGCCCCCACCGCCTCGGCGCCGCCGCACTCCGCCCCGGCCTCGCCGCCCGCCACGCACACGCCGAAGCCGACCCCCTCCTGCACCCGTTTCCTGTGGTGGTGCACCTGACGGGCAGCCGCCCGTCCTCCCCGGCGCCTTCGCCGATCCGTCCCGCGTCCGTCCCACCCCGCTCGCACCGGCTCACCGCGCCGGCCGGTTCCACCGGCCGGCGCTCCGCTGTGCGACGGGACACGCCCATGCCGATTTATTTGACTTCCTCAAGCATTCAGGCTCATGGTTAGTTAAGAACCTAAAGCTTTGGAGGCGTTCCCCCCATGCCGAAGAGCCGTGAATGGCATCTGGTAGCCCGTCCTCACGGGTGGCCGAAGCCCGAGGACTTCGCGCTGCGCGAGACCGAGGTTCCCGAGCCCGGGCCCGGTGAGATCCTCGTGCGCAACCTCTACGTGTCGGTCGACCCCTACATGCGCGGCCGCATGAACGATGCCAAGTCGTACGCGGAGCCGTACCGGCTGGACCAGCCGATGCACGGCGGCGCGGTCGGCCGGGTCGTCGCCTCGGGCGCGGAGGGCTTCGCCCCCGGCGACCACGTGCTCCACCCCCTCGGCTGGCGCGAGTACGCCCTGGCCAAGGCGGAGGCCGTGGTCAAGGTCGATCCCGGCCTCGCCCCGCTGAGCACCTATCTGGGCGTACTCGGGATGACCGGTCTCACCGCCTACGCGGGCCTGCTGCGCGTCGCCGGCCTCAAGGAGGGCGACGTGGTCTTCGTCTCCGGCGCGGCGGGTGCGGTCGGCAGCCAGGTCGGCCAGATCGCCCGGCTCAAGGGCGCCTCCCGGGTGATCGGCAGCGCCGGCTCGGACGAGAAGGTCAAGCTCCTGGTCGAGGAGTACGGCTTCGACGCCGCCTTCAACTACAAGAACGGCCCCGTGGCCGAGCAGCTGGCGGCGGCCGCGCCCGACGGCATCGACGTCTACTTCGACAACGTGGGCGGCGAGCACCTCGAGGCGGCCATCGGCGCCCTCAACCTGCACGGCCGGGTGGCCGTCTGCGGCATGATCGCCATCTACAACGCCACCGAGCCCGCCCCCGGCCCCCGCAACCTGTCCCGGCTCATCCAGAACCGGCTGCGCATCGAGGGCTTCCTCGTCGGCGACCACTACGACCTGCAGCCGGAGTTCGTCCAGGAGGTCGGCGGCTGGATCCGCGAGGGCAGGCTGCACTACCGCGAGACCGTCGTCGACGGGATCGAGAACAACCTGGAGGCCTTCCTCGGCGTCCTGCGGGGCGACAACACCGGGAAGATGCTGGTGCGCCTGCCCGAGTAGCGGCGGGCGGCGGCGGGGACAAGGGGTGCGCCCGGGCGGGCGCACCCCTTGTGTGCCATCGGGCTCCCCGTCGCCTCCGCCCGGGTCGAGCAGGGTGACGAAGTGCCGGAAGACGGCCGGCATGTCCACCGCGCCGGGGTCGTGCAGCCACTGCAGCAGGCGGCCGCCCGGGACACCGTCGCGGCCCTGGCCGGCGGCCTCGACGTGGCCATGCCCGGACCGCGCACCGTCTTCGGGGAGGCGCAGGCCCGCGCGTGCGCGAGGGGCGCGCCGAGGAGTCCGCCGTGGACGCGGCGGTGCGCAACGTGCTGCGGCTCGCCGCCCGGGTGGGCCTGCCGGCGGGCACCCCCGCGGCGGTGCCCCCCGAGCGGATCCCCGCCGCGATCGACGGGCCCGCGCTGGCCCGGGAGATCGCCCGCCGCTCCTTCGTCCTGCTGCGCAACGAGCCGCGCGGCGAGCGGCCCGTCCTCCCCGTCGACCCCACCGGGGTGCGCCGGATGGCGCTCATCGGCGCGGCGGCCCGCGACGCCCGGGTGCTCGGGGGAGGGTCCGCGCAGGTCTTCCCCGGCCATGTGGTCTCGCCGCTGGACGGCCTGCGCGCGGCGCTGCCGCAGGGCGCCGCCCTGACCTACGCCGTGGGCGCCGATCCCAACGGGGAACTGTCGCCCGCCGGGCCCGGGTTCGCGCTGCGCGCGGTCTGCCGGGACGCCGCGGGAGAGGTCCTGGGCACCTGCACGCTGCCCGGTGGCCATGTGCAGTGGATGGGCAGCGACCTGCCCGACGGCGTGACCCACGACGCCCTGCACTCCGTCGAGGTGACCGGGACCTTCACGCCCCGCGAGAGCGGCGCCCACCACTTCGGCACCCGCGGGCTGGGCGGCTTCCGGCTCGTCGTGGACGGCGCGGTGGTCTTCGACGGGACCCAGGTCGCCGGTCCCGAGTCAGGGCCCTTCGAGGGCATGTTCGGCGCGCCCGTCGAGCGGGGCCGCGTCGCCCTGACCGCGGGGGTCCCCGTCGGCGTCTCGCTGACCCATGTCGTCCCCCGGGACGGCAGGGGGCCGGTCCGGGCGGTCGTCTTCTCGCTGATGCACGCCGAACCGCGGCGGGACGGGGACGAGTCGATCGCGGAGGCGGTCGCGGCGGCCCGGGACGCCGAGGTGGCGGTGGTCGTCGTCGCGACCACCGAGCGGGTGGAGAGCGAGGGCTTCGACCGCGCGGACCTGCGGCTGCCGGGCCGGCAGGACGAACTCGTCCACGCGGTGGCCGCGGTGAACCCCCGGACGGTGGTCGTGGTCAACACCGGCTCGCCGGTGGAGATGCCGTGGCGCGAGGAGGTCGCCGCGGTGCTGGTCGGCTGGTTCCCCGGACAGGAGGCCGGCGCGGCGCTCGCCGACGTGCTCCTCGGCGCGGCCGAGCCCGGCGGCCGGCTGCCCACCACCTGGCCGGCCCGGCTGGCCGACGCCCCGGTCGCCGAGGTCGTGCCCCGGGACGGGGTGCTGCGCTACGACGAAGGCGTCTTCATCGGCTACCGCGCCTGGGAACGGGCCGGGACGGCGCCCGCGTACCCCTTCGGCCACGGGCTCGGCTACACGGACTGGGCCTACGAGGACGCCTCCTTCGCGCCCGCCGAGGGCGGCCCTGCCGGGGACGGCGGGCCGGACGTGCTGGGCACGCTCACCGTACGGCTGCGCAACACCGGCGACCGGCCGGGGCGCGAGGTCGTCCAGGTCTATCTGGCGGCGCCCGCGGGGGAGGATCCGGCGGTCGGCCGTCCGGCCCGGGTCCTGGCCGGTTTCCTCTCCGCCGAGCTCGCCGCCGGCGCCGTGACGCAGGCCCGTATCGCGCTCGCGCGCCGAGCCGCGCAGATCTGGGACCCCTCGGAGGGTGACTGGCGCACTCTTGCGGGTACGTACACCGCCGAGGTCGCGCGCAGCGTCGCCGACCGCCGTCTCACGGTGCCGGTGGCCGTGAACGGCTGACCCACACACCCCGGGGAGGTCCCTGACAGCCTCCCCGGGGTGCGGGGTCGTCGAGCACGGCGTCCCGGCCGCGATCGGCCCGGACGGGAGGCACGCCGCTCGGTGACGGGTCGTCAGGCGCCGCGCCGGGGCGGTCCCCCGGGCGGACCCCGCCCGATTGCGGGCCGCGGGCCGTGACGTGACGCTCGTGCCATCCGCGCCCCACTCCAGGCGTCCACCCGAGGAGCAGCGATGACGGCACGAACGCGTATCCGTCCGGTCCTGGCCGGCGCGGCACTCCTCCTGGCCGGCGCGTCCGTGCTGCCGGGCTCCGCACGGGCCGGCGAACCGCCCGCGCCCGCCGTCGCCGGCTGCTCGGTCAACGGCCGGCCGGTCACCGGCACCGCCGTCACCGGCACCGAGGGCTTCGACGAGATCGACTGCGCGCACGGCGTCCCCGCCGGCGTGGTGGTCGCCGGGGGCGGCGGTGTCGACGTCATCACCGTCCACGGCGGCAACACGGGGACCGTCGACGGCGGCGCCGGGGCCGACATGATCGAGATCAGCGGCGGGAACAGCGGGATCGTCACCGGAGGCGAGGGAGACGACCTCGTCGACCTGATCGGCGACGCCGACGCCAACTCCGGCACCGTCAGCGGCGGGCGGGGCGACGACGTGCTCTTCCTGAGGGCCGAGGACATCGCGGGCACCGGCGTCGTGACCGGTGACACGGGCTCCGACGTCTGCCTCTTCGACCCGGACCCCTCGGGCCTGCGGGACTGCGAGGTCATGGTCTGAGCCGGCCCCGGCCGCCCGCGGTTGGCATACCCTGTCGCGCATGCGAGATCTTGCCTCCGGTATACGGCTCTTCGTGGACGGCCAGCGCTGGGTGCTCCGGCACGGCCGCTGGTTCGGCTTCGGGCTGCTGCCCGCGCTGGTCACGCTCGTCGGCTACGCGGCGGCACTGGTCGCCCTCGCCTTCTGGGCCGACGACGCGACCGCCTGGGCCACGCCCTTCGCCGACGACTGGGACTCGCCCTGGCGCGGCCTGTTCCGCGGGCTGCTCACCGCGGTCGCCTTCGGCGGCGGCCTGCTGCTGGCGGTGATCTCCTTCACCGCGGTGACCCTGCTGGTCGGCCAGCCCTTCTACGAGTCCCTGGCCGAGCGCGTCGACGTCTCGGAGGGCGGCGCCCCGGACGGGCCCGACCTCCCGCTGTGGCGGGAGTTGCTGCAGTCCGCCCGCGACAGCCTGCGGGTGCTGGTCCGGGTCGCGATCTGGGGCGTCCTGCTCTTCGCCGCCGGCTTCGTCCCCGTCATCGGCCAGACCGTCGTCCCCGCGATCGGCTTCTGCGTCTCCGGCTACTTCCTCGCCCTCGAACTCACCGGCGTGGCCTTCCAGCGCCGGGAGGTGCCGCTGCGGGAGCGGATGCGCATACTGCGCGGCCGGATGGCGCTCGCGCTCGGGTTCGGGGTGCCGCTGATCCTGTGCTTCCTGGTGCCGCTGGTCTCCGTCCTGCTCATGCCCGGCGCGGTGGCCGGCGCCACGCTTCTGGTGCGGTCCCTGATGCCGCCGCAGGAAGCACCTGAGCCGCAGCCGGAGGCCGGTGCGCCCGTGGAGCCGTTGGACTTCCGCAAGCCGTAGCCGCCGGGGGCGAACCGGAGGGAACCATTCCGCACCCGTCGTGTGACCTATGTACGGGGACGAGCACGCGAGGGGGAGGCGCGCGATGGCGCAGCGCACCAACCAGTACGACGACAACCCGCAGAGCTACCGGACCTACTGGGTGAGCCGCGGTTACGAACACGACGCCGAGGTCGCCGCGTTGCGCCGGCTGCTCGAAGGGCGGCACTTCGGCCACGCGGCGGACGTCGGCGGTGGTTACGGCCGGCTCGTACCCGTCCTGCGGGAGTTCGCCGACCGGGTCACGCTGGTGGACGCCAGCCGCAAGCAGCTGAACGACGCCGAGGTGTACCTCAAGGGGCTCGCCGGGGTGAGCATGCGGCTGATGAGCGCCGACGGCCTCGGCCTGCACTCCGCGAGCGTGGACCTGGTCACCCTGATCCGCGTCATGCACCACCTGCCGGACCCGCGGGGCGCACTGGCCGAGATCGCCCGGGTGCTGCGCCCGGGCGGTACCGTCGTCGTCGAGACCGCCAACCTCGCGCACGCCGCCAACCGGCTCCGCTACGCGGCGCACCGCCGGCGGGTGCCGCTGTCGCCGGTGGACATACGCTCGGCGGAGAACCGCGAGCGCGACAGCATCCCGTTCGTCAACCACCACCCGCGCACGGTCGCCGGGCAACTGGAGGCCGCGGGGCTGCGCGTGGAGCGGCGGCTGTCGGTGTCCAACCTGCGCAGCGCGCGGCTGAAGCGCGTGGTCCCGCACTCGGCGCTGGTGAGGGCCGAGGGCGCGCTGCAGTCCCCGCTGGCCCGCGTGGGGTTCGGGCCGAGCATCTTCTTCCTCGTCCGCAAGCCGGCCTAGCCGGCCTAGCCGGGCGCGGCCCCGGCACCCCGGGCCCTGGCGGAGCGGGGCTCTCTGGCATGCTCCGGGCAGCCGACCCGTCCCCGACCGACCGGAGGTTCCCCGTGATGCGGCTGCCGCTCCACCCCGGCGTACCCGCCGACGTCCCGCCGCCCGCGGGCGAGGAACTGCGTCTGGAGCGGACGGTGCCGCGGGAGATCCTGCGCCGCAGCGGCTTCCACACCGCGGCTCCCCGGTTCGCCCGGGCGCTGGCGGAGTCCCGCGACCCGGCCGGGGCCGCCAGGACGGTACGGCGGCACGGGCGCGCCCTGTGGCGGACCGCCGTGGACCGGGCCCAGGGCCGCGGGCCGGTGGAGGGCGACCTCGGTCACGACGACGACCGGCCGCTGTACTGGGCCCGGCTCGCCCTCGGCAGGGAACTGCGGAATTGGGAACCGGCGTTCACGCTGCCCGCCGCCGTCCGCGCGGCGCTGGCGGCCCGTCTGGAGCGCGCCTCGCGGGGGCAGGACGCCGTCCGCCCGCCCGTGGCCGAGGGCGTCCGGCGCATCCTGCTGACCGGCTTCGACCCTTTCCGGCTGGACGCGGACATACGCTGCAGCAATCCCTCCGGCGCCGCGGCGCTCGCCCTGGACGGCGTCACGCTGGAGACCGCCGCCGGCCCGGCCCGCGTCGAGGCCGTCGTCTTCCCGGTGCGCTGGGGCGACTTCACCGACGGCACGGTCGAACACGTGCTCCGCCCCCGGTTCCGGCCCGGCCCGCGCCGTGTCGACCTCTTCGCCACCGTCAGCCAGGGCCGGGACGGACGCTTCGACCTCGAACGCTTCAACGGCGCCTGGCGCGGCGGCCACCCCGACAACGCGGGCCTGTCCGCCACCGGCCCGGTCCCCGTCGCCGTCCCCGGCGAACAGCCGCAGTGGACGGCGTCCACCCTGCCGTACGCGGCGATCGCCGCCGCCGGGACCGGTGCCTTCCCGGTGCACGACCGCACCACCGTCACCGAGGTGCCCGCCGGGGGCGGCGCCCCCGTCACCCGTGACGGCGGCCCGACGGCCGGTTCCGCCGCCCGCGCCGGGGGCGGCGGCGACTACCTCTCCAACGAGATCGCGTACCGGGCCACCCTGCTCCGGGACAGGCTCGCGCTGCCCGCCCCGGGCGGCCATGTCCACACCCCGGTGCTCCACTTCGGCCCCGGCAACACCGAACCGGCCACCGGCACGGTCACCGATCCCGCCTTCGTCGCCCAGCGGATGGCGGTCACCGCCCAGATCCGCGCCCTCCTCGTCGCGGCCGCGGGCACCCTCGGCTGAAGGGACCCGGCGCCCCGCTGCCGCCGTCGAGCTCCGCGGGAAGGGGCGGCGGTCACTGAACGGAAGCGCGCCCGGGCCCGTATGAGACGCGGGAGGCCGCAAGATAGCCGAACCGTGCACCACTTGTCCCACGATCAACCCACATGTACGAGATGTGAGGAATGTGTGACAAGGTCGTGCAGGCAAGGGGAAGCGGGCCGCCGCGGCGCGGCCCCCGTGATCGAGGGAGGTTCTGCCGTGACCGTCGCTGTCGGCGTCACCGGTAATGCCACCGAGTTGTTCCGCGCCAACACCGCGCACAGTCCCTCGTACTTCGCGCTGCGCCGCGCCGCCGGCGGCCTGTCGCCCTCCGGCGGAGGGCGCGACATCGTCGACTTCTGCATCCCGTGCAACCCGTACTTCCCGAGCCCGGCCATGTACGAGAAGCTCCAGGAGTCGATGCGGGACATCCTCACCTACTATCCGAGCGGCACGGACGTCATCACCAACGAGCTGTGCTCGCTGCTCGGCCTCAACCCGCAGACCGTGGCCATGGGCAACGGCTCCACCGAGCTGATCACCTGGATCGACCACCTGCTGGTCCGCGAGAGTCTGGCGATCCCCATACCGACCTTCGGCCGCTGGACCGACCAGCCGATGGAGACCGGCAAGCGCGTCGACATGTTCCTCCTCCCGGAGGCGGCCGGATTCGCCCTCGACCCGGCGGCCTTCGTCGCGTTCGTCCGGGCGCGCGGCTCCCGTACCGCCGTGATCTGCAACCCCAACAACCCCGACGGCGGCTTCCTCCCCAAGCACGCCGTCGTGGCGCTCATGGACGCCCTGTCCGACCTCGACCTCGTCGTGATCGACGAGTCCTTCCTCGACTTCAGCGACGCCGAGGCCTGGCCGAGCGTCGCCGACGAGGCCGTCCTGCGGCCCAACGTGGTCGTCCTGCGCAGCCTCGGCAAGAACTTCGGCCTGCACGGCATCCGCTTCGGCTACCTGGTCGCCAACCCGGCGCTGGCCGGGAAGGTCCGCCGCATGCTGCCGAAGTGGAACCTCAACTCCTTCGCCGAGGCCGTGGTCTTCATGCTCAAGGACCACCGCGAGGAGTACGCGCAGAGCCTGCGCATGGTCTCCCGCGACCGCCAGGAGATGACCTGGCAGCTCGCGGCGCTGCCGGGGCTCACCGTCTACCCGTCGCAGGGCAACTTCGTCTTCGTCAAGCTCCCCGACGGCGTCGACGGCGCCGTCCTGCGCGACCGGCTGCTGGCCGAGCACGGGGTGCTGGTCCGCGAGTGCGGCAACAAGCTGGGCAGCAGCAGCCGCTTCATGCGGCTGGTGGTCCGCCCCCAGGCCGACGTCCAGCGGCTGCTCACCGGGCTGAGCACGGTGCTGTACGGCAGCACCTGGTACGCGGCCCCCGCGCCCGCCGCCGCGGCCCCCGCGCCCGTCCAGGAGCAGCCCGCCCCGCCCCCGCAGCCCGCGCCGCAGCAGCTGCCGCAGATCCAGCCCGCCCCGCCGCCGCAGCCGCTCCCGCAGATCCAGCAGGCCCCACCGTCCCAGCCGCTGTACGAGCAGCCCTTCGCGCCGCCCCCGGCGCCGCCGCAGCCGGTCTACGAGGTCAGACGCGAGCCGCAGCCGCAGCAGCAGGTCCAGCCGCAGCCCCAGCCGCAGGTACAGCCGCGGGCCGAGGGGCCCGCCACCGACATGTACCCCGCGCTCGCCGCCGAGGTCCCGCCGGCCTTCGCGGCGGTGCCGTCCGGCACCCCGCGGCCGGCCCTGTACTGGCAGGACGCCTCCTGACGCACCGCGCCCGCGCGGGCCGGTCGTTCACCGGCCGGCGCGGGCGCACGGTCACCTGGCCGAGCGGAACGAGCGGCTCTCCAGGGTCTTCCACTCCCCGCACGAGCTCTGCTTGCCGCGGGTCTCCTGGATGGTGCAGTGCGTCTCGACCACCCGGCCGTCCCGGGTGATCGCCTTGACCCACACGCCGGAGCCGACAGAGGTCACCGTGGCCCCGCAGACACCGCGCGGGTAGCCCCGGTTGCCGCTGAGGGAGTGCCACACGAAGCGCCCGCGCGGAAGGGTGCGGCCGCCGATGAAGATCCGGCCGTCGAACACCGCGACGGAGATCTCCTGGTCGTTCTTGCGGAGGGTGGAGTCGATGCTGACGCAGTCGCCCTCGCGGCCGCCACGTGCGTCGCCCTGCTCGTCCCGGCGGCCGTCGTCGCGGTTCCCGCCCTGGTCGTCGCGGTGCTGCTGCTGCGGGCGCTGGTCGCCGCCCTGGTTTCCGCCCTGGTCGCCGCGGTCGTTCCGGCCCTGGTTCCCGCCCTGGTCGTCGCGGTGCTGCTGCTGCGGGCGCTGGTCGCCGCCCTGGTTTCCGCCCTGGTCGCCGCGGTCGTTCCGTCCCTGGTCGCCCTCGTCGCCGCGCTCGTTCTCGCCCTCGTCCCGGCCGCCGTCGCCCCGGTCGGTCTCCCGCTCGCCCCGCTGGTCGGTGCGCTCCCCGCCGTCCCCGCCGTCCTCGTCGCGGGCCTCCTGCTCGCGGCCGCCCTCCTCGCCCTCCGCCGCCTCTTCCTCGTCGTCGTCGGCGGCGACGCTCCGCGTGACGGGCGGCCGGGGGTCGTTCACGGCCGTCCTCGTGCCGGCCGCCGTGGTCACGGTGCCGGGGGTCGTGGCGAGCACGGGCGCCGACACCGCGGCCGCGGCGACGGCGAGCGGCAGGACCACGCCGGTCAGCCGTCCGTACCGCCGGAACCTGCGCGGCGAAGACGACCTGCCGTCAGGACTCATGGGGGACTCCTCGTCGAATGCGAAAGCCGCAGGGCCTGATCGACGGGATGCGTACCCCCCGGCGCGCGGACTCTGTGCCGCTGTCATTCCGGTGGCCCAGAACATTCCCGTACGGCCCAGGGGACGTTCACCCGGAGTCGTCCCCCAAGTCGACAGGCGGGGGCGCCCGGGAGACAATCCCGGCCGCCCCCGCCCGCGGGGAGGGTGGCGCCGCTCAGTGGGTGCCGAAGGAGTGCACGGTGGTGGAGCGGTAGGTCTGCCCCGGCCGCAGGACCGTCGACGGGAACGAGGGCTGGTTGGGGGAGTCCGGGAAGTGCTGGGTCTCCAGGCAGAACCCGTCGCCCTGCCGGTAGACCCGGCCCGAGGAGCCGGCGAACGTACCGGTCAGGAAGTTGCCCGTGTAGAACTGCACACCGGGCTCGGTGGTGGCGATCCGCATGACCCGGCCGGAGACGGGCTCGGTGACCGTCACGATGTGCTCGGGCGCGGCCGTGCGGCCCTTGTCGAGCACGAAGTTGTGGTCGATGCCCTGGCCGTACAGGATCTGCTGGTGCGCGGAGCGGATGTCGCGGCCGATCGTCTTCGCCGAGCGGAAGTCGAACGGGGTGCCCGCGACGGGCGCCAGTTCACCGGTGGGGATCAGGGTGGACCCGACCGGGGTGTAGCGCCGGGCGGCGATCTGGACCTCGTGGTCGTAGACGCCGCCGTCGCCTTCGCCGCGCAGGTTGAAGTACGTGTGGTTGGTGAGGTTGACGACCGTCGCCTTGTCGGTGGTGGCGGTGTAGTCGATCCGCCACCGCGCGTCCGCGGTCAGGGTGTAGACGACCTTGACCTTCAGCGTGCCCGGGTAGCCCATCTCGCCGTCCGCGCTGGTGTAGCGCAGCACCAGACCGGCGTCCGAACCCGCCTTGAAGCCCTCGACCGCCCAGACCCGCTTGTCGAAGCCCCGGTCGCCGCCGTGCAGGCTGTTCGGGCCGTCGTTGACGGGCAGCTGGTAGGTGCGGCCGTCCAGGGTGAACTTGCCGCCCGCGATGCGGTTGCCGTAGCGCCCGATCAGCGCGCCGAAGTACGGGCTGCTCGCCACGTAGCCGGCCAGGTCGTCGAATCCGAGGGACACGTTGACGCGGCGGCCGCGCCGGTCGGGCAGCTCCAAGGTCTGGACGATGCCGCCGTACGAGAGCACCTTGAGGGTGATCCCGCCATTGCTGACCGTCCAGATGTCGACCTTGGTGCCGTCCTCCAGGGTCCCGAAGTGTTCCTTGCTCACCTTGCTCCTGCCCACGGGCCTGTGCCTGGCGTCGGCGGTCTGCCGCGCCGGGGCGGCCTCCCCGGCCGCCCAGGCGTTCGTCCCGCCGATCGCGGGCGCGACCGCCCCGAGCGCCGCGCCCGCGATCAATGTACGTCTGTTCACTTGCGGCTCCTTCTGTAGGTAGCTGCTTTACGAACCGACCTTGCGCTTGTTCCAGACGTCGAAGCCGACCGCGGCCAGGAGCACCAGACCCTTGATGACCTGCTGGTAGTCCGTGCCGATGCCGACCAGCGACATCCCGTTGTTGAGCACCCCGAGCACCAGGCCGCCGATGATGGCGCCGAGCACCGTGCCGACGCCGCCGGTCGCGGAGGCACCGCCGATGAAGGCGGCCGCGATGGCCTCGAGCTCGAAGTTGATGCCGGCCTGCGGGACGCCGGCGTTCAGCCGCGCCGCGTAGACCAGTCCGGCGAGCGCGGCGAGCACGCCCATGTTCACGAAGACCAGGAAGACGACCCGCTTGTCCTTGACACCGGAGAGCTTGGCCGCCGCCTGGTTGCCGCCGAGCGCGTACACATGGCGGCCGACCACCGCGTTGCGCATCACGAAGCCGAAGACGATGAGCAGCCCGGCGAGGATGAGCAGCACGATCGGCACGCCGTGGTAGCTGGCGAGGGTCATGGTGAAGGCGACGCAGCAGGCGATGATGGCGAGCAGCTTCAGCAGGAAGAAGTTGCGCGGCAGCACGTCCAGGTCGTACGCGAGCTGCTGGCGGCGGTCGCGGATCTCCTGGACGACGGCGATGGCGATCACCACGAGACCGATGAGCAGCGTCAGGTTGTGGTAGTTGGTGTGCGGTCCGACCTCGGGCAGGAAGCCGTTGCCGATCTTCTGGAAGCCGCGGGGGAAGGGCGAGATGGACTGGCCCTCCAGGAAGATCTGGGTGCCGCCGCGGAAGAGCAGCATGCCGGCCAGGGTCACGATGAACGACGGGATCCCGACGTACGCGATGAAGTAGCCCTGCCAGGCGCCGGCGATCGCGCCGATGAGCAGGCAGGCGACCAGGGCGAGCGGCCACGGGACGTGATGGTGGATGATCATCACGGCGGCGGCCGCGCTGACGAAGGCCGCCAGCGAACCGACGGACAGGTCGATGTGGCCGGCGATGATCACGACCATCATGCCGATCGCCAGGATCAGGATGTAGCTGTTCTGGCCGATGAGGTTGGTGACGTTCTGCGGTTTGAGCAGGATGCCGCCGGACCATATCTGGAACAGCGCCGCGATCAGCACCAGTGCGATGATCATGCCGTACTGGCGCATGTTGCGCCGTGCCGCCTGCAGCAGCAGGCCAGCGGCTCCGGCCGCCGCGCCGCCGTCCTTGACGGCCGCGGCCGCGCCCCCGGCGGGCGGCGGAGGAGTCTTGTCGGTCTTCACCGGGCTGCCCATCTCAGTTACCTCGGTCCATGGTCATGTGGCGCATAAGCACTTCCTGCGTCGCGCTCTCGCGCGGGATCTCCCCGGTCAGCCGGCCCGCCGACATCGTGTAGATGCGGTCGCACATGCCGAGCAGTTCCGGCAGCTCGGAGGAGATGAAGACGACGGCCTTGCCCTGGGCCGCCAGATCGTTGATCACCGTGTAGATCTCGTACTTGGCCCCGACGTCGATGCCCCGGGTGGGTTCGTCGAGGATGAGGACCTCCGGCCCGGCGAAGATCCACTTGCTGAGGACGACCTTCTGCTGGTTGCCGCCGCTCAGCTTGCCCGTGGTCTCGAAGACGGTCGGGGTCTTGATGTTCATCGTCGAGCGGAAGGTCTCGGCGACGCGGGCCTCCTCGTGCTGGTTGACGACGCCGCGCTTGGCGACCTTGGACAGGGCGCTGAGCGAGATGTTGCGGCTGATGTCGTCGATGAGGTTCAGCCCGTAGTGCTTGCGGTCCTCGGTGACGTAGGCGATGCCGTGGCCGACCGCCTCCGGGACGGTGCGGGTGCGGATCTCCTTGCCGTCCAGGTAGACCCGGCCGCTGATGCCCCGGCCGTAGGAGCGGCCGAAGACGCTCATGGCCAGTTCGGTGCGGCCGGCCCCCATCAGCCCGGCGATGCCCACGATCTCGCCGCGCCGGACGTTGAGGGACACCCCGTCGACGACCTTGCGCTGCTGGTCGATCGGGTGGTGCACGGTCCAGTCCTCGACGGCGAAGGCCACCTCGCCGATCTCCGGTTCCCGCTCGGGGAAGCGGTGGTCGAGGTCGCGGCCGACCATGCCGCGGATGATCCGCTCCTCGGTGACGGTGCTCTCGCCGTCCTCGTCGGTGGCCTTCATGTCGAGCGTCTCGATGGTCCGCCCGTCCCGCAGGATGGTGATGGAGTCGGCGACCCTGGCGATCTCGTTGAGCTTGTGCGAGATGATGATGCAGGAGATGCCGTGCTCCTTGAACTCCAGGATGAGATCCAGGAGTTTGCGGCTGTCCTCGTCGTTCAGGGCGGCCGTCGGCTCGTCCAGGATGAGGAGCTTGACCTCCTTGGACAGCGCCTTGGCGATCTCGACGAGCTGCTGCTTGCCGACGCCGATGTCCGCCACACGGGTGCTCGGCTGGTCGGTCAGCCCGACCCGCTTGAGCAGCCGGCCCGCGTGCCGCAGCGTCTCGTTCCAGCTGATGACACCGCGTGTGGAGTGCTCGTTGCCGAGGAAGATGTTCTCGGCGATGGACAGGTAGGGCACCAGGGCGAGTTCCTGGTGGATGATCACGATGCCGCGCTGCTCGCTCGCGCGGATGTCGCGGAACTCGCAGGTCTCACCGCGGAAGAGGATCTCCCCTTCGTAACTGCCGTGCGGATAGACCCCGCTGAGCACCTTCATCAGGGTCGACTTGCCCGCACCGTTCTCACCGCAGATGGCGTGGACCTCGCCCTCGGCGACAGTCAGGGTGACGTCGGAGAGCGCCTTGACCCCTGGGAAGGTCTTGGTGATGGAGCGCATTTCGAGGACGGGTCCGGCCATTCCTGCTTTCCGTTCTCCTCGGGTGGTGGGAAGGGGAAGATCGTCGGTCGGGTACGGCTCCGGGACTACTGGAGCTCGGACTCCTTGATGTAGCCGGAGTCGACGACGGCCTCCTTGTAGTTCGACTTGTCGACGCTCACCGGCGGCAGCAGGTAGGTCGGGACGACCTTGGTGCCGTTGTCATAGGTCTTGGAGTCGTTGATCTCAGGCTTGCCGCCGGTCAGCACCGCGTTGCCCATCTGGACGGCGACCTTGGCCAGCTCGCGGGTGTCCTTGTAGACGGTCTGGGCCTGCTCGCCCGCGATGATCGACTTGATCGAGGCGACCTCGGCGTCCTGGCCCGTGACGACCGGCAGCGGCTTCTTGCCGGTGCCGTAGCTCACGCTCTTGAGCGCCGAGATGATGCCGCGGGAGATGCCGTCGTACGGGGAGAGCACCGCGTCCACGTCGTCGGAGGTGTACGACTTGCTGAGCAGGTCGTCCATGCGGGCCTGGGCGGTCGCGCCGTCCCAGCGCAGGGTGGTGACCTGGTTGAGCTCGGTCTGGCCGCTCTTGACCACCAGCTGCTTCTTCTCGATGTACGGCTTGAGGGTGTCCATCGCGCCGTTGAAGAAGTACTTGGTGTTGTTGTCGTCGGGCGAGCCGGCGAAGAGCTCGATGTTGAAGGGGCCCTTCTTGCTGCCGTCCTTCAGGCCCAGCTTGTCGATGATGTAGTCGGCCTGGAGCACGCCGACCTTGTAGTTGTCGAAGGTCGCGTAGTAGTCGACGTTCTCCGAGCCCAGGATCAGGCGGTCGTAGGAGATCACCTTGATGCCCGCGTCGTGGGCCTGCTGCAGCACGTCGCTGAGGGCCGAGCCGTCGATGGCCGCGACGACCAGCAGCTTGTCACCCTTGGTGATCATGTTCTGGATCTGGGCGACCTGGTTCTCGACCTTGTCGTCGCCGTACTGCAGGTCGGTCTTGTAGCCCTGCTCCTTGAACAGCTTGACCATGTTGTCGCCGTCGGCGATCCAGCGCTCCGACGACTTGGTGGGCATGGCGATGCCGATGGTGCCCTTCCCACCGTCCTTGTCGCCACCGCCGGTGTTGTCGCTCTGCCCGCAGGCGGTTGCGGTGGCCCCGAGGGCGAGGGTGGCTATCAGCGCGGCTGTGGTGCGCAGACGTGCGGCTCTGGCGATGCGCATGGCTGATCAGATCCTTTCGGCGGCCAGGCGGGGGTCGGTCGCCTGGTCCGGGTCGGTCGCGATGTCCAGGGGGAAGCGGTGGAGCGGGCCCGGCAGCCGCGCGCCCAGCGGGGACTGCCCGCCGTCCGCGCCCAGCCGGGAGAGCAGGTCGAGCACAAGGCGGCCGCGCCGGACCCGCTCGCGGGCGGTCGACAGGGCGACCTCCCGCAGCTGGCGTCCGTACGGGTAGATGCCGGGGGCCTTGCTGAGCCCGAACTTGAGGTAGATCGGTGCTCCGCGGCGGATCAGCTCCGCCGCGTCGTAGAGCCGTACGAAGCCGCCGAGGTCGTCCGGGGCCTCGATGTAGAAGTCCATCGGCGCCCGGCTGACCCGGCGGATCTCGGTGATCTGCTGGAGGGTCAGGTCGGAGGGGATGTTGATGGAGTCGGCACCCAGCCGCTCCCACACCGCGTAGGCCGCCGGGTTGACCGGGCCGACCAGCGCCGAGACCTTGAAGGTGGTGTCGGCCGGCAGCAGCCCCTGCTCCCGCAGCTGGTGCAGCAGCCACAGCACGCCCTCGTCCGCGACGAGAAGGCAGCGCACGCCCAGGGCAGCCGCCCGCAGCGCGTCCTCGACGCAGCCGGCCACCTGGTCGTGGCCGCGGGCCCGCAGGCCCCCGCCGCGGGAGTCGGTGCGGGTCGCGGCGCCGATGTCCCAGGTGCCGCGGGGCCCGGTGAACAGGCAGAGCTCGACGTCGCGTTCGGCGCAGGCGGTGACCATCTCGGTGATCTCCGCGTCCGTCAGCATCCAGATGCCGCTGCCCTGGCTGATCCGGTGCACCGGCACCTCCAGCCGCTCGCTCTCCTCCAGCACGGTGGCCAGGGCCTCCGGGCCCTCCACGGAGGGGATCTCGGTGCGCCAGGTCCCGCCGTCGGGGAAGGAGTGAGGGGAGGAGTCGGCTGGGTCGTTCGCCGGCGCTCCGTGACCGAGGAGAGTGAGCGCGTACTGGCCCGGGTGACGGGGACCGGAGGTGGTGCCGGCCTTTCCGGGGCTCGGGGTGGGTGCGTCGGTCACGGTGCTCCTTCGTTCTCGCCGTTCGAGATGTCGGACGACGTTCGGTTCATTGGGTGTGAGTGGGCACGGATGGGACATCGTGTGTCCGCCGCGCACGGAGCGGTCACGGACGTAGCAGCACCTTCCCCACCTTGGGATCCCGGCTCCCCAGCAGTTCCAGGGCGCCGGCGTACTCCTCCAGGGGCAGGTCGTGCGTGATCAGCGGTGCGGGGTCCAGGATCCCGGCGTCGAAGGCCCGGACGGTGTGGGCCCAGGCGGCGGGCGGCGCCCCGAAGACCGTGTGCACGGTCAGCTGGCGCACCACCAGGTCGGTGGGGTCGAGCCCGAGCGCCCCCGGCGCGGGAATGCCGGTCAGCGCCATCCGGCCGCCGCGGCGCAGCAGCCCCGCCGAGACACGGGCCGCGGAGGCGGACCCGGCGGCCTCGACCACCAGGTCGTACTCCCCTTCGGTGTCGGCCAGTTCGGCTGTCGTGCGGAACCGCGTGGCGCCGAACGAGGCGGCCAGCTCCTCGCGGACCCGGCCGGTGCCCACCACCAGCAGCTCCGCCGGCGACACCGCGGCGAGGAACTGCACCGCCAGCATGCCGAGCGTGCCGGTGCCGACGACCGCCACCCGCTCGCCCGGCGCCGCCGGGGCCTTCAGCAGTGCCGCCGCCACGCACGCGGCCGGCTCCAGGAGCGCGGCGGTGCGCAGGTCGGCGGCGTCGTCCAGGACGTGCAGCAGCCTGGCGGGCAGTGTCAGGGTGTCCGCCATCGCGCCGGGCTGCGTGAAGCCGGTCTCCTCGTACGGCGCGCTGCACAGCGTGGTCTCCCCGGCGTGGCACCGCTCGCAGACCTGGCAGTTGCGGAAGCCCTCGCCGACGACCTTCCGGCCCACCAGTCCGGCGGTCACCCCGGCGCCGACCGCCTCCACCGTGCCGGACCACTCGTGGCCCGGGGTGACGGGGTAGCGGACGTAGCCCTCGGGGCGGGTGCCGGCGTACATCTCCCGGTCGCTGCCGCAGATGCCCGCGGCGTGCACGCGGACCAGCGCCTCGCCCGGACCGGGCGGCACCGGTCCGGCCGGCGCGATCCGGTGCCGGCCGGGCCCGTCGAGGACGACGGCGCGGGGGGTGTGGACGGTCACCTCGAGCCCTTCGGCTTCCGGCGCTCCCAGCCCTCGGCCCACAGGTCGAAACGGGCCTGCTGCTGGGGGAATTCGGCGGCGGCGTCGACGTCGAGCTCGACACCGAGGCCCGGTGCGTCCGAGAGGGTGAAGTACCCGTCCTCGCCGACCACGGGTGCGCCCTTGACGACCTTCTTGATCTCGGAGTCCGCGAAGTCGTTGAAGTGCTCGAGGATCTTGAAGTTGGGGGTGCACCCGGCGAGCTGCAGGCTCGCGGCGGTGAGCACGGAGCCGCCGACGTTGTGCGGGGCGACCAGCACGTAGTGGGTCTCCGCGGTGGCGGCCAGCTTGCGGACCTCGTTGATGCCGCCGATGTGCCCGAGGTCGGGCTGGATGATGTCGGCGGCCTGCAGCTCGAACAGCTCGCGGAACTCGTAGCGGTCGTGGATGCGCTCGCCGGTCGCGATCGGCAGGTCCGTGTGGGCGGCCACCTTCGCCAGGGCCTTGAGGTTCTCCGGCGGCACCGGCTCCTCGATCCAGCTGGGCTTGAAGGGTGCCAGATCCTTGGCGACGCGGATCGCGGTGGCCGGGCTGAACCGGCCGTGCATCTCCACCAGCAGCTCGGTCTCGGGGCCGATCGCGTCGCGCACGGCCTCGATGAGGGAGACGGAGTAGGCGGTCGCCGCGTGGTCCAGCTCGAAGTGGCCGGTGCCGAAGGGGTCGATCTTCAGCGCGCGGTAGCCCCGCTCCACCACCGCGGCGGCGGCCTTGTGGTACGCCTCCGGGGTGCGCTCGGTGGTGTACCAGCCGTTGGCGTACGCCTTGACCTTCTCGTTCACCTTGCCGCCGAGCAGCTGCCAGACGGGCACGCCGAGGGCCTTGCCCTTGATGTCCCAGCACGCCATCTCGATGACGGCGATGCCGGACATGACGATCTCTCCGGCGCGCCCGTAGTCGCCGTACTTCATCCGGCGGACCAGGTCCTCGACCGCGAAAGGGTCCGAGCCGACTATGTGGTTGGCCTCCGCCTCGTGGAGATAGCCGAGCAACGCGTCGGTGTGGCCGAGCATCCGGGTCTCGCCGACGCCCGTGAGTCCCTCGTCGGTGTGGACGAGCACATAGGTGAGATTCCGCCAGGGAGTGCCGACCACATGGGTACTGATGCCGGTGATGCGCACGGAAGCCGCCCCTTACAGGGTGTCGTTCGAGATTTCGTCACACGTTCGAAATGTTGAAGGGAACGTAGTTACGGGCTCCCGGCGGTGTCAATGGGTGTGCCGGGGAGGTGACGGCGATGTTGCCGAAGTGAGTCCGTCCGCCCGTGGCGCGTGCCGCGCCGTGTCCGAAACCCCGAACGAGGGGCCGTTTCCCGCCCGGTCAGCGACCGACGGCGCCCGGCCCGAAGGCCGCCGCGTAGACCAGTCCCGCCAGCTTGGCCTGACCCTCGGCGCTGGGGTGGAACCAGTCCCAGGGGCTCAGCTCCTTTTGGGTGAACCGGTAGTCGAAGACCGTGCCGCCGTCGTAGCGGCAGCGCTCGAGGCGTGCGCACTCCTGCCGCAGGACGTCGTTGTACGCCATCACCCTCTCGCGTACGGTCTGCCGCCGTTCGCGGGCGGCCGTGCTCATCGACTGCGCGTCGGAGAGCATCGACGGGCACAGGCCCAGCTTCCAGATCTGCCGTCCCAGCGCGTTCTGCCGGCCGACGTCCCACAGGCGCATCAGGTCGGGCACGCTCGCGACGAAGACCTGGGCCTTGGGTAGTTCGCGGTCGAGGGTCCGCAGGGCGGCCGAGAAATCCCGGCGGTATTCGGCCACCGGGGTCATGCGGTCGGTGCTGCGCGCACACGCGTCGTTGGCCCCCATCAGGATCGTCACCTGCTGTGGCCGTCGTTCGACGGCCTTCTTCGCCTGTGCCGGCAGGTCGTGCATCTTGGCCCCGCTGGCCGCCAGGTTCCAGCTCTTGGAGGCCGGCTTGTCCAGCAGGCGGGTGGCCACGCTGTCCACGGAGCGGCGGCTGCCGGTCGCCCAGGACAGGTCCGGACAGTCCGTCAGGATCCCGCAGGCGTCGAAGGCGCGGGTGATGGAGTCGCCGAGCGCGGCCAGCGAGGCGGGGGTGGTGTCCCACACCGCCGCGGGGCGCTTCGCCGCGTCAGCCCGCCCGGCGGCGCCGGCCTCGGCGCCGCCCGGTCCCTCGGTGGCCGAGCAGCCGGCCCCGAGTGCCGTCGTGAGCAGGGTGACCAGCGCGATCAGGGTGCGGCCGACCCCGCGCGAGAGCGACTGGCGCATCCGTTCTCCCTCGGACGAGTGGGTGACTTCTCGCTGATCCCGACAGTACGTCACTCCTCGCCTGGCGCCGCGCGGTAGCTTTTTCCCTGACAGGTGGTGCGAAAGAGGTGATCCAAGGTCAGATCTTGTCTCATTCGTTATGATTAGTGCAGAATGTCCACTGCTGTCCCGGATGGCTCGGTTATGGGCATGAGGCCGCTGGGGAAGGCGTACCTCGTCCCACACTGGAGGTTCCGGTGACGACACGTGGAGTTCTGTACGTGCACTCCGCGCCACGCGCGCTGTGCCCGCACGTCGAGTGGGCCGTCGCGGGTGTCCTCGGCGTGCGCGTGAACCTGGACTGGATCCGCCAGCCCGCCTCGCCGGGCACCTGGCGGGCCGAGTTCTCCTGGCAGGCGGAACCCGGCACCGCCTCCAAGCTGGCGTCCGCGCTGCGCGGCTGGCACCTGCTGCGCTTCGAGGTCACCGCGGAGCCGTGCGCCGGCGCCGAGGGGGAGCGCTACAGCAGCACCCCCGACCTCGGCATCTTCCACGCGGTCACCGGCATCCACGGGGACATCCTCATCCCCGAGGACCGGTTGCGCGCCGCGCTCGCCCGCGCCCGCAAGGGCGAGGCCGACCTGGAGACCGAAGTCGCCAAGCTGCTCGGCAAGCCCTGGGACGACGAACTGGAGCCCTTCCGCTACGCGGGTGAGGGCGCCCCCGTGCGCTGGCTGCATCAGGTCGTCTGACGCTCCGCCACGCGCGGCGGCTCCGCGGCGCCCTGCCGCGCCGGCGGCCCGTCGCCGCCGTGTGCGGCGGCACCCGGCCACCACACCTTCGGGCCGATGTCGCGTACCAGCGCGGGCAGCAGGAACGAGCGCACCAGCAGGGTGTCCAGCAGCACCCCGAAGGCCACGATGAAGGCGATCTGCACCAGGAAGGCCAGCGGGATCACGCCGAGCGCCGCGAAGGTCGCCGCGAGCACCACGCCCGCCGAGGTGATCACCCCTCCGGTGGCGGTCAGCCCGCGCAGGACGCCCTGCCGCGTGCCGTGGCGCAGCGTCTCCTCGCGGACCCGGGTCATCAGGAAGATGTTGTAGTCCACGCCCAGGGCGACCAGGAAGACGAAGCCGTACAGCGGCACCGAGGCGTCCGTGGCCGAGAAGCCGAGGACGTGGCGGAAGACCAGTGCCGACACCCCCAGGGTGGCGGCGAAGTTGAGGCCCACCGTGGCGACCATGAGCAGCGGCAGCAGCAGGCTGCGCAGCAGCGCCGCCAGGATCACCAGGATGATCGCGAGGACGACGGGGACGACGAGGGTGCGGTCGCGCTCCGCGGTCCGCTGGGTGTCGAGCTGCTGGGCCGTGTACCCGCCGACCACCGCTTCCGCGCCGGGCACCGCGTGCACGGCCCTGCGCAGCCGCTGCACCGTGGCCTTGGCGGCGTCGCTGTCGGCGGCGTCCTTCAGCGTCACCTCCAGCAGGACCCGGCCGCCGGTGACGAGCGGCTCGCCCCCGCCGGGCCGGCCCGAGGCGGTGAGGGGGGCGACGGAGTCGACGCCGTCGGTGCCGGACGCGGCCCGGGTGACGGGGTCGAGCCGGTCCGCCTGCGCGATGACCACGGCGGGGTTGCCGGAACCGCCGGGGAAGTGCTCGCCGAGGACGCGCTGGGCGGTCACCGAGGGCGCCTGCTGGACGAAGATCTCGTCGAGCGGCACGCCCCGGGCGGTCAGCGCGGGGGAGAAGGCCGCACAGCCCAGCAGCAGGGCCAGGCTCGCGGCCCAGACCCGGCGCGGCGCGCGGTCCACGAGGGCCGCGATCCGCCGCCAGACGCCCTCCCCCTCCGGACGCCGCTCCCGCGGCCTGGCGGGCCAGTAGGCGGCCCGGCCGAGCAGCAGCAGCGCGGCGGGCAGGAAGGTCAGGCTGCTCGCGACGGCGCAGACGATCCCGACGGCGCCGACCGGGCCGAGGGCGCGGTTGTTGGTGAGGTCGCTGGCCAGCAGGGCGAGCAGACCGAGGGCCACGGTGGCCGCGCTCGCCACGATCGCGCCGGCGGAGCGGCGCAGCGCGGCACGCATCGCCGCGAACCGGTCGCCGCGGGCCGCGAGTTCCTCCCGGAAGCGGGCGGCGAGCAGCAGGGCGTAGTCGGTGGCCGCGCCGATGACGAGGATCGACAGGATGCCCTGGACCTGGCCGTCGACCCGGACGACGCCGTGGTCGGCCAGTACGTAGACCACCCCGCAGGCCAGGCCGAGTGAGAAGACCGAGCCGACGATGATGACCAGGGGCAGCAGCAGGGCGCGGTAGACCAGCAGCAGGATCGCGAGCACCACGCCGAGCGCGGTGAACAGCAGCAGTCCGTCGATGCCCGCGAAGGCCTCGCCCAGGTCGGCCTGCGAGGCCGCGGGTCCGGCCACGTGTGCGGTGGTCCCGCCCACGCGGGACGCCGTGTCCTGGATCCGGCCGACGGCGTCCCCGACGTCCCGGCCGAGGTCGGGGCGGAGCTGCACGACGCCCTGCAGGGCCAGGCCGTCGTCGGAGCGCAGCGCGGGGGAGGGGCGGCCGCTGACCCCCTCGGTGCCGGCGAGCGAGGCCAGCGCGGCCGTGGCGGCCTGCTGCTGGGCGTCGGTCACCCGGCCGCTGCCGGCGGTCCAGACGACGATCGCGGGCACGGTCCCGTTGCGGCTGAAGGCCGTGCGTTCGGTGACGGCCTTCGTGGACTCGGCGCTGCGCGGCAGGAAGGCCGCCTGGTCGTTGGTGGAGACCTCGCCGAGCCTGCCGGCGTACGGGCCGAGGGTGCCCCCGATGCCCAGCCAGGCGACCAGCAGCACCACCGGCAGCAGCCATCGGACGGCGCGCGGCAGGGATGTCATCGCTCTCTCCCGTGGAGTCGGAACCGGGGGATCTCCCCGCGAGGAAGGATATATCTCAGCGATCGAGTATCTTAATAATCGAGATTATTTACGATGGAGGGGTGCCCGACAACCTCCAGGACGAGTCCCCGACCGGGCTGCACGCCTTCGCCGTGCAGCTGCGCCGGATGAACAGCGAGTTCAACCGCATCGCGCAGGACTTCGCGCAGAGCCAGAAGCTGCACCACACCGACGTGCAGGCGCTGGTCGCGATCCTGGACGGCGACGACCAGGGCGGGGCCATGACCCCCGGTCGCCTGCGCGAACGCCTCAATCTGACCTCCGGTGCCGTCACCGCCTGCCTGGACCGGCTGGAACGCGCCGGCCACATCCGCCGTACCCGCGACGCCGCCGACCGCCGCGTGGTCCACCTGCACTACGCCCCGCGGGGGATGGCGGTGGCGCGGGAGTTCTTCCGTCCGCTCGCCCGGAGCACCGACGCTGCGCGCGACCGCTTCACCGAGGACGAACTCGCCGTCGTGATGCGCTTCCTGGGCGCGATGAACGACGAACTGACCGCCCTGCGCGCCCCCGCCCCGGAGTGATCCGCCGCCGTCACGGCCCCGCCGCGCCCTCCCGGGCCGCCGCGGCGATGTTGCGCGCCATGCCGCCGAAGACCACCGAGTGGAACGGCGACACGCTCCACCAGTACGCGTGCCCCGCGAGCCCGCGCGGATGGAACAGCGCCCGCTGCCCGTAGACGGTGTGCCCGGCGCCGTCCCGTCCGGCCGTCAGCTCCAGCCAGGCCATGCCGGGCAGCCGCATCTCGGCGCGCAGCCGCAGCAGCCGGCCCGGCTCGATCTCCTCGACCCGCCAGAAGTCCAGCGAGTCGCCCGCCCGCAGGTGCGCCGCATCCCGCCGCCCCCGGCGCAGCCCGACCCCGCCCACGAAGCGGTCGAGCCAGCCGCGCACGGCCCAGGCCAGCGGGAAGGAGTACCAGCCGTTGTCGCCGCCGATGCCCTCGATGACCCGCCACAGCGCCTCGGGCGAGGCGTCCACGATCCGCGTGCGGTGGTCGGTGTAGAGGGAGCCGCCCGCCCAGTCCGGGTCGGTCGGCAGCGGGTCGCTCGGCGCGCCGGGCACGGAGGCGGAGGACCAGCGGGTGACCACGTTCGCGTCCCGGATGCGCTGCAGCGCCAGCCGCAGCGCCGCCTCGACGCCGATCATGCCCTCGGGCGGGTCCGGCACCCACGCCGCGATGTCGTGGTCGTGGCAGACCACCTCGTGCCGCAGCGACTCCGTCAAGGGCCGCGCGATGCTCGCCGGCACCGGGGTCACCAGCCCCACCCAATGGCTCGACAGCCGCGGCGTCAGCACCGGCACCGGAACGATCAGCCGGTGCGACAGTCCCGCCACCTCGGCGTACTTCAGCATCATGGCGCGGTAGGTGAGCACGTCCGGGCCGCCGATGTCGAAGGCGCGGTTCACCTCGGGCGGCAGCGTGGCGCAGCCCACGAGGTAGCGCAGCACGTCCCGTACGGCGGTCGGCTGGATCCGGGTGCCCACCCAGCGCGGGGTGACCATCACCGGCAGCCGTTCGGTGAGGTAGCGCAGCATCTCGAAGGAGGCCGAGCCGGAGCCGATGATCACCGCCGCCCGCAGCGCCGCCGTCGGCACACCGGAGGCCAGCAGCACCCGGCCCACCTCGGCGCGTGAGCGCAGGTGCGGCGACAGCTCCCGCTCGGGCACCCCGGCGGGGGTCAGGCCGCCCAGGTAGACGATCCGCCGCACGCCCGCGGCCTTCGCCCGGGACCCGAAGACCTCCGCGGCCACCCGGTCGGTCCGCTCGAAGTCCCGCCCGGTGCCCAGGGCGTGGACGAGGTAGTACGCGACGTCCACGCCCTCCATCGCCGCCCGCACCGAGTCCGGGTCGGTGACGTCGCCCTTGACGACCTCCACCTCGCCCGCCCACGGGTGGTCGCGCAGCTTGCCGGGCGTACGGGCCAGGCAGCGCACCCGGTGCCCGGCCTCCAGCAGCTCGGGGACGAGCCGGCCGCCGATGTAGCCGGTGGCGCCCGTCACCAGGCAGGTGAGGCTCATCGCGCTCCCTCCGATACCGGGGCGGTCAGCGCTCCCGCCACCTCCGGCGGCAGCGGGCCCAGCCGCAGCAGGCCGGCGACCAGGCGCGCCGTCAGGTCGTGCCAGGTCCCGGCACCGCGCAGCATCGCGTGGTCGCCGCCCGGTACCACCAGGTGGCAGGCCTCGGCGCCCGCGGCGCGCGCCCGGTCCGCCAGGGTCAGCGAGCCGGCCGGATCGGTGACCCGGTCCCGGTCGCCGTGCAGCAGCACCAGGCGCCGTCCGGCCAGATGCCCCACCGGCTCGCCCTCGGGGCACCACGGCGCCAGCCCCACGACCGCGCCCACCAGGGGATGCCCGGCCGCGCGCAGCGCCGCCCGGCCGCCCATCGAGTGCCCCACCAGCACCACGGGCACCTCCCCGGCCCGCTGCCGCAGTGCCTCCAGCGCCCGCAGGGCGTCCCGCGCGGCGTCCTCCCGCTCGCCGTTCCAGCCGCGGTGCCGGTAGCGGACGCCGGCCAGCGCCACCCCGTGCCCGGCGGTGGCCCGGCCGATCGCGCGGACGAACGGACGCATCCGGGCCCCCGGAAGGTTCAGCGCCGGGGGCGGTTCCAGGCCCTCCGCGCGGCCGCCGTGCAGCACCAGGACGGCGGCGTGCGGCCGCTGGGGCAGCACGTACGGGACCAGCGCCGGCCGCGGCCGCCCGCCGCCCGCTTCGTCACCGTACGTCATCGGATCGGCCTCTCTCGTGTGCTCACCGTCATTATCGGCCGCTCCCCGCGGCCACGCCCGTCACATGCCTCCACCCATGGATTCGCCGCCGCCGGCCCGGCGGATTGCCGTACGGACCAATCCGCGCGGCGGGCGGCTGCGAACAACCAGCAGCGAGAGGAACGCGACGAAGGGACGGGATGTGACCGACAGAAGGCGAAGGGTGGCCGTCGTGGGCAGCGGCGTCGCCGGGCTCACCGCCGCCTACCTGCTGCAACGGCGTTACGACGTATCGCTGTTCGAGGCCGACGACCGGCTCGGAGGGCACGCCCACACCCACGACGTGCCCTCCTCCGACGGCCGGGTCACCGCCGTCGACAGCGGGTTCATCGTCCACAACGAGCGCACCTACCCCACCCTGCTGCGGATCTTCGCCGAACTCGGCGTCCCCACGCAGGAATCCGAGATGAGCATGTCCGTCCGCTGCGAGGGCTGCGGACTGGAGTACGCCGGTGCCCGCGGTCCGTCGGGGATCTTCGCGCAGCCGCGCAACGCGCTGCGCCCGGCCTATCTGCGTATGCTGGCCGAAGTGCCCCGATTCCACCGCCTTGCCCGGCGGCAGCTCGCGGAGGGCAATACCGACGACACCACCACGCTGGGGGAGTTCCTCGACGCGGGGGAGTTCTCGGCGTACTTCACGGCCCATTTCATGACCCCCCTGGTCGCCTGCGTCTGGTCCTGCTCGTCGCGGACCGCGGCCCACTACCCGGCGGTCTACCTCTTCCGGTTCCTGGACCACCACGGGATGCTCTCGGTGGGCGGCGCCCCCACCTGGCGGACCGTCACCGGCGGATCACGCGTCTACGTCGAGCGCATCGTCAAACGGCTCACCGCGATCCGCACCGCCACCCCCGTGCGCGCCCTGCGACGGCACGCCGACAGCGCCGACGTCGTCACCGGCGACGGGGAGACCGAGACGTACGACGCGGTGGTCGTCGCCACCCACCCCGACCAGGCGCTGCGGCTGCTCGCCGACCCCACCGCGGACGAGCGCCGGACGCTCGGCGCCCTCACGTACTCCCGCAACCCGACGCTGCTGCACACCGACACCTCGGTGCTGCCCCGCAGCCGTGCCGCCCGCGCCTCCTGGAACTACCTCATGCCCACCTGCGCACCCGACCCCGGCGGGGTCCGTGTCAGCTACGACATGAACCGCCTCCAGCGGCTGGACACCCCCGAGCACTACCTCGTCACCCTCGGTGTCGACGACCGCGTCGACCCGGCGCGGGTGCTCGCCCGCATGGTGTACGAGCACCCCGTCTACACCCCCGCCTCGATGGCCGCGCGGCGGCGGCTGCCCGCCCTGACCACCTCCGTCACCGCCTACGCCGGGGCCTACCACGGGTGGGGATTCCACGAGGACGGCTGCCGTTCCGGCGCCGAGGCCGCCCGCCGGCTGGGGGTCCGATGGTGACCCCCGCGGGCCTGCCACCGCAGGTGCCGGCCCTGTACGAGTGCACGATCACCCACGTCCGCACCCGCCCGCTGCGGCACGCCTTCACCCACCGCACCTACATGTGGCTGACCGACCCGGCCCGGCCGCCCCGGTTCCCCGCCCCGCTGCGTCCGCTCGCCCGCTTCGACCCCCGCGACCACTTCGGCGGCCGGCACGCCACCGTACGCGCCGCCCTCGACTCCTGGCTCGCCGCGCAGGGCGTCGACCTGCGCGGCGGCCCGGTCCGCATGCTCTGCCACGCCCGGGTCCTCGGCCACGTCTTCAACCCGCTGACCCTGTACTGGTGCCACGACCCGGCCGGCACCCTCGTCTGCGTCGTCGCCGAGGTCCACAACACCTACGGCGAGCGGCACGCCTACCTGCTGCACACCGACGAACGCGACACCGCCCGCGTCGCCAAGGACTTCTACGTCTCCCCGTTCTTCCCCGTCGACGGCGGCTACCGCATGCGGTTGTCCGAGCCGCAGGACCGGCTGCACCTCACCGTCCACCTGGAACGCCGCGGCGACGGCACCCCGTTCACCGCCACCGTGCGCGGCGAGCGGCGCCCGGCCACCGCGCCGGGCCTGCTGCGCGCCGCCGCCCGGCACCCCTGGTCCACGGCCGCGGTGTCGGCCGGCATCCGCCGGCACGGCGTCCGGCTGCTGCTGCGCGGACTGCCCGTGCAGCAGCGCCCCGTCCACGCCCCCCAGGAGGGTTTCGAGTGACCATGTCCACCACATCCGTCCCCCTCTCCGCCTCCGCGCCCGCCGCCGGCGTGGACCCGCGCCGCTGGCCCGACGTCGCGGCACGGCCGCGCGGCTCACGCCTGCGCGCCGCCGTCGCCGGTGCCGTCGTACGACGGGCCCTGAGCGGGCTCCCGCTGCGCTGCCGCCTCGGCGAAGGTGGCCCGGTCCTCGGCACCGGCGGCCCCACCGTGCTGATCGCCGACCCCGAGGCCTTCGACCGCCGCGTCGGCACCAACGGCCTCATCGGCTTCGGCGAGTCCTACATGGCCGGTGAATGGGACGCGCCCGACCTGCCGGCCGTCCTCACCGTGCTCGCCTCGCACGTCACCGAACTCGTCCCGCAGCCGCTGCAGCGGCTGCGCTCCCTGTGGGCGCACCGGCAGCCCACCGAGCGGCGCAACACCCTCGACGGCGCCCGGGGCAACATCCACGACCACTACGACCTGTCCAACGACCTCTTCGCCCTCTTCCTCGACGAGACCCTGACCTACTCCTCCGCCGTCTTCCGCGGTTTTCCCGCCCGGTGGTCCCAACTGCCCGCCGCGCAGCACCGCAAGATCGACCGGCTGCTCGACCTGGCGGGCGTCGGCGAGGGCACCCGGCTGCTGGAGATCGGCACCGGCTGGGGGGAACTCGCCGTCCGGGCCGCCCGCCGGGGCGCCCGGGTCGTCTCCGTCACCCTCTCCGAGGAACAGCGCCGGCTCGCCACGGCCCGGATCGCGGCCGCGGGGCAGCAGGACCGGGCCACCGTGGAGCTGCGCGACTACCGGCAGGTCACCGGGAGCTACGACGCCATCGTCAGCGTCGAGATGATCGAGGCCGTCGGCGCCGAGTACTGGCCGGTCTACTTCACCGCCCTGGACCGGCTGCTGGCGCCCGGCGGCACGGTCGCCCTCCAGGCGATCACCATGGCCGACGAGCGCATGCTCGCCACCCGCAACACCCACACCTGGATGCAGAAGTACGTCTTCCCCGGCGGGCTCATCCCCTCCCTGGAGGCGATCGAGCGGACCCTCGACGAGCACACCGCACTGCGTGTCACCTCCTGCGACGGCTTCGGCCCGCACTACGCCGCGACGCTGCGGCTGTGGCGCGAGCGCTTCACCGAACGCGCCGCCGACGTCGCCGCCCTCGGCTTCGACGAGACCTTCCGCCGCATGTGGACCCTGTACCTCGCCTACTCCGAGGCGGGGTTCCGCTCCGGCTACCTCGACGTGTGCCAACTGCGGCTGGCCCGTGGGGAGGCCGCCGGGTGAAGGGCGCCGCGGACACTCTCGCCCCGCTGCTGGAGCAGTTCACGGGCGGCCCGCTGCCGGTGCGGCTACGGGCCTGGGACGGCAGCACCGCCGGGCCGCGCGACGCCCCCGTGGTCGTCCTGCGCTCCCGGCGGGCGCTGCGAAGACTCCTGTGGCAGCCCGGCGAACTCGGCCTCGCGGAGGCGTACATCACCGGCGACATCGACGTGCGTGGTGACCTCACCGAAGGCCTGCGCGCCCTGTGGCACGCGGTGCGCGACGACGGGCTGCGTCCTCCCCGGCTCACCGCGGCCGACCGGCTGCGCGCCGCCGGCGCCGCCGTACGGCTCGGCGCGGTCGGGCCTCGGCCACCCGCCCCGCGCGGCCGCGCCAGGCTCAACGGCACCCCGCACAGCAGGAGCCGCGACCGGGCCGCCGTCAGCCACCACTACGACCTGTCCAACGACTTCTACGAACTCCTCCTCGACCCTTCCATGGCGTACTCCTGCGGCTACTGGACGCGCGACGACGACCCCGCGTACGGCCTCGCCGACGCCCAGCGCGACAAGCTCGAACTCGTCTGCCGCAAGCTGGACCTGCGCCCCGGCATGCGGCTGCTCGACATCGGCTGCGGCTGGGGCGCGCTCGCCCTGTACGCCGCGCAGACCCATCGCGCGCAGGTGCACGCGGTCACTCTCTCCGCCGCCCAGCGGGACTTCGTGCGGGACCGGATCCGCGAACGCGGCCTGGAGGAGTACGTGACCGTCGAACTGCGCGACTACCGCGACCTGGAGGGCAGCGGCGGCTACGAGGCGGTCACCGCGATCGAGATGGGCGAGCACGTCGGCGACGCGCACTACCCGCGGTTCGCCGGGGCGATCCACCGGATGCTGCGGCCCCGGGGCAGGGCGCTGGTGCAGCAGATGTCCCGCGGCCGTGTCGCCCCCGGTGGCGGTGCCTTCATCGAGACCTACATCGCCCCCGACATGCACATGCGGCCCCTCGGCCGGACCGTGGCGCTGCTGGAGGAGGCGGGTCTGGAGGTCCGGGCCGTGGAATCGCTGCGCGAGCACTACGCGCGCACCGTGCGGGCCTGGCTGGCCACCCTGGAGCGGCGCTGGTCCGACGTCGTCCTCCTGGCCGGCGAGGAGACCGCGCGCGTGTGGCGGCTGTACCTGGCCGGCGGCGCGCTCGCCTTCGCCGAACGGCGCATGGGCGTCGACCAGATCCTCGCCGTACGGCCCACCGCCGACGGCACCGGCGGCACGGCGGGCACGCCCGCCGCCTGGTACGGGGGGTGGTGAGGGTGATGAACGGCTTCCCCTGGGGCGCGTTCGGAGCGGGCGTGGCGGTGGCGGCCGGGGCCACGCTCGCCGTCATGCTCGTCACCTTCGCCTTCGCGCTGTCGCGCGGCAGGCACCGCTACGTCGACGTCGCCTGGGGCGTGGCCTTCACGGCGGTCGCCGCCTGCGCGTACGGCATGTCGGCCGGGCACGGCGACCCGGCCCGCCGCGCCCTGGTGCTGGCGCTGACCGCCGTGTGGGGCCTGCGGCTCGCCGTCCACATCGCCCGCCGCGGGCGCGGGCACGGAGAGGACCCCCGCTACGAGGCCTTCCTGGCCAAGGCCCGCGGCAGCCGGGCCGCCTACGCCTTCCGCGCGGTGTACCTGCTGCAGGGCGCGCTCGTCCTGGTCGTCTCGCTGCCCGTCCAGGCCGCCTCGTACATCCCCGGTCCGGTCGGCCCGGCCGTCGCGGTCGGTGTGCTGCTCTGGCTCACCGGCCTGCTCTTCGAGGCCGTCGGCGACCACCAGCTGGAACGCTTCAAGGCCGACCCGGCGAACCGGGGCCGCATCATGGACCGGGGTCTGTGGAGCTGGACGCGGCATCCCAACTACTTCGGCGACTTCTGCGTGTGGTGGGGCCTGTTCGCGGTGGCCTGCGACGCCTGGCAGTCCGCGGCGGTGTCCGTGGTGTCCCCGCTGCTGATGTCGTACCTGCTGACCCGGGGCAGCGGGAAGGCCCTGCTGGAACGGCACATGGCGGACCGCCCCGGCTGGGCCGAGTACGCCTCGCGCACCAGCGGGTTCCTCCCCCGGCCCCCACGGAAGCGGACCGGCGCCCCGCCGGGGTGAGGGGCGGGGCGGGCACTGCCGACAGCCCGGGACCGCTCCAGCGGGTCGCGCTCGTGGTGCGGTGGTGATGCGCGGCTGCACGCAGACGGGGCGAGCGCCGCCACCGAGGCGCGCGACGGAGTGGCCCCCGGCGGGCGGGACGGCCCGTGTGCCGCCTGCCGTGTGCACCTCGGGGCGTGCGCGTCGGGCCGCCGCGGCTCTCGACCCGCGGAGCGGCTACTTGCCGCGGGCGCCTCGGAAGCGGGCGAGGGCCTCGTCGAGGTCCACGAGCGGGGCGGGGTAGTCCAGGGCTCCCCGTTCGGCCTCGGGGAGGCGCCAGGGGTGGTGCACGGCGCCGCCCCGCACCCCGGCCAGCTCGGGCACCCAGCGGCGCACGTAGGCGCCGTCCGGGTCGAAACGGCGGGCCTGCACCAGGGGGTTGAGCACCCGGTTCGGGCGGGTGTCGGTGCCGGTGCCGGCCACCCACTGCCAGTTCAGCTGGTTGTTGGCGACGTCGCCGTCCACCAGCAGCTCCAGGAAGTGCGCCGCGCCGATCCGCCAGTCCACGTACAGCGTCTTCGTCAGGAAGCTCGCGGCCAGCAGCCGCGCACGGTTGTGCATCCAGCCCTCGTGCCGCAACTGCCTCATCGCCGCGTCGATCATCGGGTATCCCGTACGGCCCTGGCGCCAGGCGTCCGCCTCGGGGCCGTCACCGCGCCAGCGGTCGCCGCGCGGCCGCAGGTCCCGGGAGGCGGCGTCGGGGCGGGCGGCGAGCACCTGGTGGTGGAACTCGCGCCACGCCAACTGCCGTACGAACGCGTCCGCACCGGGCCCGCCCGCGTCGCGGGCGCGCCGGACCAGCTCGGTGGCCGACAGACACCCGAAGTGCAGGTGGGGCGAGAGGCGTGAGGTGGCGTCGCCGGGCAGGTCGTCGTGGCGGTCCGCGTACGCGGCGAGCCCCGACGCGCGCCAGGCGCGCCAGCGTTCGCGTGCCTCGGTCTCGCCGCCCGCGGGCAGCCCGGGCGACGTGCCCTTCGGCGCCTTCGGGAGCAGCCGGGACGCCACGGCGTCCGGGACGCGGACCACACGGGGCGCGTCCAGCGGGTCGCGCAGGTCCGCGCGCTCCCAGCGCCGGAAGTACGGGGTGAACACCCCGAAGCTGTCCTTGCCGGCCGGGGTCACCGCACCGGGCGGCACCGCGGTCAGCACAGCGTCGTGCACCCGCAGTCGGCGTCCCGACCCGGCCAGCGCCTCCCGCAGCCGCTCCTCGCGCCGGGCGGCGTAGCGGCTCACCCCGGCCGCGATGTGCACCTGCCCGGCACCGGTCTCCTCCGCGACCCGGCACGTCTCGCGTGCCACGTCCCCGCGGCGCAGTACCAGCCGCCCGCCGCGCTCGCGCAGACCCTCGTCCAGGTCGGCGAGGCAGTCCGCGAGGAACGCGGCGCGGTTGGGAGCGGCGAAGCCCGCGGCCTCGATGGCCTCGTCGAGCACGAACAGGGGGACGACCTGCTCCGCGGAGTCGAGGGCGGCCCGCAGGACGGGGTTGTCGTGCAGCCGTAGATCGGCGGTGAACAGGCAGATCGACGTCGTCGTCACGTCCGGTGCACTCCTCCTGGCGGGTACGCGCGCCCGGCGAGCCTATGGCGCCGCCCGGCGCCGCGGCGTGAGGCGCCCCGCCGCGTCGCGCCGGGGCGCCGCACGAGCCCGCGACGGGCGGGGCGGTCCGCCTACGCAGGGAACTCCATCAGGGCCACGGGGTCGGAGGTGGGCCGGGGGGAGCCGCCCGGGGGTTCGACGGTGATGCCCATGCCGGAGGCCCCGTCGACGGCGCCCTGGAGGAGCACGGCCTGGGTGGTGTCGCGCCCGGTGGGCTCCGGCATGAGGCCCGCGGAGCGCATCGCGCCGCCGTCGGAGTACCAGAGCTGGTAGACCCGGTTCCCGCTCAGCGCGGGCATGCCGTGGGCGAAGAAGACCGCGCGGTCCTGGCTCCGGGAGACGACGACCGTGCCGCTGGCGCCGCCCGCGAGCTTGGCGGAGGCCGTGACGGCGTCGGGGGCGGCCAGGACCCGGGAGATCTGCTCCGCCTGGGCCTGGGTCTGCCGGTTCTCCTGGCGCAGGTCGCCGAGCTGCTGCTGCTGCCAGACCGTCACCCCGCCCAGTGCCGTGGCCGCGGCGAGGCAGGCCGCCAGGGCGAAGCGGACGCGGCGCCGCGCGGGCTGCGGGGCGCGGCGGCGCGTCGCGCGTGTGGCGGCGCGCGGTGGCTCGGGCACCGACGGCGGCTCCTGCCGCACGTTGACGATGAGCCGCATGACGTGGTCCTTCATGCGGGGAGGGACGGTCTCGGCCGCCGCGAGCCCGAGACGGGCGGCGGTCGCGCCCAGCTCGCGCACCTCCAGCGCGCAGGCCTCGCACTCCGCGAGGTGACGTTCGAACTCCGCGCGCTCGTGCCGGGCCAGCGCGTCGACGGCGTAGGCGCCGGTGAGGGTGTGCAGTTCGGCATCGGTGCTCACGCGGTCACCCCCAGGCAGTCGCGCAGCCGGATCAGGCCGTCCCGCAGCCGGGTCTTGACGGTGCCCAGGGGGAGCGACAGCAGTTCGGCGACCTCCCGGTACGTCAGCCCCCGGTAGTAGGCGAGCGTCACCGACTGGTGCTGCACCTCGGTGAGGGTGCGCATGCAGCGCCGCACCTGCTCGGCCTCCAGCCGGGCCTCGACCTGTTCGGTGACCTCGTCGTAGGCGGGGGTGCGCTCCAGCAGCGCCGCCTTCTGCTCGCGGTCCGCCGCCGCGCTGGCGGACCGCACGCGGTCCACGGCCCGTCGGTGGGCCAGGGTCATCACCCAGGTCATCGCGCTGCCCTTCTCCGGCCGGAAGCGGGCGGCGGTGCGCCACACCTCCACCAGCACCTCCTGTGTCACCTCCTCCGACTGGGCGGGGTCCCTGAGCACTCCGCGCACCAGCCCGAGCACCGGTCCGCTCACGGCGTCGTACAGCCGGGCGAAGGCCTCCTGGTCGCCGCGCGCGACGGCGAGCAGCAGTTCCGAGAGGTCAGGGCCTTGCCGTGCGGGCCTGCCGAACCGCAGCGGTTCCCTCACCACACCTCCAGCGTTCGATTCCGTGTGTCGTGGACAAGTCTCGCGTCCGGTATTCGGCGCCGCGAGCGTTTCGGATTGGTCCGTCGTACCGTGGCAGTCATGTCCGACACCACCTCAGCAGCAGTACTCGGCACCGGCATCATGGGTGCCGCGATGGCCCGCAACCTCGTCAAGGCCGGCCTCGACGTCCGTGTGTGGAACCGTACGAAGGAGAAGGCCGAGCCGCTCGGCAAGGACGGCGCACGCGTCGCCGGCACCCCCGCGGAGGCGGTGGACGGCGCCGACGTGGTGCTGACCATCCTGCACGACGCGGACTCCGCCCTCGAGGCCATGCGGCAGGCGGCGCCGGCGCTGCGGAAGGGCGCGGTGTGGGCGCAGTGCACCACCGCGGGCGTGGGCGCCCTCGGGGCGTTCGCGCAGTTCGCGCGCGAGCACGGCGTCGTCTTCCTGGACTCGCCCGTGCTGGGCACCCGGCAGCCCGCCGAGAACGGGCAGCTCCTGGTGCTGGCCGCCGGGCCGCAGGAGGCCCGGCAGCCGGTGGCACCGGTCTTCGACGCGATCGGCAGCCGCACCGTGTGGGTGGGGGAGGACGCGGCAGAAGGCGCGGCCAGCCGCCTGAAGCTGGTGATCAACAGCTGGGTGCTCACCGTCACCCACGGCACCGCCGAGGCCCTCGCGCTCGCGAAGGGCCTCGGCGTGGACGCCGCGGACTTCCTCCAGGCCGTCTCCGGCGGCGCCCTCGACATGGGCTACCTGCAGGCGAAGGCGGCGTCGATCCTGGCCGGCGACTTCACTCCCAGCTTCGCCGTGCACACCGCGGAGAAGGACGCCCGGCTGATCGTGGAGGCGGGGGAGTCCGTCGGGGTGCGGCTCGACGTGGCCGCGGCCGGTGCCGAGCGCTTCCGCCGTGCGGCCGAACTCGGGCACGCGGAGGAGGACATGGCGGCCTCGTACTTCGCGAGCTTCGAGAAGTGATCATCCGATGTGAGGGAAGAGGCTGGTGAAGGACGCCGCCGCCTCGGCGGCGTCCCGGCCGAACGGGGCGTCCAGGTCCCAGATGAGGAAGAGCAGGAAGGCGATCAGGGCGCTGTAGAGCCCGGCGAGGACCAGTTCGCGCCGGGAGCGCCGGATCTGCAGGCTGAAGATCAGGCCCACCGCGACGAGGGCGCCGGCGATCAGGCCGAACCACACCACCCCCGGCATGGTCGGTCCGGCGTTCTCGCCGCGACCGGTGCGCGCGTCGTCGGCGGCCGCGACCTGGTCGACGATCGGCTGGTACGCCTGGTTGGCCAGCGGGGTGCGCGGTTCGAAGTCGGTGACGTCCCGGCGCACCTTGTCGAGGAGTTTCGAGCCGCGCTGCGTGTTCTCCCCGTGCTCGAGCATGTAGGGGATCTCCGTGTGCGCGACGTACGAGACGTACGAGTCGACGTCGGCGCGCACCTGGTCGCGGACGGCCGCCGGGTAGACCTGGACGCGCTGCCGCACCTCGTGCAGGGCCTGGGTCTCGCGGTGGACGGTGTCCTCGGCGCCGCCGCGGGCCTCCCACACGCCGGCGATGGCGAGACCGAGGACGATGGCGTACACCACGCCGATCATCATCGTCATGTACTCGATGACGTCGGGGGTCTCCGAGGGGTCGTCGTCATCGCCGATGCGGCGTTGGTTGATGAGCACGATGGTCAGCACCACGGCGCAGGCCGCGGCCATCGCGATGCCCAGGACGAGCCAGTCCGACATCGATCACCTCCGTGAGCGGGCTTGGGAGCGGGGCTTGAGCGCGGCGGCGGACAGGACCGCCGGGGCGGTGACGAGCAGCATGAGGTGGACGATGCTCGGCCCATCGGGCGGGGGCGGCGCGCTCGCCTTGCGGTAGGCGACCGGCGGCAGTTCCGCGCGGTGCGTCGGGGTGGGGGTCGGCGTGGGCGTGGGGGTCGGCGTGGGTGTCGGGGTCGGAGTCGGAGTGGGTGTCGGGGTCGGCGTGGGCGCCGGAGCCGGTGCGCGGCGTACGGGGCGGGCGGGGGTGGGGCGCGGCGCCGGTCCGCAGGGATGCCGCCAGGACACCGAACCCCGTGAACCACCGCTGTCCGTACGGGCGTCCACCGTCGACTCGTACGCGGGACAGTGCCGCCGCCGGACGGTCGCGGACGAGCCGCCCTTGCCCGTGCGCGCGTCCACGGTGTCCCCGCCATGGGTGACCCGGGCCCGCGTCTCACCGTCGCGGGTCTCCACCCGGACGGCGCCGCCGCCGGTCTCGACGCGTACGGTGCCGTCGGGCAGGAACCGGACCACGGGCGGACCCGGCGGCCCCGGTGGATCGTGCGCGTACGCCGTCCCCCCGGCCGCCCACGGCCCCAGCACCGTCAGCGCCGCGGCCGCCGTGAGGCCGGCCCCCCTCAGCCAGATGCTCATGGACAGGATCCTGCGCGGTGCCGTGCGCGGCCATCCGGAGGACCGGGCCAATCCCCCCGAAGGACTGATTCGTCAGCTCAGGACGCGCCGCAGCGCACGCCGGGCGCGGTCGGGGGCGGACGCGTCGCCGAAGAGCTGGACGGCGTGGTTGAGCGAGAAGTAGATCCCGTTCAGCTCGAAGACGAGCTGTTCGGGGTCGGTGCCGGTGGGCAGTTCGCCGTGCTCGACCGCGGCCCGGATGTCCCGGGTCAGCCGGCGCCGCCAGACGGTGTAGAGCCGGGCGACCGCCTCCCGTACCGGCCCCTCGCGGCCGTCGAACTCCACGGCGGAGGCGGTGAACAGGCAGCCGCCGGGGAAGGCCTCGCGCTCCCGGTCCAGATAGGTCACCCAGGCCTCGCAGATCGCGGTCAGCCGGGCGAGGCCGGGAGCGGCCCCCGCGGCGGGCACCCACACGGCGCGCGTGAAGATCTCCGAGGCCCGCCGCAGGGCGGCGATCTGCAGGGCCTCCTTGGTGCCGAAGTGCCCCAGCAGCCCGGACTTGCTCATCCCGAGGTCGGCTGCGAGCCGGCCGATCGTGAGGCCCTCCAGACCCTCCACGGAGGCGACCGCGACGCTGCGTTCGATGATCCGCTCGCGGGTGTGGCGCGCCTCGGCGGCGGACTTGCGTGGGCTCATGCGGCCATCGTAGCCACCCCTCCCCCTTTAGAGTCCGAACGATCGGTCGCTATAGTGCCGCCATGACTGCATCCCGCATCGCCGCCCTGGGCCACCACCAGCCGCAACGTGTCCTCACCAACGACGATCTGGCCGCCATGGTCGACACCAGCGACGCCTGGATCCGGCAGCGCACCGGCATCGCGACCCGGCACATCGCCGCCGAGGACGAGACGGTCGCCGACATGGCGAGCGCCGCCGCGGGCAAGGCCCTCGCCGCTGCGGGCCTCGACCCCTCCGACGTCGACCTGGTCGTCGTGGCCACCTCCAGCGCCGTCGACCGCTGCCCCAGCACCGCCGCCCGGGTCGCGGCCACGCTCGGCATGACGGCGCCCGCCTCCTACGACGTCAACAACGCCTGTGCGGGCTTCACCACCGCGCTCGCCGCCGCCGACCACTCGGTACGGGCCGGCGCCGCCCGGCACGCCCTGGTCATCGGCGCCGAGAAGATGTCCGACCTCACCGACTGGAGCGACCGCAGCACCTGCGTCCTGCTGGGCGACGGGGCCGGCGCCGCCGTCGTCAGTGCCGCCGATACCGCCCCGGGGACGCTCCCCGGCATCGGCCCGGTCGTGTGGGGCTCGGACCCCACCCGCGCCGACGCCGTCCGGCTGGCCGGCGCCTGGCAGCCCCGCTTCGCCCAGGACGGCCAGGCGGTCTTCCGCTGGGCCACCACGACCCTCGCCCCGATCGCCGAGGAGGCCTGCCGGCGTGCCGGTGTCGCCGTCGGCGACCTCGGCGGCATCGTGACGCACCAGGCCAACCTGCGGATCATCGAGGCCGTCGTACGCCGGCTGGGCGCCCCTCAGGCGGTGGTGGCCCAGGACGTCGTCGACTCGGGGAACACCTCCGCGGCCTCCGTTCCGCTCGCCTTCTCCAAGCTCGTGGAGCGCGGCGAGCTCACCCCGGGCGCTCCCGTACTGCTGCTCGGCTTCGGCGGCGGGCTGTCCTGGGCCGGGCAGGTCGTCGGCTGCCCCTGATCCGGGAACGGCGGAGGGCCGGCCGGCCGCGCGAGCGGCTGACCGGCCCTCAGGGGTGCCGTACGGCTCAGGCCTTGAAGGCCATGACCACGTTGTGGCCGCCGAAGCCGAAGGAGTTGTTGACGGCCACGATCGGTCCCTCGGGCAGCTTCCGCGCCTCGGTGGAGACCAGACCGGGGTCGATCTCGTCGTCCAGCTCGACGATGTTGATCGTCGGCGGGGCGATCCGGTGGTGCAGGGCGAGGACGGTGGCGACCGTCTCGATGCCGCCGGCGCCGCCCAGCAGGTGACCGGTCATCGACTTGGTGGCCGAGATGGCCACGTGGTCGAGGTGGTCGCCGAGCACCTTGCGCAGTGCCTTGACCTCGGCGACGTCACCCTGTGGGGTGGACGTCGCGTGCGCGTTCAGGTGCGCGATCTGCGCCAGGTCCAGACCGGTCGCGGCGATCAGCTGCTCCAGCGCGGCGGCGATGCCGCGGCCGGTGGGCTCCGGCTGCGCGATGTGGTGGGCGTCGGACGACAGGCCCTGGCCCAGCACCTCGGCGTAGACCCGGGCACCGCGCTTGGCGGCGTGCTCGGCCGACTCCAGGATCACGACGCCCGCGCCCTCACCGAGCACGAAGCCGTCACGGCCCTTGTCGTAGGGGCGGGAGGCGCCCTCGGGGTCGTCGTTGTTCTTCGACATCGCCATCATGTTGGCGAAGGCCGCGATCGGCAGCGGGTGGATGGCCGCCTCGGTGCCGCCGGCGACGACGACGTCGGCGCGGCCGGAGCGGATCATCTCGTACGCGTAGCCGACGGCCTCGGCGCCGGAGGCGCAGGCGCTGACCGGGGTGTGCACACCGGCGCGGGCGTTGACCTCCAGGCCGACATTGGCCGAGGGGCTGTTGGGCATCAGCATCGGCACGGTGTGCGGGGACACCTTGCGCGGGCCGGAGGTCTTGAGGTTGTCGTACTGGTCGAGCAGGGTGGTGACGCCGCCGATACCGGAGGCGATGACCGTGCCCAGGCGGTCGGGGTCGACCGAGCTGTCCTCGCCGGCCTTGGCGGTGAAGCCCGCGTCGGCCCAGGCCTCACGGGTGGCGATCAGCGCGAACTGCGCCGAGCGGTCCAGCTTGCGGGCGAGCGGTCGGGGCAGGACCTCCAGCGGCTCGACGGCGATCTGCGCGGCGATGCGCACCGTCAGCTCGGCGGCCCAGTCCTGCTTCAGGGGGGTGACGCCGGAACGCCCGGCGATCAGCCCTTCCCAGGTCGACGCGCTGTCCCCGCCCAGCGGAGTGGTTGCGCCGATACCGGTGACGACCACGGTGTGATTGGTCGGGCTCACAGGGATTGTCTCTCCACGTCTAGAAGGGCGGGCGACAGACGCGTCGTCCAGGGGTGGTTCAGCCTCAGGCCTGAGCCTTGAGGATGTAGTCGACGGCGTCGCCGACGGTCTTCAGCTGCTTGACGTCGTCGTCCGGGATCTTGACCTCGAAGCGCTCCTCGGCGGCGACGACGACCTCGACCATGGACAGCGAGTCGACGTCCAGGTCGTCGGTGAAGGACTTGTCCAGCTGGACGTCCTCGGTCGGGATGCCGGCGATCTCGTTCACGATCTCCGCGAGACCCTCGACGATCTCTTCCTGGGTGGCCATGGCGGCGCTCTCCTTCTTTCGTGCTGGTTACTACGGGCTGCGGCGGGCGGGAGTGCGCGCCGCGTGGGTGTTGCCTAGGGGAGGGTAACGACAGTGGCGGCGTAGACGAGCCCAGCCCCGAAACCGATGATCAGTGCCGTGTCGCCGCTCTTGGCCTGTCCGGTGGCGAGCAGACGCTCCATCGCGAGCGGGATCGACGCGGCGGAGGTGTTGCCGGTGGTCTCGATGTCGCGGGCGACCGCGACGTGCTCCGGCAGCTTGAGCGCCTTGATCATCGAGTCGATGATGCGCATGTTGGCCTGGTGCGGGATGAAGACGTCCAGGTCGTCCGCGGTGATCCCGGCGGCGTCCAGCGCCTCCTGGGCCACCTTGGCCATCTCGAACACGGCCCAGCGGAAGACGGTCTGGCCCTCCTGGGTGATCGCGGGGAACTTCAGCTCCCCGTCCTCGCCCACCGGCAGCTGCGAGACGTCGCCCACGCGGAAGCGGTCCCACGCCACGGTCTGGGTGATGGTGTTGGACTTGTCGCCCTCCGAGCCCCAGACGGTGGGGCCGATCTCGGGCTCGTCGGCCGGGCCGATGATGACCGCGCCGGCGCCGTCGCCGAAGAGGAAGGCCGTGGCACGGTCCGTCTTGTCGGTCAGGTCGCTCAGCCGCTCGACGCCGATCACCAGGACGTGCTTCGCGCTGCCCTCGGTGACCATGCCCTTGGCGAGGGTCACCGCGTACGTGAAGCCCGCGCATCCCGCCGAGATGTCGAAGGCGGCCGGCTTGCCGGCGCCGATCCGGTGCGCGATCTCGGTCGCGACGGCCGGGGTCTGCTTGAAGTGGGAGACGGTGGCGACGATGACGCCCCCGATGTCCTCGGCCGAGATCCCCGCGTCGGCGATGGCCTTGCCCGCCGCGACGACCGACATCTCGGCGACCGTCTCGTCCGGGCCGGCCCAGTGCCGGGTGGCGATGCCGGAGCGGGAGCGGATCCACTCGTCGCTGGAGTCGATGTTCTCCAGGATCACCTCGTTGGGCACCACACGGGTCGGCCGGTAGCCGCCGACGCCCATGATGCGCGCGTACGGGGAGCCCTTGCTGGGCCTGATCTTCGCCATGTCTGCGGGGACTCCTATTCCTGGGTGCCGTGCTCGGCCACGATCGCGCGGGCGGCCTCGAGGTCGTCCGGGGTCTTCAGCGCCAGGGTCGCGACGCCGGGCAGGGCGCGCTTGGCCAGGCCCACCAGGGTGCCACCCGGCACCAGCTCGATGATCGCGGTGACGCCGAGCTCCTTGAAGGTCTCCATGCACAGGTCCCAGCGGACCGGGTTGGAGACCTGCGACACCAGGCGGGAGACGATCTCGGCGCCGGAGGCGACGACCGCGCCGTCGGTGTTGGACACGTACGGCAGAGCGGGGTCGGAGACCGCCAGAGTCTGCGCCAGCTCGTCGAGGACCGCCACGGCCGGGGTCATGTGGTGGGTGTGGAACGCGCCCGCCACCTTCAGCGGGATGACCCGCGCCTTCTCGGGCTTGTCCGAGGTCAGCTCTGCGAGCTGCTTCATGGTGCCGGCCGCCACGATCTGGCCGGCGCCGTTGATGTTCGCCGGGGTGAGGCCGAGGTTCTCCAGGTGGGCGACGACGGCGTCCGGGTCGCCGCCGAGCACGGCCGACATGCCGGTCTCGGTGACGGCCGCGGCCTGGGCCATCGCGGTGCTGCGGGTGCGGACGAAGGTCATCGCCGCCTCGGCGCTCAGTACGCCGCCGACGGCCGCCGTCGTGATCTCGCCGACGCTGTGACCGGCCACGGCACCCAGCGCGCAGCGCGCGGCGGCCGGGTCGCCGAACAGTTGCTCCGCCGCGAGCAGACCGGCCGCGACCAGCAGGGGCTGGGCGACGGCGGTGTCACGGATCTCCTCGGCCTCGGCCTTGGTGCCGAAGTGGGCGAGGTCGAGCCCGGCGGTCGAGGACAGACCGGCGAGACGGTCGGCGACACCGGGCAGTTCGAGCCAAGGGTTCAGGAAGCCGGGGGCCTGGGCACCCTGGCCGGGAGCGACGAGTACGAGCACGCTTTCAACTCTCTCTTGAGCGAGGTGATCCCCGCCCGTGGGGACAGGGACCAAGAACCGACGGGCGATTTGTTGGTGTCCCACAAAAGCCCTGAGCGTACTACGGTGTCTGCCCCGACTCGGAGAGTCGGCCCAGGATGAGCGCGATGCGTAGGGTGAATGCGGAGCGCACGTCCGAGGGTGACCAGCCGGTGACGTCCGTCACACGTCGCAGCCGGTAGCGAACGGTGTTGGGGTGAACGAACAACATCCGGGCGGCCCCTTCCAGTGACGAGGCCTGTTCGAGGTAGACGGACAGAGTCTCAAGCAGTGCCGAACCAGCTTCCTCCAACGGCCTGTAGATCTCCTCCACCAGCTGATCGCGGGCGTGTCGGTCGCCCGCCATCGCGCGCTCCGGGAGCAGGTCGTCGGCGAGCACCGGGCGCGGCGCGTCGGGCCAGGCCGCGCACGCCCGCAGGCCCGCGGCGGCGGCCTGCGCGGACTTCGACGCCGCCAGCAGGTCGCCCACCAGGGGCCCGGCCACCACCGGCCCGGCCGCGAACGGCCCGATCAGCGCCTTGGCCACCCGCAGCGGGTCCCCGTCGCCGCCCGCGACCACGATCAGCCGGTCGCCCAGGACTCCGGTGAGCACCTGCAGCTTGGCGTGCCGCGCCGCCCGCCGGATCGCCTCGACGGTGAGCTCGCTGTCGCCGTTGGGCGCCGTGCCCAGCACCACCGCGATCTTGTCGGGGGAGCTCCAGCCGAGCGCCGCGGCCCGCGACAGCACGCCCTCGTCCGCCTCCCCGGACAGCACCGCGTTGACCACCAGGGACTCCAGCCGGGCGTCCCAGGCGCCGCGCGCCTCGGCGGCCTGGGCGTAGACCTGGGCGGTCGCGAAGGCGATCTCCCGCGCGTACACCAGCAGCGCCTCGCGCAGCACCGACTCGTCGCCGGGAGCCGCGACCTCGTCGATCGCCGACTCCATGACCTCGATGGTGGTGCGCACCATCTCCACCGTCTGGCGCAGGGAGATCGCCCTGGTCAGTTCCCGCGGGGCGGTGCCGAAGACGTCGGTGCTGATGGCCTGCGGGGTCTGCGGGTGGCGGAACCACTCCGTGAAGGCCGCGATGCCCGCCTGCGCCACCAGTCCGATCCACGAGCGGTTCTCCGGCGGCATGGCGCGGTACCAGGGCAGCTGCGCGTCCATCCGCGCGATCGCGGCCGCCGCCAGGCGCCCCGAGGACTTCTCCAGCCTCTTCAACGTGGCGGTGTGGGAGTGGTCGCGGGCGGGGTCGAATGCGTTCAGCGCGGGTTCTGGCACGGGTACAAGCCTGCCTTATCCGGGCGGATGCATGGCACGGACCCCTCACCTGCGTGCCCCCCGTGCCTCAGAGGCGGCCTCCCGAGGCGGAGTCGGCGGACAGCCGCTGCGCGAGGTAGACCGGGACCACCGACGCGACGATCAGCACCGCGGCCACCACGTTGACAACGGGCGCCTGCTGCGGCCTCGCCATGTTGCTGAAGATCCACACGGGGAGGGTCTGGACGCCGGGCCCCGCGGTGAAGGTGGTGACGACGATCTCGTCGAAGGAGAGGGCGAAGGCCAGCAGCCCGCCCGCCAGCAGCGCCGTGCGCACCAGCGGGAAGGTGATGTCGCGGAAGACCTGGAAGGTGTTCGCCCCCAGGTCCATCGCCGCCTCCTCGCACGAGCCGGAGGTGCGCCGCAGCCGGGCCACGACGTTGTTGAAGACGACCACGACGCAGAAGGTGGCGTGCCCGACGACGACCGTGAACAGGCCCAGCCCGACGCCGAGCGGCTCCAGGACCGTGCGGAACGCGGTGTTGAGGGCGATGCCCGTGACGATGCCGGGCAGCGCGATCGGCAGCACGACGACGAAGGAGAGCGCCTCCCGCCCGAAGAAGCGGTGACGGGCGACGGCGAAGGCGATCAGGGTGCCCAGGACCAGGGACACCGCCGTCGCGCCCAGGCCCGCCTTCACCGAGGTCCACAGCGCGGCGCGGGCGCCGGAGCTGTTCCAGGCGTCGGCCCACCAGTGCAGGGTCAGGCCCGAGGGGGGCCAGCCGAAACCGCGGGCGGCGTTGAAGGAGTTGAGCAGGACGAGCAGCAGCGGCACGTAGATGACGGTGAAGCCCAGCGCGGCCGCGACGCGCAGGGCGATGCGGGCGGGACGGGAGAGTCGCATGGTCAGGGGCCTCACAGACTGCGGAGCGCGCCGGTGCGCCGCACGGCCAGCAGGTAGACGACGATGACCGCGACCGGCACGGTGCCCAGCGCCGCGGCGAGCGGCAGGTCGAGGGTGATGTTGGAGTAGACGACGTTGCCGATCAGCTGGGTCTTGCCGCCGACGATCTGCACGGCGATGTAGTCGCCGAGGCTGAGCGAGAAGGTGAAGACCGAGCCGGCCGCGACCGAGGGCAGCACCATCGGCAGCACCACGGACCGGAAGGTGCGCCAGGTGCGGGCCCCGAGGTCGGCGGAGGCGTCCAGCAGGCCGGCCGGCAGCTGCTCCAGCCCGGCGTGGATCGGCAGGATCATGTACGGCAGCCACAGGTAGGCCAGCACCATGATCGCCGCGGGCAGGCCGTAGCCGGGACCGCTCAGGCCCAGCGGCTTCAGCGCCCAGTCCAGCGGCCCGTCCTCGGAGAGCATGATCCGCCAGGCGTACGCCTTGACCAGGTAGCTCGCCCACAGCGGGGTGAGCACGGAGACGACCAGCAGGTGCCGGTACCTCGGGGCGGCCACCCGGGCGGTGTAGAAGGCGATCGGGAAGGCGATGACGATGTCGATCACGGTCACCGCGACGGCGACGCCGATGCTGCGCAGGGCGACGTCCCGGTAGACGTCGGTGGTCAGGACGGTGCGGAAGGTGTCGGTGCTCCAGACCTCGACCACGTCGGAGGTGAAGGGGTCGGTCGTCCAGAACGCGGAGAGGAAGAGCGCGGCCAGCGAGCCCAGATAGGCCAGGACCAGCCAGAGCAGCGGGGCGGACAGCAGCAGCGACAGCCGCAGCCGCGGGCGGCGGTGCAGGGAACCTGCCAGCCGCCGCCCGAAGTTGCCGCCCGTCGTGGTGGACGTCGTGGGCGTGGTGGTCACGGGACGGCTCAGCCCTTGATCTCGGTCCAGGCCTGGACCCACTTGGCGTAGGGCACGCAACGGACGTCGGTGCGGCCGTCCAGGCACTGCGGGATGGGGGTGTTCCAGAAGTGGACCTGCTTCCAGTAGGGCTCGTCGGCCGCGTGGAAGACGGTGCAGTGGTTCTTGTCCGAGGTCAGGGCGCAGGATTTCTCGTTCGCCGGGGCCTCGCCGAACCACTCGGCGACCTGGGCGTTCACCTTCGGCGAGACGATCCAGTCCAGCCACTTGTAGGCGCAGTTGGGGTGCTGGGCCTTGGCCGAGACCATCCAGGTGTCGGACCAGCCGGTGGAGCCCTCGCTCGGCAGGACCGCCTCGACCGGTGCCTTCTCGGCCTTGGCGAGGTTGGCGATGACCTGCCAGCTGGTGCCGACGACGGAGTCGCCGCTCTTGAAGGAGGAGATCTCCTTCAGGTAGTCGCTCCAGTACTCCCCGACGTTGGCGTTCTGCTCCTTCAGCAGGGCGACGGAGGCGTCGAACTGCTTCTGGTCCAGCGCGTACGGGTCCTTGATGCCCAGCTCCGGCCTGGTCTTCATCAGGTAGAGCGCGGCGTCCGCGATGTAGATGGCGGAGTCGTACGCCGTGACGTGGCCCTTGTAGGGCGAGGCCTTGTCGAAGACCGCCGACCAGGAGGTGGGGGCGGGGGAGACCTTGTCGGTGCGGTACATCAGCAGGTTGGCGCCGCGGCCGTGCGGGACGCCGTAGGCGACCCCGTCCACCGAGTTCCACTGCTGCATCTTCAGGCCGGCGAAGACGTCCTTGTAGTTGGGGACGAGGCCGGTGTTGACCGGTGCGGCGTCGCCCGAGGCGATGAGGCGCAGGGAGGCGTCGCCCGATGCCGACACGGCGTCGTACTGGCCGGTCTTCATCAGGCTGACCATCTCGTCGGAGGTGCCGGCCACCTTGGTATTGACCTGGCAGCCGGTCTCCTTCTCGAACGGGGTGACCCAGTCGACGGACTTGTCGTTCGAGCCGTCCTCGGCGTAGCCGGCCCAGGCGATCAGGTTGACCGCGCCCTCGGTCTCGCCCAGGGCCTTCGGCGCGCTGAGCTTGGGCGGGGTGAAGGCGCCGCCGGAGGAGCCGGAGCCCTTGCCGGGGGAGGACGAGCCGCCGCAGGCGGTGGCCAGGGCGAGGACGGTACAGGCTGCGAGCGTACGGATCAGACGCACGTGGGCTCCGTTTCCGGGTGGGGGGACTGGACGGTGACGTTGTGCCTGCGGTGCCACTGAAGGCGGACGCGGGTTCCCCGGTAGGCGGCGACGTCGGCCGAGGAGGTCTCCTGGTTCTGCTGGAGGGCGGTCAGCCGGCCGCCCTCGTCGAGGTCGACCAGGAAGCGCGTGGTGTCGCCGAGGTAGATGACCTCGGCGACGGTGCCGGAGACGGTGCGCAGCTCTGCGTCCGAGGTGTCCGGGGCGTCCGGGGTGTCCGACGTGTCCGAGGCGTCGTCGGGACCCAGCAGACGGATCTTCTCCGGACGGATGCTGTAGGTCCCGGAGCCGTCGCTGAGCAGGTTGGAGGTGCCGACGAAGCCCGCGACGAAGGGCGTCGCCGGCCGCTCGTACACCTCGGCGGGGGTGCCGACCTGCTCGATCCGGCCCTGGTGGTAGACCGCTATCCGGTCGCTGAGGGTCAGCGCCTCCTCCTGGTCGTGGGTGACGAAGACGAAGGTGATGCCCACCTCGCGCTGGATCGCCTTCAGTTCGACCTGCATCTGCTCGCGCAGCTTGAGGTCGAGCGCCCCCAGCGGCTCGTCGAGCAGCAGCACCCGGGGACGGCCCACCAGGGCGCGGGCCAGCGCGACCCGCTGCCGCTGACCACCGGAGAGCTGTGCCGGGCGGCGCCCGCCGAACCCCTCCAGCCGGACCGAGGCCAGCGCCGCGCGGGCGCGCTCGATCCGCTCCGCCTTCGGCACCCTGCGGACCTTCAGCCCGTAGGCGACGTTCTGCTCCACCGTCATGTGCGGGAAGAGCGCGTAGTCCTGGAAGACGGTGTTGACGTCCCGCTCGAAGGGGGCGAGCCGGGTGACGTCCCGGCCGGCCAGTTCCACGGTGCCGGCGGTGGGGGCCTCGAAGCCCGCGATCATCCGCAGCACCGTGGTCTTGCCGGAACCGGAGGGGCCCAGCATCGAGAAGAACTCGCCGTCGGCGATCTCCAGGTCCACCCCGGCGACCGCGTGCACCGGGCCGAAGGACTTGCGCAGGTCCCGCAGGCGTATGGCGGGTGCGCCGGTGTCCGTTTCCTTGGCCGTTCCCTCCATCGGCGGGGAACCTTTCTCTTCGGCTGGAGCATTGACCGGAAACCTATGAAGTTATATTTCAGAGGACAAGGCCTGGCCGGGGTAAAACTTTCGCCAAGTGAGAAGGTGTGCGGGTGAGCAAACTTTCGAATGGCGCACTGCACGCCGTCTTCGCACCGGTGGGCAACCTCGCCCGGGTCGACGCGGTCGTACGACGCCTGGCGGACGCCATCGAACTGGGCCTGCTCGCCGACGGCGAGCAGCTCCCGGGCGAGAGCGAGCTCGCCACCCGCCTCGGAGTCTCCACCGTGACCCTGCGCGAGGCCCTCATGGCCCTGCGCCAGCAGGGGCTGGTCACCACCCGCCGCGGCCGCGGCGGCGGCAGCTTCGTCACCGCCTCCGACCAGCCGCGCACCGCCCGGCTCGGCCACCGGCTGGCCGACTGGAGCACCGAGGAACTGCGCGACCTCGCCGACCACTGGGCCGCCGTCGCCGGCACCGCCGCCCGGCTCGCCGCCGAGCGTACCGAGCCGGAGGACCTCGCCCCGCTGCAGCGCTCCCTGGAGGAGTTCGAGGCCGCCGGCGAACCCGCCGCCCGCGGACGCGTCTACGGCAGGCTGCATGTGGAACTCGCCGCCGCCGCCCAGTCGGCCCGTCTCACCAAGGAGGAGATCCGTATCCAGGCGGAGATCGGAGCGCTAATCTGTCTCGCACTCGGGGAGGACGACGCCCGCGCGGCGGTCGTCGACCTGCACCGCGCGCTGCTCCGCGCCGTGCGCGACGGCGACGCGGAGCTGGCCCGGTCCCTGGCCGAACGGCGGGTGCGGGACGCGATGGAGCGCCTGATCGGACTGCGTCTGACCGTCGCCGGCTGACCCGGGCGTCCGCACCACCCGTCCTCCCGCACCGGAGGCAGCCGCCGTGGCCGTCAGCTCAACCGCCCTCGTCGACGAGGTCGTCGCCGACGTCGTGGACCGGGTCCGCGGCACCCTGGAGGACGTCTTCGCCGCCGTCGCCCAGGTCGCCGAGCGCACCACCGCCATCGCCGCCGTCCGCGCCGCCGGCCGGGCCCCCACCACCGCCGACCTCGCCGCCCTGCGCCCGCTGCTCCACGAGCGGCTGCGCCGGCGGCACGACCTGATCTCCGGCATCGGCTTCATCGCCGAACCCGGGCTGCTCGGCGACGTACCGGCCTGGCTGGAGTGGTGGCAGAACCACGGGGAGGAGGGGCTGCGGCCGCTCCTGCCCGACCTCGACCCGGGCACCTCGGCCTACTCCGACTACACCCACTGGGACTGGTTCGCCCTGCCCCGCGCCACCGGCGAGCGCGCCGTGGCCGGACCGTACGTGGACTACCTGTGCTCCGACGAGTACAGCCTCACCCTGTCGGTGCCGGTCCAGCACGGCGGGCGCTTCCTCGGCGTCGCCGCCGCCGACGTGTACCTGCGCCACTTCGAGGCCGCCGTGCTGCCCCTGCTGCGCCGTCTGCCCGCGCCGGCCGCCCTGGTCAACGCCCGCGGCCGGGTCGCGGCCTCCACCGACCCCCGGCACCTGGCCGGTTCCCTCCTGCGCAGCGTCAGCGGCCGGTCCTGCGGACCGATCCCGCTGACGCTGGTCACAGCGCTGCCAGCACCGCGTCCGTGAGCGCCGGCCACAACGGCAGGGCCCACTCGCCGAAGTCACGGTCCGTCAGGACGACGCAGGCCGCCCCGGCGTCCGGGTCGACCCACAGGAAGGTGCCGGACTGGCCGAAGTGGCCGAAGGTGCGCGGGGAGGACGAGGCGCCCGTCCAGTGCGGGGACTTGTGGTCCCGGATCTCGAAGCCCAGGCCCCAGTCGTTCGGGTTCTGGCCGCCGTAGCCGGGCAGCACGCCCTTGAGGCCGGGGAAGGCGACGGAGGTCGCCTCGGCGACCGTCTCCGGGGCCAGCAGCCGCGGTGCCTGCACCTCGGCGGCGAAGCGGACCAGGTCGTCGACGGTGGAGACCGCACCGGCGCCCGCCGAGCCCGGGCAGTCGGTGGCGTGCATGCCGAGCGGCTCCAGCACCCCCTGCCGCAGATACTCGCCGAAGGGGATCCCGGTGGCCTTGGCGATGTGGTCGGCCAGCGCGTCGAAGCCGGCGTTGGAGTAGATCCGCCGCGTGCCGGGAGCCGCCATCACCCGGTGCTCGTCGAAGGCGAGGCCGGAGGTGTGGGCGAGCAGGTGCCGCACGGTCGAGCCCTCGGGGCCGGCCGGTTCGTCGAGTTCGACCGCGCCCTCCTCGACCGCGACCAGCGCCGCGTAGGCGGACAGCGGCTTGGTCACCGAGGCCAGCCGGAAGCGCCGCCCGGTCTCGCCGTACGTCCCCAGGACCGTGCCGTCACGGCGTACGACCGCCGCCGCGGCCGTCGGGACAGGCCAGTTCTCGATCGCGCTCAGGCTGCTCAGGCTCCGCATGACCGTGAGCCTAACGAATGGCCTTGCCTGGAGTGCACTCCAGGGTTTTAGCGTGGAACCCATGACCGTGACGCAGGTGGCCAAGAGCAAGCCCGGAAGCGTGCCCGACTGCTCCGGGGAGGCGCGGCAACCCCTCCCGGACGGCCGGGACCGCTACACGATCAGCGAGGTGGCGGCCTTCACCGGCCTGAGCGCGCACACGCTGCGCTGGTACGAGCGGATCGGGCTGATGCCGCACGTCGACCGCTCGCACACCGGGCAGCGCCGCTTCACCAGCCGCGACCTCGACTGGCTGGCCTTCGTCGGCAAGCTGCGGCTGACCGGGATGCCGGTCGCGGACATGGTCCGCTACGCCGAGCTGGTGCGGCTCGGGGAGCACACCTTCTCCGACCGCCAGGAGCTGCTGGAGTCGACCCGGCGCGACGTGCTGCGGCGGATCGACGAGCTGCGGGGCACCCTCGCGGTCCTCGACCACAAGATCGACACCTACGCTGGCGCCCGCCGGGCGTCGGAGAGGGCATGAGGCAGATGAGCGACAACAACGAGCCGATCGCCAAGGTCACGCTCGGTACGGGCGGCCCCCTGGTCGGCGTGCAGGGCCTGGGCTGCATGGGCATGAGCGAGTTCTACGGTCCCACCGACGAGGCCGCCGCCCGCGCCGCCCTCGACGCGGCGCTGGACCTCGGGGTCACGCTCCTCGACACCGCAGACGTGTACGGGATGGGCGCCAACGAGGAGTTCATCGCCCCCTTCGTGCGCGAGCACCGCGACGAGATCACCCTCGCCACCAAGTTCGGCATAGCGCGGAAGGCGGACGACACGCGGTACCGGGGCGTGCGCAACGACCCGGAGTACATCCGCCATGCCGTCGACGGCAGCCTGCGCCGCCTCGGCGTGGACGTCATCGACCTGTACTACATGCACCGCCGCGACCCCGCCGTGCCGCTGGCCGAGTCCGTCGGCGCGATGGCCGAGCTGGTGCGGGCCGGCAAGGTGAGGCACCTGGGCCTGTCGGAGGTGACCGGGGCCGAGCTGCGCGAGGCGCACGCCGTGCACCCGATCGCGGCCGTGCAGTCGGAGTGGTCGCTGTTCAGCCGGGACGTCGAGATCTCGCTGACCGGTGCCGCCGCCGAGCTGGGAGTGGCCCTCGTGCCGTACTCCCCGCTGGGCCGGGGTTTCCTGACCGGCTCCTTCCAGGACGCCTCCCAGCTGTCGGCGGACGACTTCCGCCAGTACCAGCCCCGCTTCTCCGGGGAGAACGCCAAGCGCAACCTCGACCTGCTGGAGCCGCTGCGCCGGGTCGCCGAGGCGCACGGCGCCACACCCGCCCAGATCGCCCTGGCCTGGGTGCAGCAGCGGGCGCAGGTGCACGGGCTGACCGTGGTGCCGATCCCGGGCACCCGAAAGGCCGAGCGTCTGCGGGAGAACACCGCCGCCACCCGGATCGTCCTCGACGAGGCGGAACTGGGCCGGCTGGAACCGCTCGCCGGGCAGGTCGCGGGCGACCGCTACCCGGACATGTCGTCCACGTCGGCGGCGCGCGAGTAGCCGTCCCGGTCCAGGGCGGGCCGCGTTCGAGCGGCCCGCTGGACCGCCGCCACGACCGCCGCCGCCAGCGGCAGCGACTCGTGGACGAGGCCGTAGCCCAGGCCGAACACCACGGTCGCCGGGTCGTCGTCGGGGTTGCCGGCGTGGTGGCCGTCGGCGTCGCGCGGCAGCAGCCGCAGGTGACCGCCGAGCATCTCGGGGGAGCGCCAGTCGACCCCGGACAGCTCGGCGACCGGGAAGTGCTGGTCACCGGCCTTCCACTTGGCCGTCGAGGCGCCCGTCCAGAACCAGCGGAAGGACACCGTCTCGCCGTCGAAGGACGCCTTGCCGTCGTACGCCTTGAACGACTGGGGTGCGGACGGCACCTCCACGAGGTGGCGCGGGGCCGGTTCGGCGTCCGAGCCGCCCCCGGCCGCGCCGATGGCGGACAGCAGCTCCTCGGCGTAGTACTCGGCGAGCAGCTCCCGCTCGGCGGGCAGCACCAGCCGGTAGGGGTCGGCGGCCTCCTTGAGCTGGCCCTTCGCGGCCTCCATCAAGGGATCGGCGCCCCGCCGCGGGAGCGCGCGCAGCACGACGGTGCCGCGCCGCCCCGGGCCCAGCTCGACGCCCGCCAGGGCCTCGTACGGGACACGCCGCCGTCCCAGGGTCTGCAGCAGCTTCGAGTTGCGCATCCCCCGCTCGTAACGGATGAGCACCGCATCGGCATCGAACTCCCATACGGCGTTGGATCCGGCCAATACGTCACCCATACGGGTCATCGTAGGCGGCGTCGCGATTTCGGGAACCGGCCGGGCACGGCCGGACTAGGCCACGCCCGCCGTGCAGTCGCTGCCGTCGGCGCACCGGACGTCCGGGTAGCGGCCGAGGGCGATGCTGGTGAAGTTGGCGAGGCTGTCGGTGCCGGGGCGGAAGTAGCCCGCGTGCCCCTCGGCGGCCTCGGATGTCACCACGCGGGCGCCGAAGGCGCGGGAGACCGGGTCGGCCCCGTGGCCGAGCCCGGCGAACTCCATGTGCGGCACGTCGCCGATCCAGTCGGTGCTGTCCCGCGTGGCCCACACCCGGGCGGCCGTGCCCAGGTCGGCCGCCTTGTCCACCCGCATACCGGGGCTGCCGAAGACGGCGATGTCGGAGACCCGCCCGGAGGGCAGGTCGGGGGCGGCGACGCCGCACAGCACCGAGCCGTAGGAGTGGCAGAACAGCGAGACGCTGCCGTGCGCCGGCAGGGACCGCACCAGTGCGGCCAGCCGGACGGCGCCCTGCTCGGCCAGTTCGCCGGTGGAGGCGTCCAGGCCGACGCCCTGCGGGGTGGTGTAGTCGGCCCAGGCGATGACGGCCGTGCGCGTGCGCGGAGCGGCGGCGTGCTCGGCTGCGTACAGCGAGCCGGCCATGCCGACGGGGGCGCGGGCCGGATCGTCCTCGCGTTCGAAGGAGAGCACGTCAGTGTCGACCCCGGGCACGACGAGCGACACCCGTTCGGCGGTGCCGAGGTCGCCGAAGACCTCGGCCGCCCGGCCGCGGCCGGTGGGGTCGAAGGCGAGGATCTGCCGTTTGCCGTCCAGCAGGGAGGCGTAGCGGTCGGCGCGTTGCGCGGCGTCCTGGCGGCCCTCGGCGGTCAGCAGGGAGCTGCGCGAGCGGGCGGTCTCCTGGGCGCGGGCCGTGACGAGCGAGCGCCGGTTGGCCTGGTAACGCACGGCGACCGGGGCGCCGTTGAGGTTGCCGACGACGAGCGGATAGCGGTGGGCGAGCAGCTTGGCGCCGTCCGGTCCGACCGAGGCGAAGAAGCGCGCGATGACGCCCGGGGCCGCCTGGGGGTCCGGGAGCGGACGTCCGCCCACCGAGCCGTGCCGCCACGCGGCAGTGGCCACCGCCAGCGCGTCCCCGCCGCCCTTGTGGTGGCGCAGCGCGGTCCAGCCGGTGGTCGCCAGCATCACGAAGACCACGGCCAAGGCCAGAAGGGCGCGCAGGGAGGGGGAGCTGAAGCGCTCGTCGACGAGGTTCACTGGGGGACACCCTAGGAGACGCCGGAGACCCCCGAGGCGCGCCGTGACCCAAGTCACGTTTGGAACAAGGAGATTCCGGACACACCCTGGTGTTCGTCCCACGGTTGTGCGAGGACGGGGACCAGCAGGTCCAGGTGCTCCTCGGTGGTCCGGCGGATGGACTCCACGCTGGTCTCGTCGCCGTCGCCCCACAGGCGCTGGGCCACCCGGATGACCCCGCCGACGGCCGCCACGAGCACCCGCGGCCGCGGGTCGGCCGGGTCCAGGCCCTCGCGGGCGGCGATGACCGAGGCGAGCCGTCCCTCGACGAGCGCCGAATGGCGCATCTGGGCGGACAGCAGCGTCGGCGTGGACTCGATCACGCGGTACATCGCCATGTACGTGGGCAGCGGTACGACGGCGGCGATCACGGCGCTGATGCTGTGCCAGGACTCGTCCAGCGCGGCGCGCAGCGCCTCGAAGGGCGGTTCGCCGGCCGGGCGTTCGGCCACCGCGGTGACGAAGGCCTCCTCGACGCTGTCCTCCAGTGCGAGCGCGACCTCCTCCTTGCCCGCGAAGTAGCGGAAGAAGGTGCGCTGCGAGACCTCGACCTCCGCGGCGATCTCGTCGACGGTCGTGCGCTCGTAGCCCTTGACGACGAACAGCTCGATCGCGGCCCTTATGAGTGCGTCGCGCGTGCGCTGTTTCTTGCGTTCGCGCAGGCCGCACACGGGCGTCGCGCGTATCGCATGCTTCATCTGCCGTCCACCTCCAGGGGCCCCCACGATACTTTGGTGCTTCCTGACAGTTACCGACGGATGACTGCTTTGGTCAAATGTCAGACGCTGCCATAATCTCTTGTCCATGACCCAAGGCTCCGTCGTCACCGACAAGGCCCCGGACTCGATACCGGCGCCTTCCAAGAAACCCCTTCGCGGCCACCCCTGGCTGACCCTGTTCTCGGTCGCCATCGGCGTCATGGTGGTGGCGCTGGACGGCACGATCGTCGCCGTCGCCAACCCGGCCATCCAGGCCGACCTGGGTGCCTCCCGTGAGCAGATCCAGTGGATCACCACCGGCTACATGCTGGCCCTGGCGGTGTCGCTGATCACCGCGGGCAAGCTCGGCGACCGCTTCGGCCACCGCCAGACCTTCCTCGTCGGCCTCGCCGGCTTCGCCGTCACCTCCGGCCTGATCGGCGTGTCCAGCGGCGTCGGCATGGTGATCGGCCTCCGCGTGCTGCAGGGCGTCTTCGGCGCGCTGCTGCAGCCGGCCGCGCTCGGCCTGCTGCGCGCCACCTTCCCGGCCGAGAAGCTCAACATGGCCATCGGCATCTGGGGCATGGTCATCGGTGCCTCCACCGCCGCCGGGCCGATCGCGGGCGGTCTGCTGGTCGAGCACGTCAACTGGGAGTCGGTCTTCTTCATCAACGTGCCCGTGGGTCTGGTCGCGCTGGTCCTGGGCCTGGTCATCCTCAAGGACGTGCGCGCCGAGAACGCGCCGCGGTCCTTCGACGTCCCCGGCATCCTGCTGCTCTCCGGCGCGATGTTCGGCCTGGTGTGGGGCCTGATCAAGGCTCCGGAGTGGGGCTGGGGCGACCCGCTGACCCTGGGCTTCCTGGCCGGCTCGGTGCTGCTGTTCGTCCTGTTCGCCCTCTGGGAGACCAGGGCCTCCGAGCCGCTGATCCCGCTGCGGATGTTCCGCTCGGTGCCGCTGTCCGCGGGCACGGCGCTGATGGTGCTCATGGCCTTCGCCTTCCTGGGCGGTCTGTTCTTCGTCACCTTCTACCTGCAGAACGTCCACGGCATGTCGGCGGTGGAGTGCGGCGTCCACCTGCTGCCGCTCACCGCGATGATGATCGTCAGCTCGCCCGTCGCCGGCGCGCTCATCACCAAGTTCGGCCCCCGGGTTCCGCTGGTCGGCGGCATGGTGTGCACGGCGGTCGCCATGTTCGGCATGACCGGGCTGGAGGCGGACTCCGGCACCGGCGTCATGTCCCTCTGGTTCGCCCTGCTGGGCCTCGGCCTGGCCCCCGTGATGGTCGGCGCCACCGACGTCATCGTCGGCAACGCCCCGCTGGAGCTGTCCGGCGTGGCCGGCGGCCTCCAGGGCTCCGCGATGCAGGTCGGCGGCAGCCTCGGTACCGCCGTACTGGGCACGATCATGGCCTCGCGGGTCGACAGCGTGCTGCCCGAGAAGTGGGCCGGCGCCGGCCTGCCCCCGCTGAAGGGCGAGCAGGCCGCGCAGGCCGCCGACGCGGTCGTGGTCGGTGTGCCGCCCGTCGCCAAGGACACCCCGGCCGAGGTGGTCGCCCTGATCACGAAGGTCACCAACGAGACCTTCCTCTCGGGGATGGGTCTGGCCTTCACCGTCGCCGGCGTGGTGGCCGCCTTCGCCGCGGGCATCGCGTTCCTGACCAAGCGCGGCGTCAACGCGGACGCCGCCGGCGGCGGGGTGCACATCTGACACCGGACGATTCCCTATCCGGGTGAACGAGGCCCGGGGCCCTTGGCGGCCCCGGGCCTCGCCGTCCACCGTGGAGCTCCGACCACCACGGGGGAGTGATCCACATGCGCAGTGCCGTCCTGACCCTTGCCCTGGCCGCGGCAGCCGCGGCCCTGGCCGCCCCGGCGCCGCCCGTAGCGGCCGCCCCCGCGGCGGCCGGCCCCGCGGGGCGCTGCGACCCCGGGGAGCTGTGCCTGTGGGACAGGCCGGGCTACCGCGGGGCACGCCTGGTGCACGAGCTCGCCGACACCGACGTCAACTCCTGCGTGCCGCTGCCGCCGGGGACGTCCGCGAAGTCGTTCGTCAACCGGACCCGCAAGCTCGTGACGACCTACCAGAGCGCCGAGTGCTCCACCGAGGGCGACTTCGTGACGTTCCCCTCCGGTACCTGGGTGCCGGAGTCCCGGCACACCGTCCGCGCCTTCCAGATCGTCGACCAGTGACACGAGCCCGCGGGGAGCCGGGAAAGGCAGGGGCCCCCGCCGCGCGGAAGCGCGACGGGGGCCCGGTCGGGCAAACGGTGTTACGCGTCGCCGCCCGCGGCGCCGGGGTCGGCGGCGGCGACGTCGAGCAGCTGGTAGCGGTCGATCGCCTGCTTCAGCACGGAGCGGTCGATCTTCCCCTCCTTGGCGAGCTCGGTGAGCACGCCGAGGACCACCGACTGGGCGTCGATGTGGAAGAACCGGCGCGCCGCGCCACGGGTGTCGGCGAAGCCGAAGCCGTCGGCACCGAGCGACTGCCAGGTGCCCGGCACCCAGCGGGAGATCTGGTCCGGGACGGCCCGCATCCAGTCCGAGACGGCCACGAACGGGCCCTCGGAGCCGCTGAGCTTCTGCGTCACGTACGGGACGCGCTGCTCCTCCTCCGGGTGGAGCAGGTTGTGCTCCTCGACCTCCACGGCGTCGCGCCGCAGCTCGTTCCAGGAGGTCGCGGACCACACGTCGGCCCGGACGTTCCACTCCTCGGCGAGGATCCGCTGGGCCTCCAGTGCCCACGGCACGGCCACGCCGGACGCCAGGATCTGCGCCGGGATGGCGCCCGCCTCGGCCGTCCGGTACCGGTACAGGCCCCTGAGGATGCCCTCGACGTCCACGTTCTGCGGCTCGGCCGGCTGGACGATCGGCTCGTTGTAGACGGTGAGGTAGTAGAAGACGTCCTCGTTCGCCTCGGGGGTCCCGCCGTACATGCGGCGCAGACCGTCCTTGACGATGTGCGCGATCTCGAAGCCGAACGCGGGGTCGTACGAGACGACGGCCGGGTTGGTCGAGGCCAGCAGGTGCGAGTGGCCGTCGGCGTGCTGCAGGCCCTCACCGGTGAGGGTGGTGCGGCCCGCCGTGGCGCCCAGCACGAAGCCGCGCGCCAGCTGGTCGGCCATCTGCCAGAACTGGTCGCCGGTCCGCTGGAAGCCGAACATCGAGTAGAAGACGTAGACCGGGATCAGCGGCTCGCCGTGGGTCGCGTAGGACGACCCGGCGGCGATCAGCGACGCGGTGCAGCCCGCCTCGGAGATGCCGTCGTGCAGCATCTGGCCGGTCGGGGACTCCTTGTACGCCAGCAGCAGCTCGCGGTCGACGGACTCGTACGTCTGGCCCAGCGGGTTGTAGATCTTGGCCGACGGGAAGAGCGAGTCCATGCCGAAGGTGCGGTACTCGTCGGGGGCGATCGGCACGAAGCGCTTGCCGATCTCCTTGTCCCGCATGAGGTCCTTGAGCAGCCGGACGAAGGCCATCGTGGTGGCGATCGTCTGGTTGCCGGAGCCCTTGCGGGTGCCCGCGTAGGCCTTGTCGTCCGGCAGCGCCAGCGGCTTCGCGCGCACGACGCGGGTCGGGACGTAGCCGCCCAGGCCCTTGCGCCGGTCGTGCATGTACTGGATCTCCTCCGAGTTCCGGCCCGGGTGGTAGTACGGCGGGGCGCCGGACTCCAGCTCCTTGTCGGAGATCGGCAGGTGCAGCCGGTCGCGGAAGCGCTTGAGGTCGTCGACCGTCAGCTTCTTCATCTGGTGGGTCGCGTTGCGGCCCTCGAAGTTCGGGCCGAGCGTCCAGCCCTTGACCGTCTGGGCCAGGATCACGGTCGGCTGGCCCTTGTGCTCACGGGCCGCCTTGTACGCCGCGTAGATCTTGCGGTGGTCGTGGCCGCCGCGGCCCAGGTGCAGGATCTGGTCGTCGGTGAGGCCCTCGACCATCTTCCGCAGCCGGTGGTCGTCACCGAAGAAGTGGTCGCGGATGTACTCGCCGGTCTCGGTGGCGTAGGTCTGGAACTGGCCGTCGGGCGTGGTGTTGAGCTTGTTCACCAGCACGCCGTCGCGGTCCTGCGCGAGCAGCGGGTCCCAGGTCCGGTCCCAGATCAGCTTGATGACGTTCCAGCCGGCGCCACGGAACTGCGACTCCAGCTCCTGGATGATCTTGCCGTTGCCGCGCACCGGGCCGTCGAGCCGCTGCAGGTTGCAGTTGACGACGAAGGTGAGGTTGTCCAGGCCCTCGCGGGCGGCCAGGGAGAGCTGGCCGAGCGACTCGGGCTCGTCCATCTCGCCGTCGCCGAGGAACGCCCACACGTGCGACTGCTCGGTGTCGGCGATGCCGCGCGCCTGCAGGTAGCGGTTCATCCGGGCCTGGTAGATCGCGCCCAGCGGGCCGAGGCCCATGGAGACGGTCGGGAACTCCCAGAAGTCCGGCATGAGCCGCGGGTGCGGGTAGCTCGACAGGCCGTACGGCGCCTTGGACTTCTCCTGGCGGAACGCGTCGAGCTGGGTCTCGGAGAGCCGGTCCAGCAGGAAGGCGCGGGCGTACACACCGGGGGAGGCGTGGCCCTGGAAGAAGATCTGGTCCCCTCCCTTGCCGTCGTCCTTGCCCCGGAAGAAGTGGTTGAAGCCCACGTCGTACAGGGAGGCAGAGGAAGCGAAGGTGGCGATGTGCCCGCCGACGCCGATACCGGGCCGCTGCGCCCGGGACACCATGACCGCCGCGTTCCAGCGGGTCGCGTTGAGGATGCGCCGCTCGATGTCCTCGTTGCCGGGGAAGAACGGCTCGTCCTTGGTGGCGATGGTGTTGACGTAATCCGTGCTGCGCATCTCGGGCACGGCAACCCGCCGCTCGCGGGCTCGCTCGATCAGGCGGAGCATGAGGTAGCGGGCGCGCTCGCGTCCGCGCTCGTCGACGGCGGCGTCAAGCGAGTCGAGCCATTCCGCCGTCTCCTCGGGATCGAAATCCGGGACCTGGCTGGGAAGGCCGCCAATGATGATCGGGTTGCGATCTGATCCGGAAGCCACGCTATTCCTTCGCTTCTAGGGTCTTGCTCTGCTGGGTCGCGCCGCCTCCATCGTGTACCGCGCGTTCGGGATACGTCATCTCTACTGAGTGGTAACCATCACTAAGTGAGACAGACCCCTCTTACAGACCCTCTTGAGGCTCACGCATGGCTGTCCGGTGGCCGTTCGACCAAACCGCAACTCTACGCCCACTCGGACGTACGACCGACCGCAACCCCGATTCGGGAGAAATCCTGGCATAGTGGAGTGAGCCACGTCACCCCTCACGGTTCGGGTTGCGGTGACACGTCAACGTTTGGGCGGGATGGGCGGCTGGGTACTTGCGCGAACCGCCGCGCCCGTGTGGACTACCGCCCATAACCCCGCACAGGAGCGGGAAGACAACCCCCATGACAGGAGGCAGAGCGTGAGCGCGACCGCGGGCCACGCGGAGGAGCAGACCAACCCGGCAAGCCGGCTTGGTTTTGAGCCCGGACAGGTGGTCCAGGAGCTCGGCTACGACGACGACGTCGATCACGAGCTCCGTGAGGGTATTGAGGGGATCACGGGCGAAGAACTCGCGGACGAGGAGTACGACGACGTCGCCGACGGCGTCATCCTCTGGTTCCGTGATGATGACGGCGATCTGACCGACGCCCTGGTCGACGCCACGTCCGCCATCGACGAGGGCGCCCAGATCTGGCTCATGACCCCGAAGACCGGCCGTGACGGGCACGTCGAGCCGAGTGACATCGGAGAGGCCGCGCAGACCGCCGGCCTGGCTCAGACCAGCAGTGTCAACGTCTCCAAGGACTGGACCGCCAGTCGTCTGGTGACTCCCAAGACGGCGAAGGCCGGCAAGCGCTGAACCCTGGCGACCGGCACCGCGCCCCCGTGACCGAGCGTCGCGGGGGCGCCTCGCATGGGGTGCCCGTGGCGGTGCGAGACTGACGGCGGGGCCCGCCGCGGGTCCCGTTCACCGTCCACCGGAGAGGTGTGTCCACCATGGTGCTCGCCGTAGGCGACCAGGCTCCCGACTTCGCGCTGCGGGACCAGCACGGCCGGACCGTGCGGCTGTCCGACTTCAGGGGCGCCAAGAACGTCGTGCTGCTCTTCTTCCCCTTCGCCTTCACCGGGGTCTGCACGGGCGAACTGTGCGCGCTCCGCGACGAACTGCCGGCCTTCCAGAACGACGAGGTCCAGCTGCTCGCGGTCTCCAACGACTCGATGCACACCCAGCGCGTCTTCTCCGACCAGGAGGGCCTGGAGTACCCGCTGCTGTCCGACTTCTGGCCGCACGGCGAGGTCTCCCGGGCCTACGGCGTCTTCGCCGAGGACAAGGGCTGCGCGGTGCGCGGCACCTTCGTCATCGACAAGGAGGGCGTGGTCCGCTGGACCGTCGTCAACGGCCTGCCGGACGCCCGTGACCTGAACGACTATGTCAAGGCGCTCGAAGCCCTGTAGTCCTGGGGAACCGGGTACTAACCTCAGGGCGTTGATCCTGATACGAGCAGCACGCGATGACATGGGAGGACTCGTGGGAGTCAGCCTCAGCAAGGGTGGCAATGTATCGCTGACGAAGGAGGCCCCCAACCTCACGGCCGTCATCGTCGGCCTCGGATGGGACGCCCGCACCACCACGGGCTCGGACTTCGACCTCGACGCCAGTGCCCTGCTCACGGGCACCGAGGGCAAGGTCCTCTCCGACCAGCACTTCGTCTTCTTCAACAACCTCAGGAGCCCCGACGGCTCCGTGGAGCACACCGGTGACAACATCACCGGTGAGGGCGAGGGGGACGACGAGCAGATCAAGGTGAATCTGGCCGGTGTGCCGGGCGAGGTCGCCAAGATCGTCTTCCCGGTGTCGATCTACGACGCCGAGACCCGTCAGCAGTCGTTCGGCCAGGTGCGCAACGCGTTCATCCGCGTCGTCAACCAGGCCGACGACAGGGAACTGGCCCGCTACGACCTCACCGAGGACGCCTCGACCGAGACGGCGATGGTCTTCGGAGAGCTCTACCGGCACGGTGCGGAATGGAAGTTCCGGGCCATCGGCCAGGGTTACGCGTCCGGCCTGCGCGGCATCGCGCAGGACTTCGGCGTCAACGTCTGATTCGCCGGGGTCGCGCGGTCCGCGTCCGGCGGGCCGCGAGCCCCGCGGGGGAGGAGAACAGCATGGGCGTGACGCTCGCCAAGGGAGGCAACGTCTCCCTCACCAAGGCCGCACCCAACCTGACCAGCGTGCTGATCGGGCTCGGGTGGGACGCGCGCTCCACCACCGGGGCGCCCTTCGACCTGGACGCCAGCGCCCTGCTGTGCGCCTCGGGCCGGGTGCTCGGCGACGAGTACTTCGTCTTCTACAACAACCTCAAGAGCCCGGAGGGCTCGGTCGAGCACACCGGCGACAACCTGACCGGCGACGGCGACGGCGACGACGAGGTCCTGCTGGTGGACCTGTCCGCCGTACCCGAGCGGGTCGACAAGATCGTCTTCCCGGTCTCCATCTACGAAGCCGACGCCCGCGGCCAGACCTTCGGTCAGGTCAGCAATGCCTTCATCCGGGTGGTCAACCAGACCGACCAGAGCGAACTGGCCCGTTACGACCTCTCCGAGGACGCCTCGAGCGAAACGGCGATGATCTTCGGCGAGCTGTACCGATACGGCGGCGAATGGAAGTTCCGAGCCGTTGGCCAGGGGTATGCATCAGGGCTCCGGGGCATCGCCCTAGACTTTGGGGTCAACGTTTCGTAAAGGGATTGGATATCCAGTGCTCCTCCGAACTTTCGGCTGGTCGTTCGGTGTCACCGCCGCCGGCCTCGCCCTCGCCGGTTATCTGTGGGGTGCGGAGGGGCTTGCCCTCGTCGCCATCCTGTCGGTGCTGGAGATCTCGCTCTCCTTCGACAACGCGGTGATCAACGCCGGCATCCTGCGGAAGATGAACGCCTTCTGGCAGAAGATCTTCCTCACCATCGGCATTTTGATCGCCGTCTTCGGCATGCGCCTCGTCTTCCCGATCATCATCGTGTCGATCACGGCGAAGCTGGGCCCCATCGAGGCCATCGACCTGGCGATCAACAACAAGGAACAGTACGAGCACCTCGTCACCTCCGCGCACCCGGCGATCGCCGCGTTCGGCGGGATGTTCCTGTTGATGATCTTCCTCGACTTCATCTTCGAGGAGCGTGAGCACAAGTGGCTCGCCTGGCTGGAGAAGCCCCTCTCCAAGCTCGGCAAGCTCGACACGCTCTCCGTCGTCGTCGCGCTGGTCGCACTGCTGATCACCGCCACCACCCTCGCCACCGCCGTCCCGCACGGCGGGGGCGACAAGTCCTCCACGGTGCTGCTCTCCGGCATCGGCGGCCTCATCACCTACCTCGTCGTCGGCGGCATCTCGGGCTACTTCGAGGACAAGCTGGAGGACGAGGCCGAGGAGGCCGACGAGGAGCTCGAGGAGATGAGCTCGGGCGGCAAGCCGGCCGGCAGCGGCGCCTCGGCCGTGGGCCTGGCGGGCAAGGCGGCGTTCTTCCTCTTCCTCTACCTCGAGGTCATCGACGCGTCGTTCTCCTTCGACGGCGTCATCGGCGCGTTCGCGATCTCCAACGACATCTTCATCATCGCCCTCGGCCTCGGCATCGGTGCGATGTACATCCGGTCGCTCACCGTCTACCTGGTCCGCAAGGGCACCCTGGACGACTACGTCTACCTGGAGCACGGCGCGCACTACGCGATCGGCGCGCTGGCGGTCATCCTCCTGGTCACCATCCGGTTCGAGATCAACGAGGTCATCACCGGCCTCATCGGCGTCGTCCTGATCGGCGCCTCCTACTGGTCGTCGGTGGTGCGGAACCGCCGTCTCGGGGAAAGCTCCGAGCAGCGGGACGACAAAGCGGAGGTGACGAGCGGGGTCTGACCCCCGTCTCGTCACGGCAGACGGCTCACGCCGCCCCTCGCCGCCCGGCGGGGGGCGGCCTGCGTCCTGGGGAGGGACGGACATGTGGAACTTCCTGCGGCCGAGCGGCGGCATCAACACGCAGTTCGACATGGCGAACGCGCACACCATCGAACTCACCCGGCGGCACCAGGTCGTGTCCCTGTCCAAGCAGGGCGCGGCCGTCGGCAATCTGCGCATCAACCTGTCCTGGCAGATGCGCACCTCCGACACCGGCGGCTGGAACCAGCGCAGCGGCTCCTGGCTGAGCCGCCAGATGCACCTGTTCAAACCGGAGCCCGTACAGGCCGCCGGCCCCGCCATGGTCAACGTCGACCTCGACCTGGCGTGCATGTACGAGCTGGCCGACGGCACCAAGGGCGTCGTGCAGCCGCTCGGCAGCTTCCTCGGCGACCTCGACGCACCGCCGTACATCCAGATGACCGGTGACGACCGCTTCGGCGGCTCGTCCGGCGAGACGCTCTACATCAACCTCGACAAGCACGAAGAGTTCAAGCGCATGCTCGTCTTCGTCTACATCTACGACGGCACGCCGGCCTTCGACCGCACCCACGCCAAGGTGGAGATCTTCCCTACTTCGGGCCCGCGGATCGAGATCCCGCTGGACGAGCGCGAACCGCAGGCCCGCTCGTGCGCCGTGGTGCTCATCGAGAACAAGAAGGGCGACCTCACCGTGCGCCGCGAGGTCAAGTACGTCTACGGCTTCCAGGCCGAGCTCGACCGGCTCTACGGCTGGGGCCTGCAGTGGGGCCGCGGCTACAAGACCAAGGTCTGACCGCGCGGCCCCGTGCCGGGAACGTTCAGCGGCGTTCCTGGAACTGCGGGCCCATCGGCGGCAGCCGGAACCCCTGCACCGGCTGCGGGTAGCCGTACGCCGGGGCCGGGGCCGGGGCCGGGGCGGGGGCCGGGACGGGCTGCTGCGGCGGGTAGCCGTAGCCGTGGGCCGGGGCTGCCACGGTGGGCTGCGGTTCCTGCGGGTAGCCGTACGCCGGGGCGGCCACCGTCGGCTGCGGTTCCTGCGGGTAGCCGTAGGCGGGCGGCGCGGCGGGCTGCGGGGGCACAGGCGCCGGGGCCTGCAGGGTGTACGCGTCCGGCTCGCCGGTCACCGCGACGGTCGGCGGCACGGGCTGCGGCACCGCGGCCTCGCCCTCCGGCCGCGGCGGCGGCGCCTCGTCGAGGTCGCCCTCCTCCACGGTGATGCCGAACTCGGTGGCCAGGGCCTCCAGCCCCGAGGTGTAGCCCTGCCCCAGCGCACGGAACTTCCAGCCGCCCGCCCTGCGGTACAGCTCGCCGCAGATCAGCGCCGACTCGTCGCCCGTGTCGGGGACGACGTCGAAGAGCGCCAGCGGCTCGGCGTCGGCGCCCGAGGCCGTGTCGTAGAGCAGCACCGTCAGGTCGGAGACCAGGGCGAAGGGGCCGCCGTCCGAGGAGGCCGCGACGACCACGCGCTCCACGCCCGCCTCGAGCGCGGTCAGGTCCACCTCGACCGCGTCCGTCAGCCCGGCCGGCTCGCTGCGTTTGGGCAGGTGCCGGGCGGCGCCCCCGGGGTGCCGGGGCTGGTTGTAGAAGATGAAGTCCTCGTCCGAGCGCACCCGGCCGTCCGCGCCCAGCAGCAGCGCCGAGGCGTCCACGTCCGGCACACCCGCCCCCGGGCTCCAGCGGAGCACCGCCCGCACCGCCGAGGCCGTCACCGGGATGTTGGAGCCCTTCACCATCGCCTGCGTCATGCGCGTAATCCTGCCCTCCCGGGGGCCGCGTCCACAACGCGGGGCGTGTGACGGGTGTGCCGCAGGGGAGGGATGCGGACAGGCCGACATGTACCGGACCCGAGGGGGTTACCTGATTTTCACGTACGCCGGGAACGTCCGCAGGGGGGTCGCGCGTACGATAATCGGCCACACGGCGTCGGGGGACGCTTCCCACCTCTCCAACCACCACCTGCCACGGGGGAACGCATGCGCCACTTCGGGCACCTCGCACCGGACGTACGGGACGAGCTCTTCCACCGGGAGCCCGCGGAGTTCACCGCGGCCTCGCCGGCCGGCACGCTGGCCGTCGCCCTCGGCGCCACCCTCTACTGCCCCGCCACGCGGCTGCGGCTCGCCGACGACGTGCTCAAGCAGGCCGCGCGCGGGGTCGTCTCGATGGTGCTGTGCCTGGAGGACTCCATCGACGACCGCGAGGTCGAGACCGCGGAGGAGAACCTCGTCCGCCAGTTCGGGGAACTGTCCCACCGGATCCCCGACGGCGACCCCCCGCTGCTCTTCATCCGCGTCCGCACCCCGGGCCAGATCACCGACCTCGTGCGCCGGCTCGGCGACGACGTGTCCCTGCTCTCCGGGTTCGTGCTCCCCAAGTTCACCGAGGAGTCCGGGGTCCCCTTCCTGGAGGCCCTCGCCGCCGCCGAGGCGGACTGCGGACGGCGGCTGTTCGCCATGCCGGTCCTGGAGTCCCCGCAGCTGCTCCACCTCGAGACCCGCACCGAGACGCTGTACGGCATCTCCCGCACCGTCGACAAGTACCGCGACCGCGTCCTCGCGCTGCGGCTCGGCGTCACCGACTTCTGCTCCGCCTACGGGCTGCGCCGCTCGCCCGACATGACCGCCTACGACGTCCGCATCGTCGCCTCGATCATCGCCGACGTGGTCAACGTCCTCGGGCGCGCCGACGGCACCGGCTTCACCATCACCGGACCGGTCTGGGAGTACTTCAAGCACTCCGAGCGCATGTTCAAGCCGCTGCTGCGGCAGAGCCCCTTCGTCCCCGCGGCCGTCGACCTGCGCGAGGCCCTGATCCAGCGGGACATGGACGGGCTGCTGCGCGAGATCGAACTGGACCGGACGAACGGCCTGCAGGGAAAGACCTGCATCCACCCCTCGCACGTCCAGCCCGTGCACGCGCTCAGCGTCGTCTCCCACGAGGAGTGGAGCGACGCGGCCGACATACTCCACGAGGACCGCAGCGGCGGGGGCGTGCTGCGCTCGGCCTACACGAACAAGATGAACGAGGTGAAGCCGCACCGCGCCTGGGCCGAACGCACCGTGCGGCGCGCCGAGGTCTTCGGCGTGGCGCGGGAGGAGATCGGCTTCGTCGAGCTGCTCTCCGCGTGCGTGCCGTCGTGACCGGCTACGAGAGGGAGAGTGCCGAACGCATGGCAGTGGAGCACGTCTGGTCCGGGCAGTGGGTCGCCGACCGCCTCGGTGTCACCCTGCGGGGAGAGGGCCTGGGCGGACTGCTCGGCCTCGCCCTGCGCCGCAACCCCAAGCGGGCGCACCTGCTGGTCTCCAATGTGCTGGGCAAGCACGTGCCGCAGCGCCCGCGGGTCGTCTACGACGCCGGGTACGGGCTCGGCGTGCGCGTACGGGAGCTGCTCGGCGAGGAGGAGGCGGCCCGGGCCGTGGTGCTCGGCTACGCCGAGACCGCGACCGGCCTCGGGCACGCCGTGGCCGACGGCCTCGGCGTCGCCCCGTACCTGCACTCCACGCGGCGCCCCGTGCCCGGGGTCGAGGCGGTCGGCGGCTTCGAGGAGGAGCACAGCCACGCGACCTCGCACCTGCTGCTGCCCGAGGACGCCGGCCTGCTGGCCGGGGACGGGCCGCTGGTGCTGGTCGACGACGAGTTCTCGACCGGCCGGACGGTGCTCAACACGGTGCGGGCGCTGCACGCCCGCCACCCCCGGCGCCGGTACGTCGTGGTCGCCCTGGTCGACATGCGCTCGGACGCCGACCGCGCGCTGCTCGCCCGCTTCGCGGCGGATCTCGGCGCGGGCGTCGACGTCCTCGCCCTGGCCTCGGGCACGGTCGGCCTGCCGGACGGGGTGCTGGAGCGGGGCCAGGCGCTGGTGGCCGCGCACGGCGCCGCCGCACCCGCGCGCCTGGCCCCGGCCGTGGCGCCGCACCGGGTGCACCTGGACTGGCCCGCCGGGCTGCCCGACGGCGGCCGGCACGGCTTCACGCCCGCGCACCGCGCGCGGCTGGAGGCGGCGCTGCCCGCGATGGCGGCACGCCTGGCGGAGGGCCTGACAGGGGGCCTGACAGGGGGCCTGAGCGCCGTCGGTGAGGGACCGGCACCCCGCGTCCTCGTCCTCGGCAACGAGGAGCTGATGTACGCCCCGCTGCGGCTGGCCCAGGCCCTCCAGGAGGCCCTGCCCGCGGTGGAGGTGCGCTTCTCCACGACGACCCGTTCGCCGGTCCTGGCCGTGGACGACCCGGGGTACGCGATACGTACCCGGATCACCTTCCCCGACCACGACGACCCGGCCGACGGGCCCGGCGAGCGCCATGCGTACAACGTGGCGGGCGCCGGCTTCGACGCCGTCGTCGCCGTCGTGGACAGCGCGGGCGACACGCCCGCCCTGCACGCTCCCGGAGGACTGCTCGCGCAGCTCGCCGGCCACACCGAAAGGCTCCTGCTGGCCGTGGTGCCCTCGTACGAACCCCGTCCGCCCGCCCCGACGCTCCCGGAGCCGCTGCGCGGGCCCGCGTTCTCCTCGTACGCGCCCGACGAGGTCGGCTGGCTGCTGAAGGACCTCTCCGACGCCGAACTGGAGGCGCCCACCGAGGAGCGCGAGGAGGCCATCCAGAGCGGCGGGGCGCACTACGCCGAGTCGCTGCCGGTGGAGTACCAGCCCAGCGCGGAGTACCAGGAGCTGTTCCGGAACGCGCTGGCGGACTCCGCCGGCCGGATCGCCCGCGCCGTCGGCGCCGTGACCGAACTGGTGCTCGCCGAACGCGGCCCGCAGGCCGTCCTGGTGTCGCTGGCCCGCGCGGGCACCCCGGTCGGTGTGCTGATGCGCCGCTGGGCGCGGCACGCGCACGGCCTGGACCTGCCGCACTACGCGGTGTCCATCGTCCGCGGCCGGGGCATCGACACCACCGCCCTGCGCTGGCTGGCCGAACACCACGACCCCGCACGGGTGGTGTTCGTGGACGGCTGGACGGGCAAGGGCGCCATCACCCGTGAACTGGCCGACGCGGTGGCCCCGTTCGGGGGCTTCGATCCGGAGATCGCGGTGCTGGCCGACCCCGGGTCGTGCGTTCGCACCTTCGGCACCCGCGACGACTTCCTCATCCCGTCCGCGTGCCTGAACTCGACCGTCTCCGGGCTGGTCTCGCGCACCGTGCTGCGCGCCGACCTCATCGGCCCCGACGAGTTCCACGGCGCCAAGTTCTACCGCGAGCTGGCCGGCTCGGACGTCTCCGGCCTCTTCCTCGACGAGGTCTCGGCCCGCTTCGGCGCCGTGGCCGACGAGGTCGCCCGCGACGTCAAGGAGCTCCAGGCCGGCGACCGCACGCCCACCTGGGAGGGCTGGGCCGCGGTCGAGCGGATCAGCGAGGAGTACGGGATCGGGGACGTCAACCTGGTCAAGCCCGGCGTCGGCGAGACCACCCGGGTGATGCTGCGCCGCGTGCCGTGGCGGGTGCTCGCCCGGCGCGGCGCGGGAGCCGACCTGGCGCACATCCGGCTGCTCGCCGAGCAGCGCGGCGTCCCGGTGGAGGAGGTGGACGACCTGCCGTACTCGTGCGTCGGGCTGATCCACCCGCGCTTCACCCGGGGCGCGACCGGCACGGACGGCAAGGCGGTGGAGGCCAAGTGAAGCAGCGCCCGGAGATCGTGAAGTCCCTCGTCGCCAGCGACCTGGACCGCACCCTCATCTACTCGCCCTCGGCCCTGGCCCTGTCCATGGCGGACGAGGAGGCGCCGCGGCTGCTGTGCGTCGAGGTGCACGAGGGCCGGCCGCTGTCCTTCATGACCGAGACCGCCGCCGCGCTGATCCAGCGGCTCGCGGCCGCCGCGGAGTTCGTCCCCGCCACGACCCGCACCCGCAAGCAGTACCGGCGCATCAACCTGCCGGGCCCGGTCCCGCGGTACGCGATCTGCGCCAACGGCGGGCACATCCTGGTCAAGGGCCACACCGACCACGAGTGGAACGCCGAGATGCGCCGCCGCCTCGCCGAGGGCTGCGCGCCGCTGGACGAGGTCCGCGCGTACATGGCGCGCACCGCGGACGAGTCCTGGCTGCGCAAGGAGCGTGTCGCCGAGGACCTGTTCGTCTACCTGGTCGTGGAGCGCTCGCTGCTGCCCGAACTGTGGGTGAAGGACCTCGCCGAATGGGCGGAGGAGCGCGGCTGGACGGTCTCCCTGCAGGGCCGCAAGGTCTACGCCGTGCCCAAGCCGCTCACCAAGTCCGCGGCCCTGGCCGAGGTCGTCCGCCGCACCGGCGCCGACCACGTGCTCGCCGCGGGCGACTCCCTCCTGGACGCCGAACTGCTGCTCGCCGCCCACACCGCCTGGCGTCCCGGCCACGGCGAACTCGCCGACACCGGCTGGGGCGCGCCGCACGTCGACGCGCTGGCCCTGCCGGGCGTCGCGGCGGGGGAGGAGATCCTGCGCCGGATGCTCAGCGTGGCGCGCCGCTGACCCCGTCCGGCCGCACCACCCGCGTGCACGCGCTGCGCGTCGCCTCGACGCGCAGCGCGTTCGGCCGTTCGCTGGCCTCGATGAAGGCCCGGGCCTCCGCCTCCGTGCGACCGCCCGTCACATGCCGCGCCAGCAGCCGCTCCTCGCGGACCGCGGGATCGGTCTCGACGAACCACAGCTCGTCCAGCAGGTCCCTGACCTCGTGCCAGCCGGCGGCGTCGTCGGCCAGGTAGTTCCCCTCCGTCACCACCAGCCGGGCCTGCGGCGGCACGGCGATCCCGGCCGCGACCGGCTCGTCCAGGACCCGGTCGAAGTCCGGCGCGTAGACGGTGCCGGCCTGCCGGGAGCGCAGCCGCCGCAGCAGATGGACGTATCCGTCCACGTCGAAGGTCTCCGGCGCGCCCTTGCGGCCGCGCAGCCCGAGCCGGTCCAACTGGGCGTTGGAGAGGTGGAAGCCGTCCATCGGCACGTACGCCGCCGTGCCCGCGCCGAGGCGCGCGTCGACCGCCTCCACCATCGCCCGGGCCAGGGTCGACTTGCCCGCCGCGGGCGCGCCCGCGAGCCCCAGCAGCACCCGCCTGCCTGGCATGCTGGGCACCAGGGCGAGGACGTCATCCACGTACATGCCGCCACCTTAAGGAGCAGCCGTGCACGAGACCAAGAACCCGCAGCTCACGCCCGAACTGTACGCGTATGTCCTCGACCACAACCCGCCGCTGGACCCGGTGCAGGAGGAGCTGGTCGAGGTCACCCGCGCCCGCTTCGGTGCCGCGGCGGCCATGCAGTCGGCGCGCGAGCAGGGCCCGCTGCTGGCCTTCCTGGTCCGGCTGATCGGGGCCCGGCAGGTCGTCGAGGTCGGCACCTTCACCGGATTCTCCGCGCTGTCCATGGCGCAGGCGCTGCCCGCGGACGGGCGGCTCATCGCCTGCGACGTCTCCGAGGAGTGGACCGCGGTCGCCCGGCAGGCCTGGGCCAAGGCCGGTGTCGCCGACCGTGTGGACCTGCGGATCGCGCCCGCGCTGGACACGCTGCGGGCGCTGCCGCGCGAACCGTGGATCGACCTCGTCTACCTCGACGCGGACAAGGGCAGCTACGTCGCCTACTGGGAGGAGCTGGTGCCGCGGATGCGGCCCGGCGGGATCATCGCCGCCGACAACACGCTCTACCACGGGCGGGTTGTGGACCCGCACGCCACGGGTGACACGGCGGGGATCCGGGCGTTCAACGACCGTGTCGCGTCCGACGAGCGCGTCGAGGCGCTGCTGCTGACCGTGGCGGACGGGCTGACCCTGGCGCGCAGGCTGTGAGCCGTGGTTAATCTGTGCCCATGCCCCGTTACGAGTACCGCTGCCGCTCCTGCGGCACCACGTTCGAGCTGAGCCGCCCGATGGCCGAGTCCTCCGCACCGGCGGAGTGCCCCGCCGGGCACGACGACACCGTCAAGCTCCTGTCGACGGTCGCGGTCGGCGGCACCGCCGCCGCCTCAGGGGCGGCGGCGCCCCGCCCGGCCGCGGGCGGCGGGGGCTGCTGCGGCGGCGGCTGCTGCGGCTGACGGGCCGCGGCACCGGAACCGTTCGCGGGACGCTGCCGCCGGGCGGGAACTCACCCCGCCGGAGCGGACCCAGGCCCGCAGGCCTGCCGCCCGCCCGCCCGCGCTCGTCGCGGACCCGGACGCCTGCGGGCTGCCGCACACCGTGGTGCATTGCGACTTCCACCCGGGGAACTGGCGCTGGGACGGGCGGCGCGTCGTGAGTGGCGCGGCGGCGGGGTGGCCGAGGGCGGCTAGGCCCGCCCCGTGGCGCGGTCCTCGCGGATCGCGGCGACGACCCGGCCGGCCGTCTCGCGCACCGCCGCCGTCTCCGTGAGGAAGTGCCACCAGTCGGGGTGCCGGCCCTGGATGCCTTCGACGGCGCGGTCGAGCCGGGCGACCGCCTCGTCGAGGGGGCGCGCGTGCCGCTGCTCCGGTGTCGTGCGGCCCTGCATGGCCAGCCGCTGCGCGTCCCGGACGGCGAACCGGGTCCGCTCGATCTCGCCCTGCGGGTCCTTGCTGACCTCGTTGAGCCGCCGCAGCCGGTCGCCGGCCGCGGACACCGCCGCGTCGGCGTCGTCGAGCAGCGCCCGCACCGTGCCGAGCAGGGCCGTCGCGTCCGGCCAGCGCTGTTCGTCCCGGGCCTTCGCGGCCTCCTGGAGCTTCTGCTCCGCGCGCCCCACGGCCTCCGTCGACCGCTCCGGCACGTGCTGCAGGTCCTGCCAGCACGCCATGCTGAAGCGGCGGCGCAGCTCGCTGAGGACCGGATCGACGCCCTCCGTGCGGGTGGCCAGGGCCTGGGTCCGGGTACGCAGCGACACGATCCGCTTGTCGATCTCACGGGACCGCTCGGGCAGCCGCTCGGCCTCGGCGCGGATGGCCTCGGCCGTGCGCAGCACCTCGTCGCCGCGCCGGATGGTCTCCTGGACGCCGTGCGTTCCGGCGCCCTGGTTGAGCTTGGTCAGCTCCGGGCCGAGGGCGGCCAGCCGGGCCGCGAGGTCGTCCGCGCGCAGGCCCGAGGCCCGTACGGCGTCCAGCGCGTTGGACGCGGCGAGCAGCGCCTGCCGGGCCCGTTCCACGGCCGGGGCGAGACGGGCGAGCTGGGTCTCGGCCTTGTCCAGCAGCGGGCCGAGCCCCCGGGCGAAGGCGTCCAGGTCCTTCCTGGCACGGACCAGGTCGTCCTTCGCCTTGGTGAGCTCGTTGCGGGCACGGGCCGCCGTGGCGGCCTCCAACTCGTCGCGGTCCAGGTCGTAGGCGTCGACCGCCGCGATGTACGCGGCGCTGACCTGGTCGATGCGTTCGCCCAGCGCCCGGAAGTCCTCGCTCGCGCGCCGTGCGGCGGGGGAGCTGTCGACCGCGGTGATGGTCTCTATGGAGATCACCAGGTCGCGCTGGGTCGTGTCCAGCTCGTAGAACGCCTCGGCGGCGGCGTCCTTCGCGGCCTGGGCGTCGGCGCGCAGATTGTCCCCACGCCGCCACCACGAGCGTGCCGTCGTCACAGTCGCCCTCTCCCGCAGGTCCGCCGCCGGTGGTTGTCCGCTCCAGTCTCCCACCTGGCTGGGACGAATACACGGGCCGGGCGGTTGCGGTCAGCGGCCGGCTTCCGTGACGCTCACCGAGCCGTCGCCCGTACGGACCGTCACGACGTGGCCGCTGGTGTCGTCGCGCGGCACGTCGACGCTGACGTGCCCGTCGCCCGAGCGCGCGGAGACCTTGTAGCTCTGGTGGGGCAGCGCGACGCTGACCCGGCCGTCGCCGCTCGTCGCCTCGACGAGGTCGGGCACCTTGTCGAAGGCCAGCTTCACCGAGCCGTCCGAGGTGTGGGCGCTGACCTCGCGGGAGTCGATGCCGCCCGCGTCGATCCGGCCGTCGCCGCTGGAGAGCCGGAGCGGTCCGGTCACGTCCCGGACGACGACCGAGCCGTCGCGGGTGGTGAGGTCCAGCGGGGTGCTGAAGCCGCTCGCCTCCACGCTGCCGTCGCCGTTGACCACCGTCAGGCGGACTCCGCGCGGCACCAGCACCTCGTGGCGCACCGAGCAGTCCTGCACCGCGCCCTGGCACTTGGTGCGGAAGGTCAGGGTGTGGCCGTTCATGGACCAGGTGGCCTTCGGGGTGTCGCCGAACACGGCCCAGCCGTCGAACCAACGGGTGACCCGGACCTCCTTCACGTCGGCCGGCCTCACCACGACCTTGCTGTCGGAGGAGTCGATGGTCAGCTCGCTCCCGTCGAGCGCGAAGCCCTTGCGCTCCGGCTCGCTGTCGTCGGAGGCGTTCGCGCAGGCGGACGCCGTACCGATCAGCGCCACGACGCCCGCGGCGGCGGCGAATGTCCTCAACGTGCGGGTGCTCTTCGTCATACCCAGGACGCTACGGAGGGCCCGTTGTGCCCGGAATCAGGCCGCCCACCGGAAGCGGGGTGGGGAAAACCCCCGCCACGTCCGGGGGTTCCGCGAGCACGCGGCCGCCGCTCCCGGCGACCGCGTGCTCGCCGGGGTCACGCGCCGGGACGCGCGATGTCCACGTTCTCCAGGACGCCGAGGGCGTCGGGGACGAGGACGGCCGCGGAATAGTAGGTGCTGACGAGATAGGAGATGATCGCCTTCTCGTCGATGCCCATGAAACGCACCGAGAGGCCGGGCTCGTACTCGTCCGGAATTCCCGTCTGGTGCAGGCCGATCACACCCTGGTTGTCCTGGCCGGTGCGCATCACCAGGATCGAGGTGGTGTTCTCGCGGGAGATCGGGATCTTGTTGCAGGGGAGGATCGGGATTCCACGCCACGAAGGCACGTGCTGGCCGTGGAAATCGATGCTGTGCGGCACGAGACCGCGGCTGTTGAATTCCCTCCCGATCGCCGCGATGGCCCGCGGATGGGCCAGCAGATACTGGGCGTTGCGGCGCCGGCTGATCAGTTCGTCGAGGTCGTCGGGGGTGGGCGGACCGGAGTGCGTGGTGATGCGCTGCCGGTAGTCGGCGTTGTGCAGGAGCCCGAACTCCCGGTTGTTGACCAGTTCGTGCTCCTGCCGTTCGCGCAGTGCCTCGATGGTCAGCTTCACCTGCTGCTCGACCTGGTTGTAGGGCTGGTTGTACAAATCGGCGACGCGGGTGTGGACCTTCAGCACGGTCTGGGCGACGCTCAGCTCGTATTCGCGCGGGGAGAGGTCGTAGTCCACGAACGTGCCGGGCAGGTCCGGTTCCCCGACGTGGCCCGAGGCCAGTTCGATGGCCTTCTCGCCGTACTTGTTCTGCGCCTGCTGGGTTCCGGTGACGAAGCCCGCGACGTGCTCGCGCAGCCCGTCGGCCTGCTGCATGACGGACTGGAAGGCCTGGCGCGGCAGCGCGAGCGCGGTGACCGGCGTGGCCGCCTTGGCGGTGTACTCCCAGGTGCTGTCGGGGCCCGCCAGGCCCTCGGAGCCGAAGTGGTCGCCGTCGGCGATGCTGCCGATCACGCCCTCGCCGTCCCACTTGGCCGGGGCCAGCTTGTTGATCTTGCCGTGGGCGACGAGGAAGACGTGGTCGGCCGGTTGCCCGGCGGCCACGATCGTCTCGCCGGCCGCGTACTCACGTTGCTCGAACTGCCCGGCGAGCGAGGCCAGTACCGCCTCTTCGGTGAAGCCGCGCAGCAGCGGCAGTTCGCCGAGCTCCGCCGGGATCACCCGGACCTCGGAGCCGGTCTGGACGAAGTCCACCCTCCCGTCGCCCACCGAGTAGCTGAGCCTCCGGTTGACCCGGTAGGCGCCGCCGGCGGCCTCGACCCACGGCAGCACCCGCAGCAGCCAGCGTGACGTGATTCCCTGCATCTGCGGCGCGGATTTGGTGGTCGTCGCCAAATTCCGCGCGGCAGCGGTGCCCAGACTCCGCTGAGACTGGCCGTTCCCCGTCGCTGCCTCCGACGCGACACCCGGCTCAACCGTCATGAATGGTCCTTCCCTTGCGGCCTGATGGCCCACGCCCACAAAGGCGCGGTTAGAGCAATCAATTCATGCTGAAACGAGGTTTGTTGTGCGGTGGTCCCCCTGCCTTCGGCCGCTTTCCCCTCGGAAACTACCCACCGGGTGGAGTGCCCTGCACTCACTCATTCGGGTGAGCGTGGATTTCCGGGCCGCCGGAGGAGGCCGGCCGGCTCGCGGGCGCACTCGTGTGCGACTTCGCGTGCGGCTTCGACTGCGGACCGGCGGGACGTCGAATGTGTGGCATGTCCATGATGTGAACCCGGGCCTGGGCGGAACATCTCGTTCCGGGGACGTTCTGTCCTCCCTCCCGGTTAATCGCGTGCTATTCCCGATGCTCACCATCGAAGATGAGGAAAACGTCACGCGCCCCCGAGGGGATCACAGGAGCATGGCTGGCGTACGCTGTACGGCTGAGAGCGGATCGCAGAAGAACCGCTTCTGCGCGATACCGCCCCACACCCCGGAGGCGCCGCGCACTCGCCAGGAGAGGAGGACGCGGTGTTCATCGGAGCAGGTTCCCTGTTCGATTCACCGTGGATCTACGCCCTGGTAGCCGCGTCCATCGTGCTCGACGTATTCCTGCCGGTGATGCCGAGCGGCGTCCTGCTGATCTCGGCCGCCACGGCCGGCACGGCCGCCGGGGGCAACGACCTCCTCGACGTGCTCGCCCTCCTGGGCTGCGCGGCCGTCGCCTCCACCCTCGGCGACCTCGCCGCGTACCGACTCGCCTGGCGTGGCGGCGACTGGATCGACCAGCACGTGGCGCACTCCCGCCGCCTCTCCACCGCCCAGGAGATCCTCGGTGCGGTCCTGTCCCGCGGCGGCGGCGCGCTCGTCGTGCTCGCCCGCTTCGCCCCGGCCGGCCGCTCCGTCGTGAGCCTGAGCGCGGGTGCCGCGCACCGCCGCATCCGCGAGTTCCTGCCCTGGTCGGCGCTGGCCGGCCTGGCCTGGGCCGCGTACAGCGTGGGACTCGGTTACGCGGGCGGTCAGTGGCTCGGCGCCGGCTGGCTCGGCACCGCCACCTCCGCCGTCGCCCTGGTCGGCTCCGGCTCCCTCGCCGCGTACGTCTTCCGCCGGGAGCGCCGCGCCCAGACGGTCGTCCCGGTGACGCTGCCCGCGCAGGCCTCGGTCACGCCCGAGCGGGCCGCCGTCGCCGAGGCCCTCTGAGCCGTACCGGACCCGCCCCGGGTGGGCGCCGCCGATGGGCGGCCCGACACCAGCCGTGACAGCATCGGTACGGACATCCACCGGTCTGGGGGGCCAACGGACGGATCGGAGACCCCCGATGCGACTCGGACCGCTCACCGGCCTGGCGGCCGTGATCCTCGCCGCCGTCTCGTACGCGCTCCAGGGGGACACCCCGGGGATCGGCAGTTCCGGGGTCGCGGTCAGGGCGTTCTACCTCACCCACGACACCAGGCAGGGCGTCGGCCTCTACCTGCTGCTCGTCGCCGGACTCTTCCTGGCGTTCTTCGCCGGTTACCTGCGGCACGTCCTGGCCGCGTCCGACCGCACCGGCTGGCTGCCCCAGGTCGCCTTCGCCGGCGGCATCCTGGCCGCCCTCGGCTTCTGGATCAGCGCCGGACTCACCCTCAGCCTCGTCGAGGCCAGCGACCGCCCCCTGGTCGGCGGCGGCGCGCTCCAGGCCCTCAACGCCCTCGGCAGCGACCTGTTCCTGCCCATCCTGGCGGGCATCGGCGTCATGCTGCTCGGGGCGGGACCGGCCGTCTCCCGGAGCGACGCGGGTCCGCTGCCGCATTGGCTGGGATGGGCGGCCTTCGTCCTGGGCGTGCTGATGTTCATCCCGTTCGCCGGCTTCATCGGCCTCGGGCTCGCCGGGCTCTGGGTCATCGCCGTGTGCGTCCTGCTGCTCGCACCGGGGCGGCGGCAGCCCGCGACGGGCGGTCCCGGACCCGCGGGTCCCGACGGCCCGGGCCGGCCGCGCGACAGCGCCACCCGCTGACGGCCTTCCCCGCCCGAGTCCGCCCGAGTCCGTGCGGGCCGCGGCTCAGCGCTTCCTGCGGTACGCGGACCCGTCCGCCGACCGTTCCAGCCAGCCGTCCTCCACCAGGTAGCGGCGCAGGGCCGCACAGTCGTCGTGCACCGTTCGCAGCGCCTCGTTGACCTCGCGCTCCCGGTAGTCCCGCCCCGGTCGGAACAGGGTCTCGGTCAGGTGCCGCAGCAACTGCTCGCGCCGCACCGCCCGGCGCGGGATGACCGTGAGCCGCCCCTGCGAGAAAAGGGCCGACACCGCATGCGCACCGTTCTCGGGCACAGCGAACTCCTCCAGGTCGGGGACGATGACTCCGCCGGGCAGCGTGACACGCGGACCGGCCCGGAGCACGTGATTTTCAGCCGGTCCGACGGGGACGTGCGAGCCGCGGCGGCCCGTCCCGCGCCGCCCGCCGCCCGCCGCCCGCCGCCCGCCGGTGCTCACGGCGCGCGGACGCCGAGGCGGTCGGCCTCCTCGATCACCTCACCGAGCAGCTCCAGCCATCGGTCCACGTCGGCGGCCTGGAGGCCCTCGTCGAGCCCGAGGCCCTGGCCGCCGGCGAGGTACACCTGGGTCGCACCGCTCTCACGGGCGGCCATGAGGTCCTCGGCGACCTGACGGGGCGATCCGCCGAGGAAGGGCCGGCCACCGCCGTCGTCCTCGGCAAACTGGCCGCCGCCTTCCAGATCCCCCTCTCCGCCCTGCTCGCCCCTGCCGAGGCCACCGGGGTGCACCGGACGGCGGACGCCGAGGAATGGCACGATCCGGCCACCGGTTACCGCCGCCGCCAGATCACCGGGCCGCGTTTCCCCGCCGACATCGCCGAGGTCCACCTGCCACCCGGGGCCCGTGTGCCGTATCCGGCGGCGTCCCTGGCCTTCCAGCGGGTGGCCGTCTGGGTGCTCGACGGCCGGCTGACCTTCCACGAAGGCGACGCCGTGCACGAACTCTGCGCGGGCGACTCGATCGAGATCGACGAACCCGTTCCGCACGTCTTCGCCAACACCAGCGATGCGGAATGCCGCTACGCGGTCGTCCTCACCCGCGTCGCGCGGCCGTGACGGTCGCCGCGGTGATCGGCGCCGCACGCGTCGTGGTGCGCCGCGCGTCCGGGGGCGACTTGCCGTCGGCCGCGCGCTTCCCGGGCCGCCTGATGTAGGAGACTGCACGCACATGTCCGGATCGGGGGCCCGACCGGGTCCCTTCTTGGTGAGAGGTGTCATGTGCCCAGCGTGGTAAAGATCAACGTACTGACCGTCCCGGCCGAGCAGCGCGAGGTCCTGGAGAAGCGGTTCGCCTCGCGCGCGGGCGCCGTGGAGAGCTCGGACGGCTTCGAGTGGTTCGAGCTGCTGCGTCCGGTCGAGGGCACCGACCAGTACCTCGTGTACACGCGGTGGCGCAGCGAGGAGGACTTCCGCAACTGGATGTCCGGCCCGATGCAGGCCGCCCACCGCGAGGGCGGCGAGGGCGGCGAGCGACCCAGGCCGGCCGCCACCGGATCCACCGTGTGGTCCTTCGAGGTCGTCCAGCAGGCCGCGCCGAAGCAGGCCTGAATCCGCGTGGCGCCCCGTCCCGCGGGGCGCCGCCCACCGGCCGCGGAAATCGCTTGCCGTCGGCGATCACCGGACGCCAGGCTGTGGCCATGGAAAGGCCGCTGCTCTTCCTCGATGTCGACGGGCCGCTCAACCCGTACGCGGCCAAGCCCAGCCGCCGTCCCGAGGGCTACACCACGCTGCGTGTGCCGGTGCCCGGCATCTCCTCCCGCCCGCTGCGTGTGTGGCTCAACCCCGCCCACGGCGAGGCCCTGCTCGGGCTGGGCTTCGAACTGTGCTGGGCCACCACGTGGATGGCGGAGGCCAACCACTGGATCGGCCCGGTCCTCGGCCTCCCCGAACTGCCGTACGTCGACTTCGGCGCCGCGCTGTCGGCCCACCGTCCCGACCTCGTGCACTGGAAGACCGAGGCGCTCGTGGCGTACGCCGGAGGCCGCCGTTTCGCCTGGGTCGACGACGAGCAGAGCCCCGCCGACGCGGAGTGGGTGGCCGCTCACCATCCCGGCCGGGCGCTCCTGCACCACGTCGACCCGCGGGTCGGCCTGCGCGAGGCCGACTTCACCGCGCTCGCCGCCTTCGCCGCGTCACCGCGGTGACCCTCCCGGCTGTCCCGGCTGTCCGGTCGGCTCACGCCGTCGGGCGGTGGGGGCCGGGGCGGTCCTGGTCCTGGCCGCACAGCTCGGTGGTCAACCGGGTGAGCAGGGCGGCCAGGTCGGCGTGGCGTTCGGGGTCCCAGTCGCCGAGGAGTTCGGCCAGCACCTTGCGGCGGGCCTCGGTGAGCAGCGCCACGACCTCCTGACCGCGTTCCGTGAGGTACAGCGGGTTGCCGCGGCGGACGGCGTAGCGGTGTTCCTCGACCTCGAAGGCGGCGGCCTCGATGACGTTGTACGGCACCGTGGTCTGCACGGCGAGGTCGACGGGGTCGGCGTAGCCGGTGCGGGCGATGTACAGCAGCAGCCAGCCGGCGGCGGGCTGGAGGCCGAGGCCGGTCAGCTCGGTGATCCGTGCGTACAGGTCGCGGCGGGCCTCGCGGCTGCCGAGGACGCTCAGGCCGCGGGCGATCTCGTCGAGGGAGGAGCGGTCGACCGGGTTGGTGCCGATCGTCTGGCTCGCGTCGGGCACCGTGACCGTGCGCCGCAGCGGCTGCTCCTTCAGGAACCAGGCCAGGACGAAGGCCAGCGCGCAGACCGGCACCGCCCACAGGAAGACGCTGGTGATGGCGGTGGAGTAGGCGTGCAGCACCGGGTCGCGCAGGGACGGCGGGAGCTGTCGCACACCGCGCGGATCGGACTGGACCATGGCCGGGTCGAAGCCGGGCGGCAGGGTGAGCCCGGTGAGGGCGGCGGTGATCCCGCGCGCGAGGTTGGTCGCGAAGATCGCGCCGAAGATGGAGACGCCGAAGGCCGCCCCGATGGAGCGGAAGAAGGTCGCGCCGGAAGTGGCCGAACCCAGGTCGGCGTAGCCCACGGCGTTCTGCACGGCGAGGATCAGCACCTGCATCACCAGGCCGAGCCCGAGGCCGAAGACGAGCAGGTACGTGCTCAGCACCCAGACCTCGGTGGTCTCGTCGAGCCGGTGCAGCAGGAACAACCCGAGGATCGTGACGGCGGTCCCGGCGATCGGGAAGACCTTGTAGCGGCCGGTGCGGGAGACGATCTGGCCGGAGGCGGTGGAGGCCACCAGCATGCCCACCACCATCGGGATCATGTGCACGCCGGACCAGGTCGGCGAGTAGCCGTGCACGACCTGCAGGAAGGTCGGCAGGAAGGTCAGCGAGCCGAACATGGCGAAGCCGATGACGAACGAGATCACCGAGCACAGCCAGAAGGTGCGGATGCGGAACAGCCGCAGCGGCAGCACGGGTTCCTCGGCCCGCCGCTCGACGAGGACGAAGAGCCCGATCAGCAGCACGCCCAGCACCGCGAGCCCGACGACCTGCCAGGAGCCCCAGGCCCAAGTCGTACCGCCCAGGGACGTCATCAGCACCAGAGCCGTTGCCGCGGCCGCCACCAGCACCATGCCGCGGTAGTCGATGCGGTGCGTGGTCCGCCGGACCGGGATGTGGAGCACCGCGGCGATGACGGCGAGCGCGGCGATGCCGAGGGGGAGGTTGACGTAGAACACCCAGCGCCAGCTGAGGGTGTCCACGAACAGCCCGCCCAGCAGCGGCCCGAGCACGCTGCTCGCGCCGAACACCGCCCCGAACACACCCTGGTAGCGCCCCCTGTCGCGCGGCGGCACGATGTCGCCCACGATCGCCATCGACAGCACGATCAGTCCGCCGCCGCCCAGGCCCTGCAGCGCGCGGAAGGCGATGAGTTCGCCCAGGCTGCGGGAGAGGCCGCACAGCGCGGAGCCGATCAGGAAGATCACGATGACGGACTGGAAGAGCTTCTTCCGTCCGTACATGTCGCCGAGCTTGCCCCACAGCGGGGTGGCGGCGGTGGAGGCCAGCAGGTAGGCGGTGACCACCCAGGAGAGGTGCTTGAGACCGCCCAGGTCGCTGACGATCGTCGGCAGCGCGGTGGACACGATCGTCTGGTCGAGGGCGGCGAGCAGCAGTCCGAGCGCGAGCGCGCCGATCGCGACGTACACGGACCGCTTGTCGGTCACCTCCGCCGGGCCGTCCGCCGTGGCCCGCCCCCCTGGGGCAGCGGTGTCGTCCTGCGCCATAGGGACTCGTTCCGCTCGGGTACCGGGGCTCCGATACCGCGTTCACCTCACTTCCCTATAAATATTCACACCCTTTCCACGAGATTGGCTCCGTTTGTACGACCGTCGGGGCCGGAGGCGCCTGGGCACCGGCCCACCGCGGTCTGCATAATCACTGCGTCTGTCAGGGGATGGGGAGGGGGCGCCGGTGGCGTCTGACAAGCCGGGGTCACCGGCTTCGCAGGAGGAGCACGAGTACGAGTCCCTCCGGGTGCGGCCGTACGTGCCGGGACCCGAGGGCTACGCGGACGCGGAGGAGGCCGTCTCGGCCGCCGTACCGGGGGGGGCCGCGGAGGCCTTCCCGCCGCATGCCGCGGATCCGCCGACCGCGCCTCTGGCCCCCGTGCCGCCCATGCCGCCGGAGGCGGCCGCCGGGGCGGAGGGGCGGGAGGAGGACACCGACCTCATCGACCTCGGCACGGTCTCCTCGGACCGGCTGCTGCCGGTGCCGGTGGCCGCCACGTCGCGTGACCTGGTGCCCTACCCCACCCGTGCCGAGGGCCGGCGCCGGGCGGGGGCCCATCGCCGCCGCCGCGGCGCGCTCGTCGCCGGCGCGGGCATCGGGGCCGTCGGTCTCGCCGTCGGCGCGGTCTTCCTGACCGCCCAGCTGACCGGCATACCGGACCGCACCGAGGCGGCCCCCGACCAGGGCGCCTCCGAACCCGCGGTCGAACTGCCCTCCTCCACGCGGCCCTCGGCCTCGGCCTCCGCCTCGCGCTCGGCCTCACCCAGCGTCACCCCCTCCACGCTCGCCTCCGCGAGCGCCTCGGCGTCGGTCACGACCGGCGCCCCGACGCCCAGCGCCAGCGCGTCCCGCCCGACGGCCTCCGCCAGCGGCCAGGTCTCCCAGACGCCCAGCTCGCCGCCCCCGCCGGCCGCGCCCGTGACGCTGCAGCGCGGCGACACCGGTCCCGCCGTCGTGGACCTCCAGAACCGCCTCAAGGCGGTACGGCTCTACTACGGCCCCTCCGACGGCGACTACAGCCGAAAGGTGAGTGACGCCGTCGCCCGCTTCCAGTTCTTCAACGGGGTCAAGGGCGACCCGCAGGGTGTCTACGGGCCCAACACCCGTGCGGCCCTGGAGGCGAAGACCGGCGGCACCACGCCGGACCAGGACGACGGCAACGGGAACGGCTGGGACTGACCGGCCGCCGCATCCCGCGCACTGCGCCCGCCCCGGGACCCGGTCCCGCGGCGGGCGCCGTCGTGCCCGGCCGTCCGGGCGCTCCGGCAGGATGGGGGGCGTGGCGATCGACGACTTCGGGCCCAGGGGCTTCCAGCTCGTACTGCTGCGGCGCATGGCCGACCACCGGCCCGAACTGGTGGAGGAGGCGCTGCGCACGCTCGGGGCGAGCCGTACCGAGATGCGGGAGGCGAACCGCCGCTGGCAGGCCTGGGGGCACGCCAGGGGCTTCCCGCGCGGCGAGCGCCGCTACCGTGCGGTGCTCGGGCCGCCCGAGGCGGTGCTCCGTCGTACGGTGGGCGACGTCACCTGCCCGGCGCTGCTGTGGCCGGTCCCGCTGTGGCCGACCCTGCGGTTCGAGGTGCTGTGCGCTCCGGGCGGCGGGGCGGTCTGGAACGAGTGGCTGGTCCGCGCGCCGGGGGAGCGGGGGCCGCGGCTGTCGGGCCTCGCCGACCTCACGCCCTGGTCCTGCACCGTCGACGAGGTGGCCCGGGCCTTCCCGCCCGCGCGGCCCCTTGAGGGCGACGCCCCCACCCGCTGGCGGCTGGAGTTCACCGACCCGCAGGCCCCGCCCGGGGCCGCCCGCCGGAGCGCGGGCTTCACCTACGGACTGCTGCAGTACGTGGACGCCGCGGCCTGAGACATGTGGGGCGGGGGCGGCCCCGGCGCCGTCCGCGCTCCGGGCACCCCTACTGGCGGAACCACCGCACGGTTTTGTATCGTGTAGGAACAAAGTGGTTCCGCCCGTTTCCCCTGACCGGCGGGCGGGCCACTTGCTTGTACGTCCGAGGGAGTTCCATGCTGTCGCCGTCCACCGTCGTACCCGCCCGCGCTCTGCTGCTGGACATGGACGGCACGCTGGTCAACTCCGACGCCGTGGTCGAGCGCTGCTGGCGCCGGTGGGCCGCGACGCACGGGCTCGACGGCGACGCCGTGATGAAGGTCGTCCACGGCCGCCAGGGCTACGCCACGATGGCGGTGCTGCTCCCGGACCGCCCGATGGCGGAGAACCACGCCGACAACGCCCGCATGCTCGCCGAGGAGACCGCCGACGTCGACGGTGTCGTCCCGGTCGAGGGCGCCCCGGCCTTCATGGCCGCGCTGCAGGGCCGTCCGCACGCCCTGGTGACCTCCGCGGACGATGCCCTCGCCCGGGCCCGCATGAGCGCCGCCCGCCTCCCGCTGCCCGCCGTCATGGTCACCGCGGAGAGCGTCAGCGCCAGCAAGCCCGACCCCGAGGGCTTCCTCAAGGGCGCCGCCGAGCTGGGCTTCGGGCCCGAGGACTGCGTGGTTTTCGAGGACTCCGAGGTCGGCATCGCGGCCGCCAAGGCCGCCGGCATGCGCGTGGTCGGCGTCGGCCCCCGTGCGGCGGCGCACGAGCCCACGGCGCACGTCGACACGCTCGCGCGGGTTCGCGTCGAGGCGGCGGCGGACGGGTCGTTCCTGCTGCACATCAGCTAGCGCCTCCGGCGCCCGGACCGGGGTCGGTTCTTGCGGCCGGTTGTTGTGTGCGGGTGCGTTTGCGCCTGCGGCGGGCTGTCCCCCGCCCTCCCGCCCTCCCCCAGCCTTCGGCCGGGGGGACCCCCATCCGGCGCGGTCAGTGACCGCGTCGCGCGTGCGTGGTGGGCCGGGGGCGGGGCCTCCGGGGCTGCACGTCCTGGACTGGGTTATTTACGTGCATGGCGGGCGGTACTTGTTGTGCCCCGGATGCCGCACACAAATATCCCGCAGCGTCCAGAACATCCACCCTCCCCCAGCCTTCGGCCGGGGGGACCCCCAACTCCCCCGCCCCTCCGTATCGTGGCGCGACTGACGGCCGGAGGGTGGTGAGGAGGCGGTCCAGGGTCGCCGCACATGCCTTACCCGACGCCCACGGCCATCCCGGCGCGCTCGTGCTGATGCCGGCGGAAGGGTGAGCGGTCCACTCTGGTGTGCGGGTTTTGCGCCTGCGGCGGGCTGCCCCCCGCCCAGTTCGTTGCCGTCGGCAAGGTGAGCGGGCGCGGGCTCGGCCGCTCACCGAAGGACAAAGGTGCGCCCCCACCCCTCGCGCTCGCCGTGACGCAGGCAAGCCCCGCGGAGGAGGTACCCCTGGCCACCGGTGCGCGCACTCTTGCTCGGCCTGCGGCCGGGAACCCTCCTGCCGGTGGCAGCTTCCAGCGGTGCCGGGAGGGGTGGGTCCCATCACTCCCCACCGGCGTTGGTCGCCGAACGATACGGAGGGGGCGGGGTCGTAGGGGTGGGCGTTCTGGACGCTGACGTGTATTTGTTGTGCGGCACCCGGGGCACCGAGCGCAGGTGCCCGCCATGCACATAAATATGCGGTACAGAATGCCCAGCCCCGGAGGCCCCGTCCCCGGCCCACCACGAACCGCGCGAGGCCCGCACCAACCATCCGGGGCAATCGGGCGGGAGGGCGGGGAAACAGCCCGCCGCAGGCGCGAACAACAGGCACACAACAACCGGCCGCAACCACCGACCCCGGCCCCCACAACCCCCGCCCGGGGTGACATCCTGACGGAGTGAGCGGCCTGAACGGACCCGAGATCGGCATCAGCTTCGCCTCCGCGCTGCGGCTCTTCGCCGCCTCCGCGCGACGGGAGGGGCGGACGACCGTCGTCACCGACGGGGTGTCCACCCTGGGGCACGTCGTGGAGTCGCTCGGGGTCCCGCTCACCGAGGTCGGCCGGCTGCTGGCCGACGGCCGCGAGGTCCCCGTCTCGTACGTGCCGGCCGCGGGCGACCACGTGGAGGTCGAGCCCGTCACCCGGCCGCAGTCGGTGCCGGGCGCGCCGCTGCGCTTCCTGCTCGACGTTCACCTGGGCACGCTCGCCCGGCGGTTGCGCCTGCTGGGGGTCGACGCCGCGTATGAGAGCGAGGACATCGGCGACCCCGCGCTGGCCGCCCGGTCGGCCGCCGAGCGCCGGGTGATGCTCTCACGCGACCGCGGCCTGCTGCGCCGCCGGGAGCTGTGGGCGGGCGCGTACGTCTACAGCGACCAGCCCGACGAGCAACTGCGCGACGTGCTCGGCCGGTTCGCGCCCGTCCTGGAGCCCTGGACGCGCTGCACGGCATGCAACGGGCAGTTGCGGGAGGCCGACAGGGACGCGGTCTGGGAGAAGCTGGAGCACGGCACCCGGCGCAGCTACGACGTGTTCGCACAGTGCGCCGAGTGCGAGCGCCCGTACTGGCGCGGCGCGCACCACGCCCGGCTGGAGGCCATCGTCCGTGACGCGGTGACCGAGTTCGGCGCCGGCGGGGCCGCCCCGCATCTTCGGCTCGCCGACTGAACGACGGCCTGCTCGCAGGTCCGCCCGTCGTGGGAGTGGCCGTCGGGTATCGGTAGCACCCCGGCGATCTGCTCGGGGTGCTCGACCGCCGACGCCGTCCGAAGCGTCGTGCGGCGGGCCCCGGCCCGTGGGGGAACCGGCCGGTGCGAAGGGACGCCATGTCGCGGATCCGGTGCCGTCCGACCCCTAGACATGACGTGTCCATGTCGCCAACCTGTTACCTGCCGCTTGTCGCGCAGAAACGTCCCAGCAGAAGGATGGCCAGCGGTTTCAGCGGCCAAACACCCCCACAGTAGAGGGAGTTACCAATGTCCCGAATACGCAGTGCTCTCGCGCGGCGCGGTGTCTACGCGCGTCGACGCCTAGGTCTCCTCATGGCCCTCACCAGCCTGTTCGCCGGCTTCGCGACTCTGAACGGCCCCACCGCCCAGGCGGCGCTCCCCACGCCCGTCAGCGCGGCCACCGCCCGCACCTACCTGGCCTCGCTCAAGGTGGCCACCGAGAACCGCACCGGGTACAACCGCGACCTCTTCCCCCACTGGATCACCATCAGCGGCGCCTGCAACACCCGCGAGACCGTGCTCAAGCGCGACGGCAGCGGTGTGGTCACCGACTCGGCCTGCGCCGCCACCAGCGGCTCCTGGTACTCCGTCTACGACGGCGCCACCTGGACCGCCGCCTCCGACCTCGACATCGACCACCTGGTGCCGCTCGCCGAGGCCTGGGACTCGGGCGCCTCCGCCTGGACGACCGCCAAGCGCCAGTCCTTCGCCAACGACCTCACCCGCCCGCAGCTCATCGCCGTCACGGACAACGTGAACCAGACCAAGGGCGACCAGGACCCGGCCACCTGGATGCCGTCGCGCAGTGCCTACGCCTGCACGTACGTCCGCGCCTGGGTCCAGGTGAAGTACTACTACGGCCTGTCGGTCGACTCCGCCGAGAAGAGCAAGCTCAGCAGCGTGCTCAGCGGCTGCTGATCCCGCGTCCCGGCTCCGCCCCGGCCGCCGGGACCACGGCGCTGGGAACTCACGCCTTCCCTCCGACGTCCACAACTCACGACGACGGAGGGAAGGCCGACCGCCATGGCACAACTGCGCCTGGGCCCGCTGCTGAGGTACGTGGACGAGGACACGGCCACCGTGTGGGTCGAGGCCGACCGCCCCGCCACCGTGACCGTCGTGTGCGACGACGGGGCCGACGGCACCGAACACACCTGGCAGATCGCCGGCCACCACTACGCGATCGTCACCGTGGGCGGGCTGCGCCCGGGCACCACCACGGCGTACCGCGTCCTCCTCGACGGGCAGGAGGTCTGGCCGCTGCCCGACTCCCCGTACCCGCCGAGCACCATCCGCACCGCCGCACACGACGGCGACGGCGGCGGGGACGGTGAGGCGGAGGGACGGCCGCTGCGCGTCGCGTTCGGCTCCTGCCGCTGGGCGGCACCGCCCCCGGACGAACCCGACCCCCTCGGCCCGGACGCGCTGGACACGCTCGCCCACCACATCGCCTCCGGTGACGCCCCCCGCCCCGACCTCCTGCTGCTGCTCGGCGACCAGATCTACGCCGACGAGACCTCCGCGGCCACCCGCCGCTGGCTCGCCCGGCGCCGCGACCTGAACGAGCCGCCCTGGGACCAGGTCGCCGACTACGAGGAATACACCCACCTCTACTACGAGTCCTGGCTCGACCCGGACATCCGCTGGCTGCTGTCCACCGTGCCCAGTTGCATGATCTTCGACGACCACGACGTCATAGACGACTGGAACACCTCCCACACGTGGCGCAACACCATGCGGGAGACGGCCTGGTGGCACGAACGCGTCACCAGCGGCCTGACCTCGTACTGGGTCCACCAGCACCTCGGCAACCTCACCCCCGCCGAACTCGCCGCGGACAAGCTGCTCGCGGCGGTCCGCGCGGCCGACGACGGCACCGAGACCCTGCGCGCCTTCGCCGCCCGCGTGGAGGCCGACCCGGCGCACACCCGCTGGAGCTACCGCCGCGACCTCGGGCGTACCCGCCTGCTGATGGTCGACTCGCGCGCAGCCCGCGTCCTGGACGAGCACGAACGCGCCATGCTCGACCCGGAGGAACTCGACTGGCTGCGCCGGAACGCCCGCCCCGACGGCAGCTTCGACCACCTGCTCATCGGCACCTCCCTGCCCTGGCTCCTCCCGCACGCCGTCCACGCCGCCGAAGCCTGGAGCGCCGCCATCTGCCGCGGCAGCCGCGGCCACCGCTGGACCCATCGCGGCGAACGCCTGCGCCAGGCCGGCGACCTCGAACACTGGTCTGCCTTCCCCGACTCCTTCGACGACCTCGCCGGGATCCTCACCGACGCCGCCGACGATCCCGAGGCCCCCGCCACGATCTGCGTCCTGTCCGGCGACGTCCACCACGCCTACACCGCCGAGGCCCACCGCCCCGGCACGCCCCTGCGCTCCCGGCTGCTGCAACTCACCTGCTCCCCGGTCCACAACACGATCCCCGGCTACATGCGGCTCGCCTTCCGCTTCGCCTGGACGGGTCCCGCCCGCCTCGTCGGCCGCGCCCTCACCCGGCACGGCCGCGCCGCCGCGCCCGCGTTGCGCTGGGGCAAACTGGACGGGCCCTGGTTCGGCAACCAGCTCATGACCCTGACCCTGCGCGGCCGTGCCGCGGCGCTGCGGCTGGACCAGACCCGCGCGCCGAAGGGGACTTCGCGGCGGGCGGGGCTGGTGACGGTGATGGACACCCACCTCACGAGGGACTGAACCACGGCGGGAGGGCCCGCGTTCCTCGCGGGCCCTCCTGCCGTGGTGCGCGGTACGGGGTCAGAACCTGCCGGTGCTGTTGAACTTCGCGGTGGCCCACAGGTACCCGAGGACGGTGAGGCCGGCGCACCAGGCTGTGGCGATCCAGCCGTTGACGCCGATCGGGGTGCCCAGGAGGAGGCCGCGGAGGGTCTCGATGGCGGGGGTGAAGGGCTGGTACTCGGCGACGGGCCGGAACCAGCCGGGCATGGCGTCGAGGGGGACGAAGGCGCTGGACAGGAGCGGGAGGAGGATCAGCGGCGTGGCGTTGTTGCCGGCGGCCTCGGCGTTGGGGCTGACCAGGCCCATGCCGACGGCGATCCAGGTCAGGGCGGTGGCGAACAGGACCAGGAGGGCGAGGGCGGCGAGCCATTCCAGGGGCGTGGCGTCGGTGGAGCGGAAGCCGATGGCGACGGCGACCGCGCCGACGAGGACGACGCTGACGACGGACTGCAGGACGCTGCCGATGACGTGACCGACGATCACGGAGCCGCGGTGGATGGCCATGGTGCGGAAGCGGGCGATGATGCCCTCGGTCATGTCGTTGGAGACGGAGACGGCGGTGCCGATGGTGGTGCTGCCGATGGTCATCAGGAGCAGGCCGGGGACGAGGTAGGCGATGTAGGCGGAGCGGTCGGGGGCGCCGCCGCCGATGCCGGCGCTCATGGTGTCGCCGAAGACGTAGACGAACAGCAGGAGCAGCATGATCGGGGTGAGCAGGAGGTTCAGGGTGAGGGAGGGGTAGCGGCGGGCGTGCAGGAGGTTGCGGCGCAGCATCGTCGAGGAGTCGCGCAGGGCGACGGACAGGGTGCTCATCGCAGGGCCTCCGTGGGCTGGTCGGGGACGCGGGTGTCGTCGCCGGTGAGGGCGAAGAAGACGTCGTCGAGGTCGGGGGTGTGGACGGTCAGCTCGTCGGCGTGGACGCCGGCGGCGTCGAGCCGGTCCAGGAGGGCGCGCAGGGCGTGCTGGCTGCCGTCGTTGGGGATGCGCAGGGTCAGGGCGTCGTCGTCGCCGGTCGCGGTGGGCAGGGCGGTGGCGGCGTCGCGGTAGGCGGCGGGGCCGGTGAAGCGGAGGCGGACGTGTCCGCCGGGGATGAGGCGCTTGAGCTCTTCGGCGGTGCCCTCGGCGGCGATGGTGCCGTTGACGAGTACGGCGATGCGGTCGGCGAGTTCGTCGGCTTCGTCGAGGTACTGGGTGGTGAGGAAGACGGTCACGCCGCCGGTGACGAGTTCGCGGATGATCTGCCACATGGTGTGGCGGGACCGGGGGTCCAGGCCTGTGGTGGGTTCGTCGAGGAAGATGACGCGGGGCCCGCCGACCAGGGTCATGGCGATGTCCAGGCGGCGCCTCATGCCGCCGGAGTACGTGGAGGCGGGCTTGCCGGCGGCGTCGGTGAGGTCGAAACGCGCCAGGAGTTCGGCGGCCACCCGCCTGCCCTCGCTCCGGGACAGGTGGTGCAGGTCCGCCATGAGGAGCATGTTCTCCTCGCCGGTGATCAGCCCGTCGACGGCGGAGAACTGTCCGGTGACCCCGATCGCCGCACGGACCGCCTGCGGATCGGTCGCCAGGTCGTGGCCGGCGACCTGCGCCTGCCCGCCGTCGGCGGTGATGAGCGTGGAGAGGATCTTCACGGCCGTCGTCTTGCCCGCGCCGTTCGGACCCAGCAGAGCGAACACGGAGCCGGCGGGGATGTACAGGTCGATGCCGTCGAGGACGGTCCTGTCGCCGAAGGACTTGCGCAGTCCGACGGCGGAGACGGCGGCCGGCGACGTGCGGGCGTCGTGCTTCCTGGGTGTGGGCATGACAGATGAAGGCATGAGGCCCTCCGATCGAAGGCTGAAGCGGGCGGGGGACGGGGGCGAAGGCGAGGACGACGCGACCTAGGTCGTGCGGCTCAGGCCTGGGCGCGGTGGATCTCGATGTTGCCCCAGCGGGTCCGGGCGTGGACCTCGACGGTGTCCTCGGTCTTCTGCGGGGGCTCGGAGCCGGCGAGCGTGTTGCGCACCTGTCCGCGCTCGGAGCTGACGTCGAGCCAGGCGGCCGTGCCCTCGCGGACGCCGATCTCGATGGCGCCGTAGGAGGTCTCCAGCCGGACGGCGCCGCGGGCGACCTCGGCGACGCGCAGGTTGCCGTGGGCGACGGTGGCGGTGACCGAGCCCTCGGCGCGCGCGATGTCGACGTTGCCGTGGGCTCCGCGCACCCGCAGCTCGCCGAGCGCGGCGCCGACGGTCGTGGTGCCGTGCGAGTTCTTCATGTCGGCGGGGCCGTCGATGGTGCCGACGCGCAGGCTGCCGGAGCTGGTGGTGATCTCGGCCGGACCCTCGACACGGTCGACGGTGACCGTGCCGTGGGAGGCGGTCAGCTGCAGCGGGCCGGTGGTGTCGAAGCGCACGTCGTTGGACGAGGTCTTCACCCGGACCTCGCCGAGCCGGCCCTCGCCGAGCACCTGGGTCCAGGAGCCGGTCACGTCGACGTCCGAGCCCGTGGGCAGTTCGACCGTCACGTCGACGACGCCGCTGGGCCCGATGAGGAACCGCTCCTTCGTCCTGACGGTGAGGACACCGCTCGCGAAGGCGACCTCGGTCTGCTCGGCGGCCCGCACGTCCTTGTCGCGCTTCGGCTCACGCGGCCGCACCTCGACGACGGTGTCGGAGCGGTCGCCCGCGGTGAACCGGATGGAACCGGCGCCCACATGGGCGGTGACCGAGATCGGTCCGGTGGTGTCGAAAGCAGGCATGGCTGTCCCGTCCTTCTGAGTCCTTGGGCCGTCCCCGCTGGTGGGACGTGGTGTGGGTGAAGTGGAGCGCGGCTCGGGCGCGGTTAGCGCACCCAGCCCCGGAAGCTCTGTCCGGTGGTGCGGGTCCCCTCCGTCGCGCGCGGCTGCGGCGCGCCGTCGACCGCGGCCGACACGGCGCGCACCAGCCACGCGTTGACCGACAGGCCCTCGCGGCTCGCGGCCTCCTCGGCGCGGGTCTTGAGGTGCGCCGGCAGGCGCAGGTTGACGCGGGCGGTGCCGCCCTCGTCGCCCTCGGCCGGGACGGGGGTCCTGAGCGGTTCGACGCGCGCGGCGCCCATCTCCGCGGGGCCGCCGCCGGCGGGCGGCAGCGTCACCACGAAGTCGGGGTCCAGCCCGCGAAGCCGTACGTCGACCGAGCCGGGGGCGAGTTCGCGGGTGATCTCGTCCATCGCCGCGGAGAGCACGTTGAGCATGGTCAGGCGGGTCGCCGACTCCAGGGGAGCGGTGAGCCGCTCTGCCAGCTCGCGGGCTTCCTCCCCGCCGGCTTCGGCGGCCACCGCGAGTTCGCGGCGGAGGGTGTCGACATACGGGGTGAGGTCCATGACGCCATCATGGCACCACTGTGGTGCCATGTGCAAGCCGCTATGGCGTCACGAGGGGCGTCAACGTGCACTGTGCCTTCTTGACCTGCGGAAATGTCATGGTGGCAGTCTGAGTCATCGTGGCGCCGTGAGGGTCTGATGTGCCCCTCATGGCGCGATGTGGCGCCGGATGGCACCACATGACACCACGTGCTGCCATGTGGTGCCACCGCAGGCGCGTTCCAGGGTGACGGCACTGCGCACAGGCCTGGCCCGCCACGTCGCGGCCTGCGCGGACGGGGCTGGATCAAGCGGAGCGTCTCCGCGAGCGCGCGGCGGTCCTCGGCGCACCGATGGCGTCGCCGCCGCGGCCGGCGTCGTGGACCACGAGCAGCCGACCGGACGAGAGCGCGGATCGCCGGGGGATGGGCGCGGAGGATGCTACCCCGCGTGCTCGTCCAGCCAGAGGACGATCCCGGTCACGCCGCCCAGCACGGCCGCGACGCCCGCGCGGATCGCCGCGGCGCAGCGGGCGGGGGTGAAGGTGGCGGGGTCGTACGTCGAGGACATGCCGAGGCCCTCGCCGCGGAACGACGCGCCGGACCAGTCGACCGCGGTGACGTTGGCGGTGGGCTCGGCCAACTCCGCGCCCACCACGAGGAACTGCTGGGAGAGGTGGTTCGGGGTGACCGTGGCGAGGGGGTCGATCAGGGCGTTGCCCGCGCTCACGATGAGGTCCGCGTGCATCTCCAGGCCTCGGGTGACGGTGGCCAGGAGGTCGGCGGGATGGTCGGCGACGACCTTCCTGAGGTCGACGTGCTCGGCCTCGGCCCACTCCTCCACGGCGGTCACGAGCCTCTTGGTGGGGCGGTCGTCGCCGGAGGTGAGGAGGACGACGCGGTAGCCCTTCGAGGGGTGGACCCCCGACCAGGAGCCGGGCCGCGGGGTGGCGGTGGCCTCGGGGGCGGGCGGCGCGGCGCGGTCGACGAAGCCGGGGCCGGGCGTTCCGACGGCACTGGGCCGGGGATGCGGTTCCGACCAGTCGTCGCCGGAGCCGCATCCGGTGAGCAGCGCGGCGGCCGCGGCCAGGGTGGCGGCGGCACGAAGCGGGGGGCGCAAGGCGATCGACCTCCGGGTGGTGACAGGTGGTGCCGTCCCCATCCTGCAATCCGTCCCGCTTCGGCTCCATCCGTGGGGGGCTGTTCTCGAACTTGTTTTCGCACGATTCGCCGGCCGGCCGGTTCCGGTTCACCCATGACGTGCACCGTGCAGTGGCAACCTGAAGGAGCCACATGTCACATCGCCTCCGCCGCAGCCTCGTCGGGATCATCGCGGCGGTGATCGCCTTCCTCGGCCTGGGGCAGCAGTCCGCGTTCGCGCACGGGTTCACCTCGACCGTCTACGTGGACGTCGCCCCGGCCGACGGAGGCCGCATTCGGACCACCCTGAAGCTCGAGTACGACCTCTTCGTCGTGTCCGCCGCCGACTACCAGCACGACGACACCCTCTTCCGTGAAGGGACCGCCGCGTTCGACGCCGGTGACTCCGCCGCGCAGGCCGCGGCGCTGGAGGCGCACGCGAAGTCGGCCGTGGCGTACGCGACCGAGCGCTTCTCGGTGACCTCCGGCGGCAAGCCCTGCGCCGCGACCCCGGCCGGCGGTTTCACGATGGGCCGGCAGGAGGGCGTGCCGTACGCCACCCTCCGGGTGGACTGGAACTGCCCGCAGGGCGAGGACCGCGAGGTGCGCAGCGGACTGTTCCCCGACTCCGAGGGCTACGTCAAGGGCACCAAGACCATCGTCACGTACGCGCTCGACGGCAGCTCGGGCAGTGCCGCGCTCGACGCCGAGCACCCGTCCTTCTCCCTCGGCCAGTCCTGGTACGAGCGGTTCTGGGAGTTCTTCCGGCTCGGCGCCGAGCACCTGCTGACCGGGATCGACCACATCCTGTTCCTGCTCGCCCTGATCGCCGGTTCGCGGCGGCCGCGCGAGATCGTGCTGGCGGCCACCAGCTTCACCCTGGCGCACTCGGTGACGTTCATGCTCGCCGCGCTGGGTGCGGTCGACGTGCCCGCGCGGATCGTGGAGCCCGTCATCGCGCTGTCGATCGCCGTGGTCGCCGGCTGGTACCTGTGGCGGATCTGGCGGCGCGGCGACCACGCGACCGAGCTGGAGGCACCCGGGCAGGGGCACTTCAGCCTGGACCGGGCCGGCTGGACCCGCCTCGGCGTCGTGTTCTGCTTCGGACTCGTGCACGGCCTGGGCTTCGCGGGCGCGCTGGGGATCGACGAGGCGTGGTCGTGGACGCTGCTGTGGTCCCTCCTGGTGTTCAACGTCGGCATCGAGGCGGTCCAACTGGCCATCATCGCCCTCGTCTTCCCGCTGCTGATCGTGCTGCGCCGGCGCTCGGCGCGGGCCGGGCTGTGGGCCACGGGCGGGATATCGGCAGGGGTGTCCGTGATGGGCCTGGTGTGGTTCGTGCAACGAGTGTCCGGATTCTGAGACTCCGTCCAGGGCTCGTGCGAAGTTCAACTTTCGCGTGGCTCGCATTTATGTTCGCTTTACCTGCCGAGGTCAGCGTGGGGTCTCCACTCGATGCACACGATTCGTGCACAGAAGGAAAAGACAAAGATGAGATCGAGCAACTCCTCGCGGACCTCCGGGTCCGCGCGGCGCCGTGTGGCCACCGGGGCCACCGCGGCGTTCCTCGGCCTGACGGTTGCCCTCGGCAACGGGCTGGTGACCTCGGCGTCCGCCGCCGACACCGCCACCCTGAGCGGCATCGTCCTCGGTGTCGGCGCCAACGAGACCCAGCGCACCGTGACGTGGTACTCCTCCGCCGACACGGCGCAGCAGATCCAGGTCGCGCCGACCGCGCAGGTGACCGACGGCCAGTTCCCGGCCGGCTCCGCCACCTTCGACGCCATCGGCGCGGCGAACATCGCCACCAGCGGCGGCTTCAACCGCCACGCGACGATCACCGGCCTGAAGGAGAACACCCAGTACTCCTACCGCGTCGGCAGCGAGGGCAACTGGTCCTCCACGTACTCCTTCAAGACGCAGGACTTCGAGGGCGAGTACGACTTCCTGTTCTACGGCGACCCGCAGATCGGCTCGTCCGGCAACCTGGCCGCCGACCAGGCCGGCTGGCAGGACACGGTCGACGTCTCGCTGCGGGCCAACCCGAACGCCGAGATCCTGGTGTCGGGCGGTGACCAGGTCGAGACGGCCAACACCGAGTCCCAGTGGAACTCCTTCCTCGCTCCCGACGGACTGCGCCAGTACCCGTGGGCCGCCACCATCGGCAACCACGACGTCGGCGGCAAGGCCTACGAGCAGCACTTCACCACCCCGAACACCGACCGCTCGGCCCCGTACTACGACAACGGGAACCCGGACGGCACCAAGTCGGGCGGTGACTACTGGTACATCTACAAGGATGTCCTGTTCATCGACCTGAACAGCAACAGCTACAACTCCGCCAACGGCGGCGGTGACGCGGCGCACGTCAACTACGTGACCGACGTCATCAACAAGCACGGCAACGAGGCCAAGTGGAAGGTCCTCGTCTACCACCACGCGATCTACTCGCCGGCCTCGCACGCCAAGGACAGCGAGAACAAGCAGCGTCGTCTGGACTTCCCGACGACGTTCTCCAAGCTCGGGGTGGACCTGGTCCTGCAGGGCCACGACCACAGCTACTCCCGCAGCTACCTGATCAAGAACGGTGAGAAGGAGAACCCGGCCGAGCAGCCCGGCGCCTCCGACGTGTACCCGGGTCCCGGCGGCGTCCTCTACGTGACGGCCAACTCCGCCTCGGGCTCGAAGTACTACGACATCACCAAGCCGGACAGCAGCGGCACCAGCGGCGCGGGCAACGGCGCCGACCCGCTGAACCCGAACAGCTACTGGTACAACTCGGTCCAGAACCAGGAGCACGTCCGCACCTACGTCAAGGTCCAGGTGCGCAACGACAAGCTCGTGGTCGAGAACATCCGCAGCGCCGCCAACGGCGCCGACCAGCCGGTCGGTTCGCACGTCGACGACGTCACGGTGCACCCGTACCACGGGGACAAGCAGGACCTGCAGGTCGACGTCCCGAACCCGGCCCCGGGCGAGTTCGGCTGGACCATCGACGGCTACAACGGCCTGGTGGACCTCGGTACCGCCAAGGAGCAGGACGGCGACCACTTCGTCGCGGGCGGCAAGATCAACCCGATCCTCGTCTCCGACAGCCGCCGTTCGCTCGCCCCCTGGTCGATCTCGGCCAACGTGGGTGACTTCAAGGACGCCGACAAGACGTTCTCCGGCTCCTACCTCGGCTGGACGCCGTACGTCCTGGACGGCGGCGCCGGTGCCAAGGCCGGCGACCCGGTGAACTCCGGCTACGACGACCACGGCCAGGGCCTGTCCGTCTCGCGCGGCCTCGGTTCCGCCGAGCAGGGCCACCCGCGGGGCTCCGCCAAGCTCGGCGCCGACCTGGATCTGAAGATCCCGGACAGCGTCGAGAAGGGCGGCTACCGCGCCACCCTCACGATCACTGCGCTCAGCAGCTGACCGTACCCGTTTGACGGCGGGGCAGGCACCGTCGGTGCCTGCCCCGCCTCCCGCTCCAGGAGAACCCCGACATGCTCCCGTCCGCACCGCGCCGCACGACGCCCTTCGCCCGCACCGCCGTCCTGGTCCTGCTCGCGGCCCTCGCCCTCGTGGGCCTCCACGCGGGCCCCGCCCGGGCGGCCGACGGCGATGTCACCTGGACGGTGAGGACGGCCGCGAACGCGTTCGGCGACGACCGGTCCAGCTACAGCTACTCCGCGAACCCCGGCGGACAGGTCAAGGACGCCATGGTCGTGGCCAACCGCAGCACCGCCCCGCTGCGGCTCGCGCTCTACGCGTCCGACGGCTACACCACCGACACCGGGCAGCTCGACCTGCTCACCAAGGACAAGAAGTCCGTCGGGATCGGCGCCTGGGTCCACGCCGACCGCGACAGCGTCGTCATCAAGCCCGGCAAGACCGCCGAGATCCCCTTCACCGTCACCGTCCCGGACAACGCCACCCCCGGCGACTACGTCGGCGGCATCCTGACCTCGCTCAAGCAGTCCGACGAGGCCCAGGGCATCAACGTGGACCGGCGCCTGGGCATCCGCGTCAAGCTGCGGGTCAGCGGCGCGCTCAAGCCGAAGCTCGCCGTCGAGGACCTCCACGTCGACTACAGCGGCCCGGCCAACCCCTTCGGCACGGGCGATGCCACCGTCACGTACACGATCCACAACACCGGCAACGCGATGCTGTCGGCACGCCAGTCCGTCTCGGTGGCGGGCCCGTTCGGATGGCTGCGGGCGAAGGCCGGCGACATCGCCGCGCCGCCGGAGCTGCTGCCGGGGGAGAGCTGGAAGGTGAAGGTGCCCGTCCACGGCGTGGCACCCGCGGTCAGCCTGACCGCCACCGCCACCCTCACCCCGATGCTCACCGACGCGTCGGGCTCCATCAACCCCCTGGACCCGGTCGAGGCCACCGCCCACGGCTGGGCCGTGCCCTGGATCCTGCTCCTGCTGATCGTCCTGCTCGCCGCGGCCGTCGCCGCCGCGATCGTCCTCCGGCGCCGCGGCCGCGTACGGCGCAAGCAGCGCGAGGACAGCCGGGTACGGGACGCCGTGGAGAAGGCGCTGCGCGGCAAGGACGCGCAGTCGGCGAATCCGGAGCAGCCGGAGCAGACCGCGAAGCCCGGGCAGAAGGCCTGACCCGGCCCGTCAGTCCGTGACGGCGGCGGGGTCCCAGGGCCACGAGGTGTCCCGCCCCGCCTCCAGGAGCGGGATCAGCCGGAACGCCGCGTCCGCGAGGCCGCCGAAGGTGTGCCGGTGCGGCCCGGTCGCGGCGTGGCCCATGGCGTACCCCGCCAGGTTCCACGTGTACACCGGGACGTGCTTCGGGACGGCGCCCATCGGGTCGCCCAGGGGCGACCAGAAGGCCTGTTCGTCGGTGACCACGACCACCCGGTCGTGCCCGGCGTAGTGCCGGGTGACAGCGGCGGCGGTGTTCGTGCCGCCGAGGTCGCCGAACCGGTCCAGCGCCCGCAGGACGGACTCGTTCCGCGCCGGTTCGACGCGCAGGCTGCCGGTGCCGAACTGGACGAGGTCGGCCCGTTCGGCCCGCATCGCCAGCGCGGTGCCGAAGATCGCGGCGGAGTCGGCCCGGTTGAGCTCGGTGTCCGCGCTCGGCCGGTCGAACATCGAGCCCGAACGGTCGACCAGGACCAGCGTCCGGCCGGGCAGCGCGGGCACGTTCGCCAGCGAGTGCCCGAGGGCCCTCTCCAGGGGCTCCTCCCAGCGGCGCGAGGGCACGTTGCGGTGCGCGGCCAGGTAGCGGAACGGGAACTGCCGTGAGCGGAGCACCTCGGCGGGGTCCGAGATCCGGCGGGCCACCTCCGCGGCCGCCTCGTCGCCGACCCCGGCGAGGTCGAAGTTGCGCAGGTTGCGGACGAGCGCCATCGCCCCCATCGAGGGGATCACGGCCTCCCACACCGCGGCGTCCAGCGGCCCCTGCAGCCAGCCCGCCAGCGCCTCCCAGCTCATCCCGGCCGCGGCCAGCCGCTCGGCCCCGTCCGCCCCGGTGACCAGCGCGTACCGCCGCTCCACCGGTACGGAGAGCAGCGCGTGGTGCGCGGCGAGGAGCGGTTCCCCGGCCGGCGGTACGGCGCGGTCCGGACGGTGCCGCCGGTCCAGCGCGTACCGGAACAGCCCGCCCTGCCACGGACGGCCGGTCGCGGGGGCGGGGTGGGTGAGCTCCAGTACGTCGCCGAAGCGGAAGTCGTGCGAGGGGGTGTCGTACCTCAGCAGCGCGCGGCCGGTGTAGAGCCGGCGCACCGCGTCCGCGACCCCGCGCTTGAGCGGCTGCGGCAGCCTCCGCCCGTAGCGGGAGGTCCAGTACGCCAGCAACTCGCCCGGCTCGTCCGGGCGTTGCAGCACGGCCTCGACGGCCTGCCGGGAGAAGCCCGCGGCCCCGGCGTCCAGCCTGCCGCGGACGAACTCGGCCGCGCCCACCACCGACGCCGTTCGTATGTGGGCCTGTGTGCGCAGCCAGCGCAGCAGACCGAGAGTCCACTGCGGGTCCTCGACGGCGAGTCGCCGCACCAGGCGGACGTAGCGGTCGTCGCGGGACCCGGCGCCCTCGTAGAAGCTGTTCTGACCGGCCATGTGGGAGACGGCGAGCAGGAACAGCTCCGCCTTGGGCTCCCGCGCGTATCCGGCTCCCGCCTCGTGGTTGCGGCCGGGCGGCGGGAACACCGTCCGCAGCACGGCCCCTGCGGACCGGGGAGGCGCCACGACCCAGCGGCCGTGCAGGGAGAGCGGGGAGGTGGCACCGCCCGCGGTGACGCCCGGTATCTCGGCCCGGATCTCCTCCCTGGCCTCGGTCTTGGCCCGCTGACGGTTGAACCGGGTCATGCAGATGTCCCCCTGGAGGGTGGCGGTCGGAGGGCGCGCGGCGGGAACACACGCGGAACGGGGCACGCGCGGTCACGGAATCGCCCGGCCACGCGAAGGCGGCGCCTCCCGAGATCAAGGGTGTGCACCGGTGTGTACTTGTTCGCAGGAAGTAACCGGGGCACGGCGCATCGGAAGGCGTCGGACGGGGACGTTACCCGGCCCCGTACGCCGGCGCATCCCAATTGACGCGGGCGCGATGGGCGGCGCCTGGCGATGGTGTCCTGCGCGCTCTCCACCGACGCGACGTCGCGCGGGAGTTCTCCCCGGCCGCCACGGCTCGGGCCGGCCGTACCGGCGCACCGGGTGTCCGCCGGCGGGCCGAAGTCGGCCTCATCGCAGCGGAGTTCGAGTTCCGTGGGTTCTCAGGTCTCGGCCGCGCGGGGCGTGGGTGCGGGGCGTAAGTGCCCGGCTCCGCGGTGTTCCACCGCGGAGCCGGGGGAGCGGGGCGGTCCGGGCCGCGGCCCGGCGCGTGCGGGGGCCGGACCGACGGCTGTCAGGTGATCCTCCGCCCCTTCGGCCGGCGTTCGGCGCCCGCTGCCCGCATCGCTCGTGTCAGAGGATGTACTCGCCGAGGGCGTAGCCCTTGGGCTCCGTGATCAGCTCGATCCTCAGCCCGTTGGGGTCGGCCAGGAACATGCTGTCCGCGACCTCGGTCGGGAAGGCCGCGTACGCGATGCCCTTCTCCTCCAGGCGCTCCTTCACGGTGGCGAAGACCTCGGGCGTGACCGACAGCGCGATGTGGTGGCCGCCGCCGACCGTCTCCGCGTAGTCGGGGTGGGGGTGGCCCGGGAAGTCGAAGAAGGCGAGCATGTTCTCGGCGCCCATGTCGAAGAAGAAGTGCGTCGACCCGCGGTAGTCCCGGTTCTCCATCAGGTCCACCAGTGGGAGGCCCAGGACGTCCCGGTAGAAGAGGATGGTCTCCTCGACGTCCCGCGCGATGAACGCGGCGTGGTGGACCCCCTGCGTCGTGGGCGCGGGGCGTTCCCCGGCCGGGAGGAGGTAACGGTCCCTCAGCTCTGCCTGACGCTCCAGGATCGCCTGCAGTTCCTCGCCGTGCGGCTGTGCCATGGTCGTGACTCCTCATCCTGCGGGCCGCGCGAGGTGCGCGGACTGCACGGGCGGGCACCTGGGCGACGGTGCGGAGCCCGCCCTGCTCCATTCATGCTTGACGCGTCAACCGAACATAGGGCTATTTATTTGACGCGTCAAGCATGGAAGGGTCGGCGCCATGCACGACTCGCCGCGCGACCGGCCCCTCGGCCCTTCCGGGCGGTCGGCTCCGGACGGTCCGCATCGGACGGTCCTCGCCGGACGGTGCCCGGGGAGCGGGAGCCGGTGATCGCATGGCGTGGGCCGGCGACGGCACGGCTGGGACCGGCGGCCACGGAGGGTGACCCCGGACCCCGTGTAATGGCCATGGGATGCTCGTGCGTGACCGCCCTCCCAGGCGGCCCGAAGATTTCCGGCGAGCCGATCACACGCTCTCTGACCTGCGGAAAAGCGGCCCCGATGACGCTGAGGCGCGGCGCTTTCTTTTGACTCCGGGCCCCACCCGTGTCACGGTCGTTTCCTCGGCGTTTGCCGCCTTGCATCACGGCGTCCCTGCCCGGTGAGCGAGAACGCGTGGGTCACGTGCCCCTCGTCCTACCGGCTCCAGGCACACGAAGCCGGTTCGACGACGGTCGGAAATGGCACGGCCGTTGTCCACCAATCTTCCCGTACGAAGGAGATTGACATGCGCGCAAACATCACCGTCCGCCGGACTGTCGCCGCGGCGCTCGCGGCACCGATGCTCGCCTTTGTCGCGGCGGGCACCGCCGAAGCGGCACCGCAGACCGTGACCTCCATCGCCCCTCAGTCAGCCGTGACGAACTACGTCCAGGGCGGCGGCGGCTTCGGCGGCATCGGCGGCTTCCGCGGCAACGGGTTCTACGGCAACAACTTCTACGGCGGTTTCGTCCCCGCCGTCGTCGTCCCCGTGGTCGTCCCCGTCGGGGGCTTCGGCGGGTTCTTCCCCTTCCGCTGAGGCCTCGCCGCCCCTGGCGGCCACCGCGGCACGCCCCACCCGGCCGGAGGACCCGTGACGAAAGCCACGGCCCTCCGGCCGGCGCCGCGCTCGCGTCATTCCTGTCACACCCCACGGCGGTTCCGGTCCCAGCTGTCGGCCCCCGCGCGCGGGGCCGTTCCGGTCGACGACGAGGAGACACCGTGACCGTCGGGGCCGGCGAAACGCTCTCCATCTCGGGGCGGTTGTCCCACGACAGCGCCGGGACCTTCATCGGGACCGGCGACTTCGAACCGCAGATGAGGACCACCCTCGGCAACCTCGACCGCGTGCTGGAGCGCTTCGGGGCCCGTCCGACCAGATCGTCGAGACCACCGTCCTGGCACGGGGCCTGCGGGACCACTTCGACACCGTCGCCCGCCCGCACGCCGCGTACAGCGGCGACCACCGCCCCACCGGCACCGTGACGGGCGTGTCCGACCTGGCGCTGCCCGACCGGCTCGTCGAGATCGGCGCCGTCGTCCGCCTCGACGCCGGCCACTGACTCACAGCCGCGCGCGGGCTAGGATCCGGGCCATGGCCCTGACCCCGCACGACGTGGAACGGTTCGAGGCGTCCAGGCCCCGTCTGGAGGCCGTCGCCTACCGTCTGCTCGGCTCCGCGAGCGAAGCCGAGGACGCCGTGCAGGAGACGTTCCTGCGCTGGCAGGCCGCCGACGTCGACCGCGTCGACGTCCCCGAGGCGTGGCTGACCAAGGTGCTCACCAACCTGTGCCTCAACCAGCTCACCTCGGCCCGGGCACGGCGCGAGACCTACGTCGGCGAGTGGCTCCCGGAACCGCTGCTCGCCGGGGACCCGATGCTCGGCCCGGCCGACACCGCCGAGCAGCGCGAATCGGTCTCCTACGCGGTCCTCGTCCTGCTGGAGCGCCTCACCCCCAACGAGCGCGCGGTGTACGTGCTGCGGGAGGCCTTCGCGTACCCGCATCGCGAGATCGCCGAGATCCTCGACATCACCGAGGCCGCCAGCCAGCAGATCCACCACCGTGCCAAGAAGCACGTCGCGGACGGCAGGGCCCGCGGGACCGGCGCCGGGATCGACGAGGCGGCGGCCCGGCGGGTCGTCGAGGAGTTCCTGGCGGCCGCCACCAGCGGCCGGACCGAGCCGCTGGTGCGGCTGCTCACCCAGGACGCCGTCGCGGTCGGCGACGGCGGCGGGAAGGTGCCGGCCCGCGCGAAGGCGTTCGAAGGCGCCCTCGCCGTCGCGAAGTTCCTGCGGGGCCTGTTCACGCCCGGCGCGGCCAAGCGCGCCCTGGTCGGCGGCACGGCCGAGGTCCACGCGGCGGACGTCAACGGCGACCCCGCCGTCGTGGCGGTCGTCGACGGCCGGGTCGTCGGCGTCATGTGCCTGGAGGTCACCGCCGACGGCGTCGCGGCCGTCCGCAACCAGGTCAACCCCGACAAGCTCGAACGCGCCACCCGGCGATGGGCGGCCGGCGACCACGGGGAACCCCTGTTCCACGCCTTCTGACGCCCCTCCGATCCCCGTGTGACGTGCTTCACATCACGTTCCTGTCAGGAAACGGCGGGCCGCCCGGTTCAAGTGGCGAATCCGCTGGAGAGCAGACAGGAGCCAGGACATGCAGCACCGCATCGTCGTCCTCGGAGCCGGGTACACCGGAGCCAGCGCCGCCGGGCGCCTCGCCCGGCGGCTGCGCCGCGAGGACGTCGCCATCACCCTTGTCAACGCGGAGCCCGACTTCGTCGAGCGCGTCCGCATGCACCAGCTCGCCGCCGGCCAGGACCTCACGCCCCGGCCCCTCGGCGAGATGTTCGCGGGCACCGGCGTCGAACTGAAGGCGGCGAAGGTCACCGGCGTCGACGCCGACCGCCGCACCGTCGCCGTCCACGGCGCGGACGGTGACGAGGAGTTGGCGTACGACACCCTCGTCTACGCGCTCGGCAGCGGCTGGAAGGACCAGGGCGTGCCCGGCGCCGCCGAGCACGCCCACGAGATCGCCGGCCGCGCCGGGGCGCTGCGCACGCGCGAGCGCCTGGCCGGCCTGGAGGCCGGACGGCCCGTCCTCGTCGTCGGCGGCGGCCTCACCGGCCTGGAGGCCGCGACCGAGATCGCCGAGGCCCGCCCGGACCTCGACGTCGCGCTCGCCGCCCACGGCGGCCTCGGCGACTGGCTCTCGCCGAAGGGCGCCCGGCACCTGCGGAAGGTCGTCGGCCGGCTCGGCATCACCGTGCACGAGCACACCACCGTCACCGCCGTCGAGCCCGACCGCGTCACCACCGCCGACGGCACCTCGCTCCCCGCCGCGGTCACCGTGTGGACCACGGGCTTCGCCGTCCACCCCATCGCCGGGGCCACCACCCTGGAGACCACCGACACGGGGCAGATCGTGGTGGACGCCACCATGCGCTCGGTCTCCCACCCGGACGTCTACGCCATCGGCGACGCCGCCATGGCGACGGGCGCCGGCGGCAAGCCGCTGCGGATGTCGTGCGCCTCGGGCATCCCCACCGCCTGGCAGGCCGCCGACGCCATCGCCGCCCGCCTGACCGGCGGCAAGCTCCCCGACATGCCGCTGCGGTACTTCAACCAGTGCATCTCGCTGGGACGCAAGGAGGGCCTGATCCAGTTCGTCACCGCCGACGACCGCGCCGTCGGCGCGGCCATGACCGGGAGGGTTGCCGCCGTCTACAAGGAACTCGTCTGCAAGGGCGCAGCCTGGGGCGTCGCCAACCCGACGATGGGCATCCCCACCCGCCGCCGCCGCGTCGCCCCCAGGCCCGCCGCGGCGGAGCCCGGCGTCCGTACGCCGGCCTGACCCGGCCCGCGCACCGGCGGGGGATCAGGAGTTGGCGAACAGCGCCGCCGTCGGCAGGAGCGTGGCCGAGACGCTGAGCAGCCAGTAGCCGCCCGCGGTGAGTGCCGTCCGCTCGGCGAGAGGCCGGTTCGCCAACCACCAGAGCACGGCGAACAGGAGGACGACGGGCCCGCAGAGCACCAGCGCGGGCATGACGCCGTCGTTCTCCGTCGGCTCGTGAACGGTCAACCCGAGCTCTGCGAGCGGCCAGTTGGAGGCGATGTACCAGAGCATCCAGAGCGGGACAACGCCCGGAATCCCCAGCAGCAGGTTCACACCCAGGGCGGTGTACCACCGTCTCGCCATGATCCTCGTCCCCCGATCGCCTGCCGAGACGGTACACCGGGGGGAGACACGGCCGACCGCCGCGTCCGCAGCGGGTGTCCCGCGCGGAGCGGCGGCCGGGTCACACGGAGCCACCGGCTGCGCGTGGTCAGCCGATCTCCACCGCCATCCCCTTGACGTTGGTGGCGTCCAACGCCTTGCGGATCCCCTTGGCGAGCTTGACCGCGTCACCCACGGCCCAGAAGTGCACGAAGAAGAGCCGCGGTTCGTCCACGAGCCCGTGGTTGTGCAGTTCGACGAGCTGGCACCCGGCCTTCCGGAGGGCCGCCAGGACGTTCTGGACCTCGCTGGCGATCATGGCGCAGTCGCCGCTGACCGCGGCCCGGCCGTTGCCCAGCGGCTGGTAGTTGATCGCGCTGGTGGATCCGAGGCCCGGCGGCAGGACCATGCCGTTGTCGGTGATGGTCTCCCGGCGCACGAAGGTGTTCTTGTAGACCCCGTCGTCGATGCCGCCCTTGACGCCCATCACCTTGTCGATGGTGGCGGTGTCCATGTCCAGCTGGCGCGGTACGGAGTGGTCCGGCCGTCCCGGGGGCGGGGCGCCGGTCCGGTCGAGCGCCGCGCGCAGGCCCTTGGCGATGGCCACGGGGTCCTTGCCGTGCGCGTGGACGTGGAACCACCAGATCTCGGGGTCCTGCGACAGCAGGTGCTTGTGGATCGCGGTCTGCTCGATCTTGCGCTCGTGCAGCACGTCGGCGAACGACTGCATCTCCTTCTCGGTGACCACCACGTCGCCCATCAGCAGCGTGTTCCCGTCGGCGTAGCGGACGAAGGACACGTGCGAGCCCAGTGCGAGCCCCGGTTTGACGGTGACGCCCTGCGAGACCACCGTGAGGTCCCGGCGCGGCAGACCCGTGTGGTACATGAACTCGCGCCTGATGTCGCCCGTCCGTCCCAGCGCGAGGGCCACCTCCTTCCAGTCCGTCAGGGCGGTGCGCACGGGCATGACCGACGGGTGGTTGTGCTGCTTCGACGTCCCGGTGGGCGCGCACGCGGAGATCGCCCCGCCCAGCAACGGCGCCAGAGTGGCCGCGGCGAGCAGATGCCGCCGTGACGCACCCGCCTGCGGGTGGGTGTCCTGCTGTCGGTCCTCACGCATCATGTGTGCCTCCTGACGGGATGGAAGCACGGCGAACGGCGGACACACCCCAGCACCGCCAGCACCTGGGCCAGGTGGGTGAAGCGCCCGTCGGCAAACGGGTGAGCCCAGCCGCCGGGGCGGCTTCCGGGCCGGGTCGCCGATGCGGCGGCGAGAGTCGCCGGGACGGCGCCGCGGGACCCTCCGGTCCTGCCGACGCGCCGCTGCACGGAGATCCCCGCCGACGCCCCGGCCGTCATCGAGACGCGCACCGGTGCCGTGCGGCAGACGGAGCCGGTCCCGGCGGGCTCCGACGCGGAGGTCCGGGCCGCGGGCGGCGGCCACCGCGCGGCACCGCCGTCGATGCGGCACGGCTGCGGCCCGCCGTCCTGCGTGTCAGCCCCGTCCGTCAGGCGCGGGGCTCACCCGTCCAGCACCACCCTGCGTCACCACTCGCCCCGGCCCCCTCTCCGCCTTGCCGGGATGCCGGAGGCCGGAGGCCGTGCCGAGCCATCCGTCGGTGGTGAGCAGGAACCGCGCATCGCCGCCTGCGATGCGACGTACGTCCGCCCTCCGTGTGCGCCGCCGTCGCGGCGGTCGCACGTGAGCTTCTGCGCCATGCTCTTGTCTGCGGCCGGCACGACTCACTTCAGGCGCGACCCGGATCTCCCGTGGTCCGGCGGTGCGCCTGATGTCGAGAACGTGCCGCCGGCTCCGTCCCAGGGGTGTCAGCGGCCACCACCGGCCGCACGAGGAAGAAGGAGAAGCCGGGATGGCGATTCAGCGGATGGACAACGTCGGCATCGTCGTCGAGGACCTGGACGCCGCCGTCGCGTTCTTCGAGGAACTCGGCATGGAGCTTGAGGGCAGGGCGGAGATCGAGGGCCTCTTCGCCGACCGGTGCACCGGACTCGACGGCGTCCACTGCGACATCGCGATGCTCCGGACCCCGGACGGTCACAGTCGGCTCGAGCTGGCGAAGTACCGCAGCCCCGAGGCGACCAGCGCCGGGCCGCGCAACCGGCCGCACAACATCCTGGGCACGCACCGCGTGATGTTCGCCGTCGACGACATCGAGGACACCGTCGCCCGCCTGCGCCCCCACGGCGCCGAACTCGTCGGCGAGATCGCCCGGTTCGAGGACAGCTATCTGCTCTGCTACCTTCGCGGCCCGGAGGGCGTCATCGTCGGCCTGGCCGAGCAACTGGGCTGAGCGGGGAGATGCCCGAACGGGAGCGAGCCGTTGGCGGATCCGGATCCGGATCCGGGGTGGCCGCACTCGCAGCCGCCTTTCAGGGCGGTGCCCGGCGTGCTCGGCGCTCTCGTCAGCGAAGGCGCAGAGCCGGCTCACGCTCTCGCGGTAGCCGTCCGGCGTGCCGTGGTGCTCCTTGCGGGGCGGCCCGTCGATCCACTGACGCCATAGGCCGTCCGGGGCCAGAAACCGGGCCGCCCGATCGGACCGGAGCTCTGCGTCGAGGTGCAGGAGAGCGCCCATGGCGGCGGTCTGGTCGTAGGAGAGGTCAGGGCGTCGCAGGTAGCGATCGAGGTAGGCGGCCGGCAGGTCGGCGTCGGCGGGAGTCGCGAACGTGGCGAGGGTGACGCAGTAGGCCCGAGCCTGCGAGGCAGACCTCGCTGGCGAGAAGCATGTGTCGCCGAGGCGTTCGCGGAACCCGGTTCTGCGGGCGGCGGCGATGAGCCAGGCCGCGGTCCTGCGTTCGCGCCGGCTGCCTTCGAGCAGGATGGTCAGCTCGCGGGGTGTGATGTCGCGGGCGGCCTCGCCGAGCTCCCGTGCGAATGTGGCGCGTTCAGGCCCGGTCATGCGCATGAGCCGGCCGCCGAGTTTGAGGTAGCGCCTGTCGGGCGTGACGTAGCGGTGGACAAGAGCGAGCAGCCCGGGATCATCCTCATCGGCGTGACGCATGGCCGCATCCTGTCCTGGGCGACGCCGGTCGACCAGTGCGTTTCCCGGTCGAGGCGGTCAGCCGGCCGACTGAGGGGCGGCGGCTCAGTGGTGGGGGACGCCGCCCGGCGGCGAGGGCGACGCCTGGGGGGCGGCTCGGGGCCGGTGGAGCACGAAACAGACGGAAGCCCATGTTCTATGACATCGGTCACAGCGTCGCGCCTACCACCTGGCGTGCTTAGTAGACACGGCGTGGTCGAGATTTACGCGTTTGTCCATTTTTGCCCGAATGCGGATTTTGGCGTGCGTCCCGGAATGCCATGCAACCGACACGCACGCCCACTGCCCGGCGACGTAAGGATTCTGACGGCGCAACAGTTATGCGCTCCCGTCGCCACATGCGAAGCGGAGGGCCGCGCACCGCCCCGGCGAGGTCCCGGGACCTACGAGGCGACGTAGTGGCGGGACCCTTTGCGCTCCCTGCCGAGCCGCTCTAACAATGACGACCCAAAGGACGTCGCTGCAGTTCAGAGCCGGTGTTCCCGCGGATTCGACCGCGCACCGGGCGCTCGGCGTCACCGAGTGAGTAGGAGCCTCACATGAAGTCGTCCCGAACGTCCGCGAGGCTCCTCGCCCTCGCTCTCGGCGTGGGTCTGGCCTCCAGCGCGCTGGGCGCGGTGGCCGGTGCCGCGACGGCCGCCACCCCGTCCGCTTCCGCCGGTACCTCCGTGGCGCGGTACGACGGGTCGGCCGGGGAGGCCGCGAACAACAAGGCGTTCTTCGAGGCCGTGCTCAAGTCGGTCGCCGCCAAGCGCGCCGCCCAGCCCGACGGGCAGGCGGTGACCGTCTACTACAACGACTCCAAGGCGCCGACCTTCCGCTCGCAGATATCGAGCGCGGCCTCGATATGGAACAGCTCCGTGTCCAACGTCAAGCTCCAGGAGGCTTCGAGCGGCGCCGATGCCGACTTCTCCTACTACGAGGGCAACGACTCGCGCGGGTCGTACGCCTCCACCAACGGCCACGGAAGCGGCTACGTCTTCCTCGACTACACCCAGAACCGGCAGGACGACTCGCTTCGTGTCGTCACCCACGAGACCGGCCATGTGCTGGGCCTGGCGGACGACTACAGCGGGCCGTGCAGTGAGCTGATGTCGGGCGGCGGCCCCGGCCCGTCCTGCACCAACCGCTATCCGAACGCCACCGAGCGCTCGCGCGTCGACCAGCTGTGGGCCACCGGAGCCGCGCAGGCCCCGGGCGCGGGGAACCAGCCCGGTGACCAACTCGGCCCTGCACCGCAGGTGGGGACCGGGGTGCCGGGCCAGGGTCCGGGGGTCCAGGGTCCCGGGGTTCAGGGTCCGGAGGCTCAGGGTCCGGGGGTCCAGGGTCCCGGGGTTCAGGGTCCGGAGGTCCAGGGTCCGGGGCGTCCGCTCCACAGGACGCCCTGGGGGTGATCGCGTTCCCCCGTGGGAAGCGGCTCGCCGACGGCGCCTGGGTACTCGTGCAGGCGCCGGGCCGTGCGGGGGAGTGCCCTCGGCCGACGTGCGGAGACACCGGCCGCGCCGCCGGCGCGCAGCGGCACCGATGAGTTCGCGCGCCGTGAGCGGTCCACTGAGGAGACCCGGTGGGCGCCGGGTGCAGACTCCCAGGAGAGATCCGTGCGAAAGCTGATCGTTTCCGAGTTCGTGACGCTGGACGGCGTGATGGAGGCGCCAGGAGGCGAGGAAACCCATCCACACTCAGGGTGGGTGTTCGACCACATGAGCCCCGAGCAGGGGCAGTACAAGGTCGAGGAGACGCTCGCCGCCGAGACGCTGCTCATCGGCAGGGTGACCTACGAGTCCTTCGCCGGCTCCTGGCCGGAGCGGACCGGTGAGCTGGCCGACCAGCTCAACACGATGCAGAAGGTCGTGGTGTCCGGCACCTTGACCGACCCCGCCTGGCAGAACACGACGGTGCTGACCGGCGATGCGGTCAAGGGCGTCGCCGAGCTCAAGGCGAAGGACGGCGGGCCGATCCTGGTCGCGGGCAGTGCGCGGCTGGTGCACACCCTGCTCGATCACGACCTCGTCGACGAGCTGCGGCTGATGGTCTTCCCCGTGACCATCGGCGCCGGGCTCCGCGTCTTCCCCGACACGGTGCGCAGAACGCCGTGGCGGCGCGTCGACAGCCTGCAGTTCCCGCCCGGCCCCCGGGTGGACGTCTACCACCGCGCCTGAACAGACCGGCGCGTCGCCGACAACGGCGGCACGTTGTCCGTGAACGCCCCGCCCGGCTTCCGTCAGCGGGGCGTTCCCAGTGGACCTGGACGACCGCAGGCCGGCCCTTCCGCACGTGGCCCCCGCCGTTGCCGCTTCGGCGGCCCAAGGACGCCGACCGGGCACGGGTTCCCGGCCGTATCGCCCGGCGGCCTAGGCCAAGGCCTAGGCCGTGTCGTCACATGCCCTCCCCCGACCTTCGGCCGGGGGTGCCCCCACTCAGCGACGCCTGGCACGGTACCCCCAGCTGACGCTGGGAGGTGCCCCCACGCTCGCTGCGTTGTCGAATCGTCCGAGTAGCCCCCTACGAGGACGATCCTCCGCCTTGCGATGCACCGCACCTGGGGGCCCCTCCCAGCGTCAGCTGGGGAGCCGCTGAGCCCGCCCTTCGGGCGGTGGGGGCCCCTCCCAGCGGTAGCTGGGGGAGCTCATGTGACGACACGGCCTAGCGGGGACCGCAGGCGCAGCCTCCGCCGGTGGTGGCCGAGGTGGTGTCCCGCGCGGTCTCGCCGTGCTCGCCGGAGCCGCAGCACACGGCCGGGGTGCTGTCCGCGCTCCTGCCGAGAGTGTCGGCGTCGGCCTTGACGACGTACACCTCCCACGGCTCCTTGCCGGGGGCGGTGACCCAGACCTTGTCCTGGAGGGCGTAGCAGCAGGAGGTGTCGTTCTCCTCGAAGGTGGCCAGCCCGGCCTCCTGGAGCCGGCCGGCGGCCGCGGTGACCTGCTCGGTGGACTCCACCTCCACGCCGAGGTGGTCCAGGCGCGTGTCCTGACCGTCCTCGCCCTCGATCAGGACGAGCTTGAGCGGGGGTTCGGCGATGGCGAAGTTGGCGTAGCCGGGGCGGAGTTTGGCGGGCTCGGCGCCGAAGAGCCTGGAGTAGAACGCGATGGACCCTTCGAGGTCGGCGACGCGCAGGGCGAGCTGAACGCGGGACATGACGGTCTCCCTCATCTGCTTCTGTATCGACATCCATCGATACAGTTCGACAACCCCGAGGTTGCCAGCTGCATCGACAGGCGTCAACATAGACACATGTCGAAATCAGAGCTGCGGGTCCTCGGGCAGGACGACCAGGCCGCCGCGTGCTGCTCGCCGATGGTCCGTGAACCCCTGGGCGAAGCGGATGCCGTCGACCTGGCGCGCATGTTCAAGGCCCTGGCGGACCCGGTGCGGCTGCGGCTGCTGTCGCTGATCGCCTCGCATGAGGGCGGCGAGGCATGCGTGTGCGACCTGACCGGGCCGTTCGACGTGTCACAGCCGACCATCTCCCATCACCTGAAGGTGCTGCGCGAAGCGGGTCTGGTCGGCTCCGAACGGCGCGGCACCTGGGTCTACTACTGGGTCCTGCCGCCCGCGCTCACCCGGCTCTCCTCCCTTCTGCAGACCCCGGCCGAGCAGGCCGCTGCCGGGGCCCGCGGATGACCGTCCCCTCTCCGCTCGGCCGCCGTGTCGCTGCCGAGTTCGTCGGCACCGCCGCGCTGGTGGCAGTCGTGGTGGGCTCGGGCATCCAGGCCACCGAGCTGTCCCGCGATGTGGGCGTGCAGCTGCTCGCCAACTCCCTCGCCACCGTGTTCGGCCTGGGCGTGCTGATCGCCCTGCTCGGCCCGGTCTCCGGCGCGCACTTCAACCCCGTCGTCACCCTCGCCGCATGGTGGACCGGCCGAGCCACCGGCGACGGACCGTCCTCGCGTGAGGTCGCGGCCTACGTACCCGCGCAGGTTGCCGGCGCCGTCGGTGGCGCCGTCCTGGCCGACGCGATGTTCGCCGAACCGCTCGTGGCCTGGTCCGCGCACGACCGGTCCGCCGGGCACCTGTGGCTGGGCGAGGTCGTCGCCACCGCGGGCCTGATCCTGCTCGTCCTCGGTCTCGGCCGCACAGGACGGCAGCGCATCGGACCCGTCGCCGTCGCCTCCTACATCGGCGCGGCGTACTGGTTCACCTCCTCCACCAGCTTCGCCAACCCGGCCGTGACGATCGGGCGCACCTTCTCCGACACCTTCGCCGGCATCGCCCCCGCCTCCGTGGCGCCCTTCGTCGTCGCCCAGTTCATCGGCGCCGCCCTCGGTCTCGGCCTGGTCGCCGTCCTGTTCGGGCGTACCGCCCCGGCTGTGGCGTCCGTCGCCGAACCCGCCGACCCCGAACCCGCCGTCACTGGTCACTGAACAAGGAAGACCCCCGTGAGCACTTCTGCCGTCCCGTCCGTGCTGTTCGTCTGCGTCCACAACGCCGGCCGCTCCCAGATGGCCGCCGCCTTCCTCACCCACCTCGCCGGGGAGCGGGTCGAGGTCCGCTCGGCCGGCTCCGCCCCCGCCGACGCGGTCAACCCCGCCGTGGTCGAGGCCATGAGGGAAGCCGGGATCGACATCTCCGCCGAGGTGCCAAAGGTCCTCGCCACCGAGGCGGTGCGGTCCTCCGACGTGGTTGTCACCATGGGCTGTGGCGACGTCTGCCCGTACTTCCCCGGCAAGCGCTACCTCGACTGGCAGCTGGACGACCCCGCCGGCCAGGGCGTCGACGCCGTCCGCCCCATCCGCGACGAGATCGAGCAGCGCATCAAGGGCCTGCTCGTCGAACTCGGCGTCGAGACGCGGCCATGAACCCTTGCTCAACGAGTCGTCTCGACTGCCGCACGCCGTCATTGACCGTGGCCGGCCGTCCGATGTGGCACGAATGCGGCACGGCACCTCGTGACCCGTAGCTATACCGGCCAGATGGAATGCAGAGCCCTTTGTTCATCCGGGATGCCCCGCTGCTAGCGTCCGGCACCATGTGGGCTCAAGAGATCGTGGCCGGCCGACCGGCTTGGCGGCACACGCCGTCCGGAGTGGTCTTCCGCGCAGTTCCCGGTGGGACGTTCCGGATGGGCTTGTCCGACGCGGAACTGGACGCGGTCCGCGCCATCGAGCGCGCCGGCGGCGCCGAGGACGACCTCGAACCGTTCTTCGCTGCTGCCGCCCAGGCCCAGCCGGTGCGAGAAGTGCGGGTCGAGCCGTTCCTGATCGCCCGGCATCCGCTGACGGTCGCGCAGGTACAGCACTGGCTGCCCGAGTACGAGGACAGCCTCGCCGATTCGGTGTCGGGCACGGCCCGGGTCGAGGACGACCTGGACGACCTGCTCGGCGCGTGGCCGTTCCGGCTGCCGAGCGAGGCGGAATGGGAGTACGCGGCCCGGGCAGGCACGACCACCCTGACCTTCCGCGGGGACGGCAAGCCGGACGAGGACCAGGTGCTCGACGACTTCGCCGACGAGGAGCGGACCGCCGCGGCCGAGAACGCCTTCGGGCTGGCTGCGATGGGGTCGGCGAACGAAATCTGCGCTGACGCGTGGATACCGCATTTCAAGGGCGCGCCGGCAGATGCCCGCCCACGCACCGGTGACGGTCCGCGGGTGGCGCGCGGAGGCGCCGGTGACCTCTACCCGTGGCAGGGCTGCGACGAGTGGCTGCTGTTGCTCTCCGCCACCCGCTTCGAGATGTACGGTGTCACTGCGCTCCGTCCGGTCGCACCTGTTCCAACCGGTCCGGGGGATGTCCAGACAGCGCGCGCGACAGCTGCCTTGTAAGTTCGCGCCGTACCTTAGTCCGCCTGCCGGGAACCCCCGCGACGGACGGCCCTCGTCCGTCATCGGCCGCCGCGTTCCGCAGTTGTCTCCCGGCGTTGCTGTCACTGCCGTCGACAAGCATGCGGGCGGCTGCTTGCTGACGGGCCTGCACTCGAACTCGATGCGACGAACCCGAGGCGGCTCAGAGGCAAAAAAGTCTGGTCAGCGAGTCCCCAGACGACCCTCGTGCGTGTGGTCGCTTCGACAGAGTTGGTCCAACGCACCTTGTAGAGCAGGTATGCGGAGTGCGAGCATGCAGCCCGTGACAGTCTCCTCTAGATCATCCTTCGGCAGCACGCCTCCGCTCTTTCGTTGGGTGGCGGCTATCCGCAGGGCCCCGCTCAGCTCGGCCAAGGACGTAGCCGACTTCAGCCAGGGCACTGAACTCCGGGTACGTGCACTGTTCGTCATGCCGGACAGCAAGGTCAAGACGCAGTGGGGCGAGTTGCGCCTTTCGAACTCCGCGGACGCCATATGGGAAGCCAGGGTCGGCAAGGATGCGCTGACGATCCCGCTTGCCACCACCAGTGTCGCCCCCGCGGACAAGCACCTGTTCATGGGCACTGCCGGATTCGATCTTACGCTTGCCGACGGGAACGTGCGGCGCATGAGGGTTTACAGCGGAGACGCCAGTCTGGTCAAAGCCGCGTTCGGCAATTCTGGCGAATAGGACCGACCTTCAAAGCTGGCGGATGCGTGGGGCTCCTTAGGGGCACGGCCTTTCCCGTCTTCCGCAACCCCCGGCCGTACCTGGCTATTTCGTATTTCGCCGGGGAGACGCGCTGGTGAACCGCTTCCAGTTCGTCGCCGACCACCAGCGCCGCTACGGCGTGAAGCGGCTGTGCGCCATCCTCGGCATCGCCCGTTCCAGCTATTACTACTGGCGTGCGACGGCTGCGGACCGGGCCGCCCGGGCGGCGTCCGACGCCCGCCTTGCTGCACGGATACGGGTCGTGCACCGTGAATCGGACGGCACCTACGGCGTCCCCAGAATCACCGCCGAGCTCCGCGAAGAGGGCGAGCGGGTCAACCACAAGCGGATCGCGCGTGTCATGCGGAGCATCGATCTCGCGGGCGTGCGGCTGCGTCGCCGGCATCGCACCACGATCGCGGACCCGGCCGCGGTAAAGGCCCCGGACCTGATCGGCCGCGACTTCACCGCGACCGAGCCGAACAGAAGGTACGTCGGCGACATCACCTATCTCCCGCTGGAGGGAAGGAAGTTCCTCTACCTCGCGACCGTCATCGATCTCGCCTCACGCCGCCCGGCAGGCTGGGCGATCGCAGATCACATGCGCACCGAGCTCGTCACCGACGCTCTGGCCGCCGCCGAACGCACCCGCGGTAGCCTCGCCGGCGCGGTCCTGCACCCCGACCACGGCGCTCAGTACACCAGCCGGGCCTTCGCCGACGCCTGCCGCAGGTCCGGCGTCCGACAGTCCATGAGCGCTATCGGCAGCTCGGCGGACAACGCGCTCGCCGAGTCCTTCAACGCGACCCTCAAACGCGAGACGCTCCAGGGCCGAAAGAGCTGGACCAACGCACGCGAAGCCCGCCTGGACGCGTTCCGCTGGCTACACCGCTACAACACCCGACGCCGTCACTCCCGCCTCGGATACCGCAGCCCAATCGCCTACGAAACGGCGTCTCGGGCAACATCAACTACGCTGACACCAGCCGCATAACCCGTGTCCAGGACTCGGGGCCAAGGCCCCAGGACTCGGGGCCAAGGCCCGGTCGCGAATCGGGCAGTCTCTGGACCTGCCCGCATGACGACCGCCACCGCAGAGCTGCTGACCGTGCCGGAAGTCATGGCCCGGCTCAAGCTCGGACGCTCCACCGTCTACGACCTGATCCGCTCGCGCCGCCTGGTCTCCATCACCATCGGCCGCGCCCGCCGCATCCCCGCCGACGCCCTGCGGGACTTCATCGCCCACGAGACCGAGGAGGCCGCAGCCTGATGGCGAAGCGCAACCCCAACGGCGCGGGCAGCATCTGGCGCCGCAAAGACGGCCGGTACGAGGCCCGCGTGTACGTCCCGCAGCCGGACGGCACGCGTAAGCGCAAGACCGTCTACGGCAACACGTGGGAGGAGTGCGACACCAAGCGTCAGGAGCTGGTCCGGCGTGACCGCCAGGGCATCCCGACGCCCACCCGTTCCGCGAAGCTCTCCGAGTGGCTGCCCTACTGGCTTGAGCAGTTCGTCCAGGCGCGCCGCAAGCTCAGCACGTACGACAAGTACGAGGCGCACGTGCGCATCTACTTGATCCCTTTGCTGGGCACGAAGCGGCTGGAGTCGCTGAGCGTCGCTGACGTCCGCCGCTTCATCACCCGAGTGCAGAACGGGCAGACCGCAGCGACCGCGAAAGAGGCGCACCGGGTGCTGCGTACTGCGCTGACGGCAGCAGTGCGGGAGGAGCTGATCGTTCGGAACGTGGCGGCCCTGGTGGAGCCGCCCCGCATGAAGCAGCGGGAGATTCGCCCGTGGTCGCTGCAGGAAACGCTGACGTTCCTGGAAGCGTCGCGCACGGACCCGCTGTACGCCGCATTCGTGCTGGCCATCTGCATGGGGCTGCGCCGCGGGGAGCTGGTCGGTCTGCGCTGGTCGGATGTGGACCTGGACAACCGCGTGCTCCACGTGCGCCAGCAGCCGCAGCGTCGTAGGGGGACGCTGTACGACGACGACCCCAAGAGCCGACGCAGCCGCGTCGTCCCGATGCCGGCACTCTGCATCGCGCCGCTGCGCTGGCACCGTCTCCGGCAGCGCGAGGCGTTCACGCGCACCGGCGTCGTCTGGTCCGAGGCCGGACACATCTTCGCGACCAGGAACGGCCGCCCGGTGGAGCCCCGGAACGTGTACCGGAGCTTCACCCGAGTTGCCGCGCAAGCGGGGCTGCGGGTGGTCCGGCTGCACGATGCCCGGCACGGCTGCGCCACGCTGCTGACGGCGGCCGGCGTCGCGCCCCGCGTCATCATGGAGATCCTGGGGCACAGCCAGATCAGCATCACGATGGACGTGTACACCCACGTCACGCACGACACCCAGCGGGAAGCCATCAGCCATATGGACCGCCTACTCAAGCGCCGACTGCCGGGAGCCTGAGACCCGGTTGCCGTCAAACCCTGCCGTCAAAAAGGCCCGCACCATGATCGGTGCGGGCCTTTTCCCTTGTGCCTCAGGCAGGATTCGTACCTGCGACACCCGCTTTGGGAGCGAGGTGGGACGGCCCTTGTCCTGACCTGGGGTTCCATGCCCTGGGCGGAGTCCGGCAGCACGTACCCTGGTGCACCTCTATTCCCCGTGGGACCCCGCTCGTTCTGGCACGGATGTGGCACGACCGCTCTTCGTCTCAAAACGGCCGTCCCCGTGGTTCCCCACTGATTCCCGTCCGGTGAGGCGCGCGCGAACCCCTCACTGCCCTGTCAAAGCGGGTCGACTCCCCATATCTCGATGGGCTCGTACGTTCCGTCGCGGAAGTCGAAGATTGTCACGTCGGTGTCGTGGATGTCGCGGAAGTGGCCCCCGTAGCCGGGCCGCGCGATGTGCGGGGCGAGCAGGTCCAACAGGCTCCGAAGGTAGAGCATCGAGTCGTCAACCCAATGATTGCGTGCGAAAAGTTCCCATTCATACAGCTCCCCATGGTTCGTGAACTCTTGCACCTCGCGGTGCAGGGACACGGCGTCTCCACCGGGCAGACGGCGGTTGGCGTAGCTGTCGGGGACCAGCAGTGGGTACAGCTGTCCGTCTTGGTCGTCGAGACCATCGGGAAAGTCGGCGTCCATGCCCAGATGCCATCGCAGTGCGGCCATTACCCATTCAGGGGTGTCGTCGCTCAAGTAGCAGGAGAAGACGACTTCGTAGCGAGTGCTCATGGACGGCATGTGTATGGCGGGACTGACACCAACATCGAGTGCATGCGCGCGCCCCTCGATGCGAACTATGGGCACGACGGTCGCTCAGGTCAGCTCGTCCGGTCAGACGGCCATGTGGAGCTGCTGGTGGTCGGCTGCGGTCGCGGTCGTTGCTGTACTTCGCTGCTGTACGGCAACGGCTTCGTAGGACCGTCGGCGCCTGTACGTCATCTGTACGTCATCCGGCGAACCGGTGTCAGCGGTACGGGGTACCCTCGCCGGAGGCGAACTGCCTACCTGGGGGTGCCATGAGCTGGGACGTTCTCCTGCTGCCGCTGCCGGAGGAACTTACATCCATCGATGATCTGCCTGTCGATCACGTGCCGCTCCCTGTGGGCTCACGCTCAAAGGTTCTTGAACTTCTGCGCTCGGCTGTCCCAGACATCGATCTGACGGATCCGGCATGGGGCCAATTGCTGCGTCCCACGTGGGTAATCGAGTTCAATATCGGCACGGGGGATCCCGTCGAGTCGGTCATGTTGCACGTTCGCGGCGGGGAGGACGACGTGCTGCCTGTGATCTTCCGCGTCTCCCGGGTCATGGGCTGTCGTCCGTTCGACTGCTCCGCAGGCGAGCTACTCCGTGAGGACGATCCACGCAGTTGGCAGGCTCTCCAGGCATACCGGGATGGCGTCATTGCCCCCAATGCTCGGGGCACTCATTAGTTGGTCGGTCGCTGTTGCATCCTTCTGGCTGGTGCCCGCACGGAATCACGTGGCCGGCGGAACGGCTTTGGGCTGGAGCTGCCTTGGGGCGAGAGATCGGGGGCCCGTAAGCTTGCCGCGGTTCGGGCAGCACCTGGTCGGACGTCCACTTCCACGATCTGCGGCACACCGGCAACACTCTCGCCGCGACGGGCGGGGCTTCCACGCGGGAGCTGATGCACCGCATGGGGCACTCATCGGTGCGGGCCGCGCTGATCTATCAGCACCTCGTCAACGGCCGGGACCACGAGATCGCCGGGCATGTGGACGACCAGATCCGGCGGGTCAAGGGGACGGGCTCCGATGTGGATTCCGGTGGACTTTCTGGCACGTGAGTGGCACGGCGGCCCTCAAGGGCGGCAAAAGATCAAGGCCCAGGTTTCCGGAGCCATTCCGGATGACCTGGGCCTTTGCCATGCGCTGGGGCTGGTGGGCGTGGACGGTTTCGAACCGCCGACATCTGCCTTGTAAGTTCGATCTCGCCTCGGTGTGGTTACGGGCCACCGCGTCCACGAGGGCCGCAGGTGGTTACCGGGTGTTGCCGCTGCCCGTGGTCGTTGATGTCAACGTTGGATGTCAGCGGGAGCTGTGGCTGCTGTGATCCATAGCCTCGCGGCAAGAAAGGCCCCATCTTGTCCGACCGCCGCCCCTGGATGAACAAGATGTAGCCTCTGGGCATGCCGGATGTGGATCTTCAAGCGCTCTATGCCGAGTTCGAGACCCGGGCTTTTCCGGGGTCTTGGACCGAATGGGTACACGGTGGTCTGACCGTTACTAGTAACGAGAGCGGCCATGCGATCGTGCTCGCTGAGTCCGATGAGTTCTGGGATGACCATGATGGTTCAGCCGCCGCGGCGGCCGGAGAGCACCTGGCGTCGGTGTACCGCAACTACGAGATTGCCGCCGCAGTCGCCTGGGGTGACCCGCGCCTGGTCGACATCACGCATCGGCTCGCAGGGGGTGAGACGTCCCCTTTCACCGAGCTGGTGCTAGAGCAAGGAGCGATCAGCGGCAACTTCTGGGATCGCGGCGAACGAGCGCTCGGCCTGGCCATCTGCCAGATGGACAAGGAAACGGCGATTCAAGTTGTCGCTTTTGTGGTATCAATCGGCGAGTTGCAGAAGTAGCTACGGCCCCAGTTTGGAAGACTGAGGCTGCGGCCCTCAGCTGAGCTGGCAGAACACCGACCTGGCAAGACAGTCGTTCTTGGCCGCTGTTCCCCGTGATTGCCCGCTCTTCCCCTTCGCGTCTGGCACGGGTGTGGCACGGACCGCTCGTCCGTCAGTCCCCGTCGGAGCCGCTGATCCGCTGTCGAGCCGCTTGGAGGCGCTCGGCATAGTCGGGCGCGAAGATCGCTACGAGCGACTTGTCGAGCGTGCCCGAGATCCGGTCCAAGGCCGACCAAACGGCCCGGTCGTCTATCAGGGCGTCGAAGGCGTCAGAGCTCTCCATACGTTCCAGCCAGTCGGACAGGACGAGGGCCTGGTCGCCAGTCAGCGTGATCATCACCGAGTCTTCAGCCACGGCGGCACAATAGCGGGCGATCGTCTTGGCTCTCGGTGCCAGTAGCCCTGATCAGTTCTTCTGGAAGTGATTCGGGGGCACGCTGGCCGGGGCCTACTTCGGCGATCAGCCCTGTGGCCTGCGATCGAGCCGTCAACGGTTGTCAGCGTTGGTCGCCGTTGTGCGTCCTGGGACGGCCCGCAGACGGCCCAGTCATACCTTGACCTATGCACCCCGCAGGCCGAGGTTGGCGCCGCTGCGGAGATCTGGGAAGCCTTGAGCGATGAGGGCCGCAGGCTCAAGGCAGGCGTGACGAGTCGATGCTTCGGTCGGGTTGTTGGCGCAGCCCAGCTGCTGGTAACTAGAGACAGCGGTCCGGAGCTTCTTGGCGACAGAACGCAGCGTCGCAAAGCCCTCGTGCTGCTCGATCTGCTCCAGAGCAAACGATGCATCCGCCCCTGTAGCTTCTGCTGCGGAGCCGCACTCGGCAGTAAAAAGCCGGATCGCGAAGACCTCGGACATGCGCTCTGCGACTTCTTCGGGCGTGAGCCAGTCGACGGCTGTGGACTCGTCGGAGGTGCGCTCGGTGCCGCTGGAGGGCTTGCAGCGGAAGACCAGGGCGACGATGCCGCGGGTGGTGTTCTTGTAGACGCCGGTGAGTTGGTCGACTTCGACGTGGCCGCGCCCGCCGCATCCCCGCCGACGCCGGCTGGAGAACGTCATCAAGCCCCGGCGGAAGCGCACCACGTTTGCCAAGTACGAAGTGCACGTCCGGCTCTACCTGGTACCGCTGCTCGGCTCCAAGAAGCTGGAGGCCCTGAGCGTCGCTGACGTCCGCCGCTTCCTGGTGCGCCTGGAGCAGCAGACCACCGCAGCCACCGCGAAGGAGTCGCACAAGGTGCTGCGCTCGGCGCTGTCGGCTGCTTGTCGCGAGGAGCTGGTCGCGCGCAACACGTGGTGTCGCTCGTCGAGCCGCCGCAGGTCGAACAGCGCGATCTGTCGCCGTGGTCGCTGGACGAGACGCTCGACTTCCTCGCGGCGGCCCGGACCGATCCGCTCTACGCGGCCTTCGTCATCGCCATCGCGCTCGGCTTCCGGCGCGGCGAGATCATCGGTCTTCGCTGGCAGGACGTCGACCTGGAGCAGCGCGTCATCCGGGTCCGCAAGCAGCGTCAGCGCGTCCATGGGGAGGTGTACGACGACGACCCCAAGGGGCGCCGCCGCAAGCAGTCGCTTCCCCTGCCGGCGATGTGCGTCGCGCCCCTGCGGTGGCAGCGCATGCGCCAGGCGGCCATGCGCGAGCGCGCGGGGGAGCAGTGGACCGAGAGCGACTACGTCTTCACCACCCGCACGGGGCGGCCCGTCGAGCCGCGGAACCTGTACCGCTCGTTCACGCGCGTGGCGGGAAGCGCCGGGCTTCGCGTGATCCGGCTGCACGACGCCCGGCACGGCTGCGCCACGCTGCTCACCGCGGCCGGCGTCGCGCCCCGCGTCGTGATGGAGATCCTCGGGCACTCCCAGATCGCCGTCACGATGAACGTCTACACGCACGTGGTGCAGGACACCCAGCGTGAAGCCGTCAGCCACATGGACCGGCTGCTGCGGAGGCGTCCCGGCCGCGAGTGAGCGTGGCCGTTGATGTCAGATCTGGATGTCAAAGACCCCCAGCCATGACCGGCTGGGGGTCTTCTCACTGGTGGGCGTGGACGGTTTCGAACCGCCGACATCTGCCTTGTAAGCCTGGTGGTCAGGGTCATCGAGGGTGCGCAGGTCAAGTCAAGTTTGGAGGGATCCCAGCTCTACGGGTCATCTCGACTGCGGCGAGCCGTCGTTGACCGTGGCTGACCGCTCGATGTGGCACGGTTGTGGCACGTGCAACTGGAAACGGCGCTGTGGCGTCATGCCAGATCATGAGCCAAACCAAGGCGCGGTCGTATGCGTGGATTCCGTGGGTCAGCGCGCCCGTCTTCGGGATGTCCGTGGGCTACGGAGCCTGGCTGCTGGCCTTCAGCGCGGGGGCGTACTGCGATGCAGGGATGGAGGCCGGCGACAGGTTCGGGTTCTGGTACGTCGAACTGCCCCAGCACATAGTGGGCTACGGCCTGTGTGCGCTCGTCCTGCACGGTGTTGCCTGGTTGCTGACCTTCCGTGCGCCGACCGTACTACGGGGGTGTGTGTCGATGGTGCTGGTCGTGACGACGCTGACCTTCTTGGCTTGGTGGTACTTCAAGACAGAGGGGACTCTCGGCGGTCCTTTCGGCGCTTCCGGGCTCTGTCCACCCAGCAACATCCCGCCGTGGTGGCCCGACTGGATCCCTGCCTGATCGGTTGCTGAAGGTGCTGAGCCGTTCGGTGCCGGACTGCGCCCTACATAACGCCCCGACACCGCCCGGCCGCCTGCGCGGGAACCATGACCTCCCGCACGCAGGACCACCGCCTTGTAAGTAGCCGTTGCTCTACCGGTCATGGTGAGCGTGGGTTCGAGTGTGGCTTCCCGGGTGGGTGATCTTCCGGCCGAGTACGCATGACAGCAGGGCCTCCTGTGCATCTCGCGGTTGTCGAGACCAACGAGCGCCCAGGAGGCCCTGTTGTCGCAGTTCTACGCCCTCGCGTCGGCCGGGTCCAACTCAGCCACTCTGCCGTGTGATTGTCTCGCGCATGTGTACGGCAACGCGGCCGATCGTCCGCACCGCTCCCGGCGGTATCCGTCGGATCTGACGGACGTCGAGTGGGCGGTGGTGCGGGACCTGCTGCCGGTGCCGGGCTGGCTGGAGGGCAGGGGCGGCCGGCCGGAGGGCTATTGCCACCGGCAGATGATCGACGCGATCCGCTACCTGGTCGCCGGCGGCATCACCTGGCGGGCGATGCCCGCGGACTTCCCCGCCTGGGACCGCGTCTACGCGTTCTGGCGGCGCTGGCGCGACAACGGCCTGATCGGTGAACTCCACGACCGGCTGCGCGACCGTGTTCGCAGTGCCGAGGGACGGGATCCGGAACCGACCGCAGGCGTCATCGACGCGCAGTCGGTCAAAGGGGCGGCATCGGTTCCGGCCGCCACGCGTGGCTTCGACGCGGGGAAAAAGATCAACGGACGCAAGCGGCACATCGTGGTCGACACCCTCGGGCTGCTGCTGGCCGTCACCGTCACCGCGGCGTCGATCACCGACCGCGAGGCCGGGCAGACACTGTTGGCCCGGCTGCGGCAGCGGCACTGGCGGATCACGCGGGTGTGGGCCGACGGCGGCTACACCGGACAGCTCGTCGACCTCGCCTGCAGCATCCTGCGGATCGCCCTGACCGTGGTCAAACGCAGCGACGACGCCAGCGGGTTCACCGTGCTGCCCAAAAGGTGGCTGGTGGAGCGCACGTTCGCATGGCTGATGCGCTCTCGCCGCCTGACCCGCGACTACGAGGCCCGCACCGACAGTTCGGAGGCGATGATCCACTGGTCGATGAGCATGGTCATGAGCCGCCGCCTCGCGAAGCGGGGACGCTGAACATCCCCGGATTCTGCTCGGCCAGCCAGCCCCGCGCGACCAGGCGCTTGGCCTTCGACCGCACCCCCTCGACCTTCGCGGGCACCGGCTGGAGACCGAGAGCCACCGCGAGCTGCCGGCAGTCCATCGCTCCATCACCCAGACGGGACAGGATCTCCATGATCCGCCGGTAGTCCGGCGCCAGCACCACGGCCTCCAGGCCGTCCCGCCACACCGGCACCACCGAACCGCGCACCGCACCCGCCACCGTCACCGGCCGGTCATCGGCCACCGCCACCGGTGCCTGTCGGCGATCACCCGGTTCCGCCAGGACCTGCCCGACCGCTTCACGGGCGATCACGAACCGCTCCCACGCGGCCTCCGCCTCCCGCAACTCGGCCTGCAGCACCTCCACCCTCTGCCGGGCAGCACGCTCCCGCTCCTCCAACAGCCCCATCACCGACGGCATCCGGCACCTCCACCCAAGAGACGACACGACACGTCATCCCTGCCGCCGAACCACCGACATCATTCCTGACCAGCGGAAACGCAGCGATCACCTGCGGAAAGACAACAGCTTCTAAGTTCGGGCCAGGCTCCGTATGGACTGTCAAACGGCGGTTGAACGGCCGGTCTATCGTCGGTCCCCGGCCGCCCCGCTCCGCAGTCATCCGCCCACGTTGATGTCAGCTGGTGATGTCAGCCGCGACGGAGCCGGCGCTTAGAAGATGCGGGCAGACTTAAGCGGCCTGGCTCAGCGAGCCCGTTCGACTTCCGCGACAAGTTGCCGGGTGCCGTCGCTGTCCGCACTCGTTGCCGTCAGCGTTGCCGTCACTTGGTGCACCAGCGCGCGCCCAACCGGGCGATTCGTGGTGACTGTCGGGTCACCTAACGTTTGGTGGTGACGATGAACCGCTTGCGACCCTTCACCTTCTTGCCTGCGTCGAAGCCCCGGGTGCCGACGGGGACCGTGTCGGCCGTGCGCACAGACTGCGAGTCGATCAGCCCGGCACTCGGCTCCGCGTCACGGCCGTCAGCCGGACCCGGCCGCGCAACGTGTCGTGGACCCGTTCGACGGTGCCGTCGTCGTGCCACCAGGTGAAGTACCAGTACACAGTGGGCCAGGGCGGGAAGTCTCTCGGCAGCTGACGCCAAGCGCACCCGGTGCGTACTACATAGAAGATCGCGTCCACGATCCGCCGACGTGGCTGCTTTTCTCCCGCCGCCCGCCCTTCGGTCCGACCCTCGCCGCCGGCAGTAACGGCTCGTCCAGAGCCCACTGCTCATCCGTCAGTCCGACGGATACCCGCCCCCAGAGCCACTCACTCAGGGGCTGAACGACCCCTCCGGCCCCGGGACACGGCAGATCTCAAACGCGGTCTGGACATTCATGTCATGATCATGCGATGCATCGTTCGATTTCTTCTAAGCCGCGTCGGAAAGTCGGGCGCTTGGCTCGCCTGGCTGCGGTCTTCGCGTTGACATTGGGTGGCACGTGCGCGGTTGTCAGCCCGGCGGAGGCGGCGAGTGGAATTGGCCCGATCTCGGCGAGCGGGTTCAAGCTGTCCCTGGACAGCGACTCCACTTCTGCCGTCAGTCAGGGTGCGGCAGCCAACCCTCAACTGAGTCCGATCGAACTGACGACCCTCGCCGGGGCCGGGACGCCGGGAACAAACGGTCTCTGCTTTCCGACTCCCTTTAACCCGGGTGTCGATGCCGACGGCTATTGCTGGAATAACGCTGGTGATGACAGCGGTGCGAACGGCTGGAACCCGCAGGGGTTTTCAGTACCGCACAGTGAGAGTGCCGACGGAACATGGCGCAACCACCGCTGGGATGTCGTCTCGTGGCATAACCAGGGCGACACACTGGCAAAGCTCCGCTTCATAGATCGCGGCGCAGCCACTCCCCGGTACACCGACGTCCTCCTGACGACCCTTACTGCTGACGGCACCCTCACGCCGCTCGCCTCCCACGCGGACAGCGTCGTCTGGTACAACGACAACCTTCTGATCGGCAATGGCCGATATTTGCAGGTCTTCCGCTTGAATGATCTACTGCGGGCCTCCAACCGTCCATCCGGCTTCGACTATGTCCTGCCTAGGGGATACCTCTACCGGACGCCGCCGACTGGCAGTACGCCCTGCACGGTGATCACTGGGAACGCTCCCTGCCTCACCTCCCTCAGCTTCGACCGCTCCACTGGCAACGTGCTGTCCAGCGAATATGTCGGTAGCGCGGCGGGTGGCCGTCTCGTGGAGTGGCCGCTCGATCTGGCGAAGGGCCTGCCAAAGACGGGCAGCGACAACACCGTCACCGCCTCCGCTGCCTGGACCTCGCCCGTCTGGGGCATGCAAGGCGCGGTATTCACGCAGGGCTCTTTCTTCATCAGCGGGTTGTGCCCCTCGTCGTTCGCCACCGGCTACCGGGAAAGCGCCTGCGTCCACAAGGCCGGACCCGGCGCGGCCCCGTACGTCCTGACGGCGGTCCCGGACATGACGCAGAACCTGGACTGGGACGCGTCCACTGGGCGCGTGCGCGGCGTCAACGAGGTGGGTCAGGACGACCGAGTACTCCCGCAGCGCCTGGTCTTCGACTTCGCGCCAACAGCGCGCCCCATCGAGACCGTCCGCTTCCGGAACGTCAGCAGCGGCAAGTGCCTGCTCCCGTATGGCGGCAGCCTCAATGACGGCGCACAAGTAATCCAGTGGGACTGCAACGGAACGAGCGCTCAGAACTGGTACTGGGATGGAGCACGTATCCGTAATTTCCAGAGCGACCGCTGCCTGACCGTCTATGGCGGTAGTACCTCCAACGGAGCCGAGATGACGCAGTGGCGCTGCAACGGCAGTGCCGCTCAGGAATGGTCGCGGGCCACAGGAACCGCCGGCGGATCAGTGCTCGTCAACGGCGGCAGCAACCTCTGCCTCACCATCTACGGAGGCAGTAGCTCCAACGGCGCAGTCTCCGTACAGTGGTCCTGCCAGGTAGGCACCACGGTGCACAACTGGACCGGCGCCAGCGTGTGAGTTCCGCCTGAGCGGTCAATGCGCCTGATCGAGACGCTGCTCGCTCAAGTTTGTGACCTGATGAACAATTTTGCGACCTGCCACCCGAAAGATGCCGTCTTCATAACGACCTGGGCTGCACCTCGCGTTAACTGATTCCGTGCGCGAAATTGACCAAGGTTCACATTCTTCCACTGTCACGTGAGTGGGGCCAGGCCCAGGTTCGCGCCGGGCCCCACTCCTTCATTCTCGACACTCGCCGTGAGCTCAGGCTCGGGGCCCGGTTGACTCGGTTAACAGGAAGGCAGCTAGGAAAAGTCTAGACAGTCCGAATTCGACTGCCCAGACACCCCAGATTCAAGCTACGCCTCGAAGCAGAATCAGAACGGTTCCGTGAGTGTCTATTCTGGTGCCAGCAGAGCAACCATCCAAGTCTTCGTGCGCGGTACCCCGGCATTCACCTACCGCTCCCTGTCTAGGGTTCACAGAAGCGTACTCCGGTTGGCCAACGCCAGTCACTGCTGACACTCGAGTGGAGCCACCTTCCTCAGTTCGACCGGTCAAAATTGCCACTTTTGGGCGTCGGTGTTGTTCTCCCTCCAGAGGGTGAGATTGGCCCCGTGCGTTTTACTGCCGCCATAGGTGGTTATGTACGTTTTGCTTTGCAGATTTTTGATACGGGACTGAGCGGTCTCGGCGTCATAGACGACCTGCCAATTCTGGCTGGCGTCGCTGTTGCAGTCATAGATTGTAAGAATGGTTCCGTCGGCCGTTCCGCCGCCATATGGAGTCAGGCACTTACCGCTGTTGTTGTTGACGATGCGATTGCCGTACCAGTGCCAACGCTGGCTTGTGTTGTGGTCTTCGTCGCACTCCCATTGGGTTACGTATGCGCCATTGCTTTCACTGCCACCAAAAGGTGTTGCGCAAAACGCCCCGTCTTCGCTCAAAGCATAGTTCTGTAGCCAGGGCTCAAATGCCGATGCGGAATTAGCCCCGGCCACCGCTCCGGCTGTGAGCCCAAGAGTGGCAGTGAGGATAGCGAAAGTTTTCCGAATTCCCATTTTTCTCCGCATTCTTGTCAACTTGATTCGCGGGCCATTTCATATTAGATGGCCCATCGCACTCACGGGGATAGGGGTGGGCAGTGATGAACGCAACATGTCCCTCAGGTTTCGATCCAGTGAAATACCATTTGTCCACTCATGCGACATGTGACTCAGAGTTTTTCTAATGAACAAATCAAACGGGATGACGCCTCGCAGCCGATAGGGGCTTATTTTTGCCATCCCTCCCATTGGTGTATAAATCGAACAAATAGTTCCGCTCCTACCGCTCATTCGATAAAACTCCCGTGCCAGGTTCCTAGTGCGGTCGACGCAGCGGCTTTGGGCGGGAGCTGCCATGGGGCGAGAGATCGGGGCCCGTACGCTGGCCGCGAATCGGGCTGGCTCCTTGCCTGCCCGCAATAGCCCGATGTGGGCCCCGATCTTCGAGGCTCGCCCCATGGTGGCTGCGTAAAGCCGCGGAGCCGACCGTCCCAGCCACAGCGGGTTTCCACTCAGCCCCCCCTCGCCGTCTGGCGGGCGGCCGGCGGCGGGGCCGGAGCGGGGCGAAGACAGGAGCGGCGGCCCGAGACGCCGGGCCGCGCGCCGCCGCGCTCTGCGCGGCGGGAGCGCCTTGATGAAGTAGAGAAAGTCTTACCGCGCTGGGATCGGTGCCTGTTGTCCTGTCTCGGTTGATGGTTGACAGTGTGGCTTCACCTAATGCTTGACACCGCTTCCTCGGCTTGGCTGTGTGCGTCTGATTCGGGTGACGACGCCTGGACGGGCTGCCTGGCTCGTTGCCGACGCGGCGAGCACCTACGACAGATCCAGGGCTACGCTCGCGCAATGCCGCTTCGCCAGTACGTCTACTTCGCCTTGAGCAGCAGCCGCACGCCCGCGCAAGAGATGACCGCGTGGTTGGGCATCGAGCCCGACGAGACGACCGTGCGTGGAAGCCGCAGGGCCGATTCGCCGACTCTGCCGGTCACCCATCGTTGGAAGGTCGTGTGCCGTGAGCCTGGCCTGTCGGTTGACGAGCTGGTTGCGCGGCTCTTGGACAGACTCCGCCCGTACACGGATCGCATCGCCGAACTTGCCGCGAGGTTGGCGGCTGAGGATGCGGAATATGGCCATGCCGTACTGGAAGTCGTGCGCTACTTCAACGGCGACGAGGCCACTCCCGGAGCCGCCGCGTCAGATCAGCCCAACCTGTTCGGCTGGCACTTGGACCCTGACGTGCTGAGATTTCTCGCCGCCACCGGCGCAGCTCTGGATGTCGACGAGTACGACATGACCCCGGGCTGACTACGTCCACGGGACGGACGATTTCCTCCGAATGGGATCTCAGGGAGACATTCCACCTGCCGAGATGGTCGGCTGCGATGTCTAGGCCAGACGTCAAGCGTCACCTGACGCCAATCCGTCAAACATCAACTGAACCTAGACCGGGATCCGTGCCTGTGTCCCTGCCTCGGTTTCGTCGCGCGTGCCGCAGGGAGGATGGCTCTGACAGGATGCCGCCATGGGGAACACACGTGCGTGGCCTGTCTTGCGGACCACGAATCTCGGGGAGGCGCTGAGTCTCGCTGAAAGGCTGCTGTCGGTTGCGTCCTGGCACAATCCGAGCAGCTTCCTGCATGCCTCGGCGAGCAGTGATGACGATCTGCTGCGTCTTACCGCAGCTCTGCCCGGAGCCGAGATTGAGTCTCGCGGGAAGGGTGGCGTCGGTCTGCCAGTCAGCTTTTCGGGGGATGCCAGGACATTTGCAGAGGCCAGGGAAGCGCTGCGTACCTGGGCAGACGTCACCCAGTGCTACCTCCTCTGGTCTGACATGAAATGGCCTGCCGTGCCCGAGCTTGGGCTGGACGAAGAGTACAAGTACGCGGAGTTGGAGATCGCATGCCACAGCAGTGATATCCACTGCTTTGACTGGGCCGCCGAGCACACGGTCTTCATCCACTCACGTCCTGGAGATGACGACCGGGCTGCATGGCTGGCCGCGCAGGTCGGTGCCGACGTTGTCGGAGCGCCTGAGTTCGGGTGGTAGCCCGGTCCCTATCTGGAAGATCATCTTGGTCGATGGTCAGGCATCCCTCGGCGTAACGCCTCGATCGAGACCCGGCAGACTTCAAAGAGGGATGGGCTTGTACGCCATGGCTCGGTCGACGATCTTCTCCGCGGCAGCGAAGGGTCGAAGTCCCAGAAGATGTAGTCCGAGATGTGCGGGCACCGCAGCCCGCGCTCCAAGGCTGTCAGGAGCTCAGAGGCTTGCGCCTCGTCGGCTGTGTCGCCGGTCAGGAGGCATTGGACGAGGGATATTGCCTCGTCGCGGCTCATCCTTCGGCTGTGCTCGACGTTCATTGGACCGTGGTGAGGCGCTTGCCGTCGTGGCTGCGGACATGCGGGCCGGCATTGTCCAGGGCATCCAGGAGCCGGATCGCGAAGACCTCGGACATGCGCTCTGCGACTTCGTCGGGCGTGAGCCAGTCGACGGCTGTGGACTCATCGGAGGTGCGCTCGGTGCCGCCGGAGGGCTTGCAGCGGAAGACCAGGGCGACGATGCCGCGGGTGGTGTTCTTGTAGACACCGGTGAGCTGGTCCACCTCGACGTGGATGCCCGTCTCTTCCCAGACCTCACGGCTGACGCCGGCCTCGGGGGTCTCGTTCAGTTCGAGGACGCCGCCGGGGAGTTCCCAAGTGCCGTTGTCTGCGCGGCGGATCGCGAGGAGCCGGCCGTCCTCGCGTACTACGGCTCCGGCTACGGATACCGAGTGCAGTGCTGGCGTCGGTGTGGGCCCCTGCGATTTACTCATGTACAGGAGCATAGGAGGCTGAGAAGGACTATGGGAACCGCGGTAGGAGGGGAGAGGTCGGTGCCTCGGTATGTGGAGATCGCCGATGAGATCGTTCTGCAGATCCGGCAGGGCGTTCTCAAGCCTGGTGACACGGTGCCGAGCGAGTCGGAACTGATGGACCGGTACGGCGTCTCCGGTGGCACGATCCGTAGAGCGATGACGGAGGTTCGCGCGAGCGGCCTTGTGGAGACACGGCACGGCAAGGGCTCCACGGTCAAGGACCGCCCGCCAGTGCGGCATCGGTCGTCGGACCGCTTCCGCCGCTCGCTCCGCCGGGGCGGCAAGGCTGCATACCTGGCCGAGTCCGAGCAGTCCGGCGCAACGGCGAAGGTCAGCGTCCTCTACATCGGCCCCGTGGAGGCTCCCGAGGACATTGCCGAGCGGCTGGGTGTGGAGGCCGGCGCGAAGGTGCTGGCCCGGCGGCGTCTCTACTTCCGCAATGGCACCCCGGTCGAGACGGCTACCTCGTACCTGCCGTGGGACGTCGCGAAGGACATCCCCGAGCTGTTCGCCGAGAACCCGGGCGGCGGTGGCATTTACGCCCGACTCGAAGACCACGGGCACGAGTTCGCCGAGTACGTCGAGACCTTGCAAGCTCGGCCGGCTTCCAAGGCGGAGTCCTCGGAGCTGGCGCTCAGCCCTGGTGCGCCGGTGATCCACCTGATCCGTAACGCGGTCACCGTGGATGGGCGGGTGGTGGAGGTGTGCGACACGCTCATGGCCGCTGACCAGTTCGTTTTTACCTATCGCATCCCCGCTGTCGACTGACGCTCGCTCAACTCTGCGCAGCCCGCCGTGATTTCTTCTTCGCGGCGAACGGCGAGGTCGAGATCCTGTCGGTGTCCGTCCCGGAGCCGGGCATCTCCGGCGAGCTGGTGATGGGCACCCCGGTCGCGATCACCGGTCTGATCGCCCGGCCGTGGGAGAACGAGTTCAACGGCCAGCGCCGCCACGGCATCAGCTTCCGCGCGGTTGCGGTCACCTCGCTCGCCGGCGCCGCGAAGGCGGCCTGAGCCATGACCCGCTTCACGGTCGCGCTGCTGCTGGTCGTCGCCACCGCGCTGATCCTGCGGTGGCGGCGCCCCGCCTGGTACTGGCTGACCTTCGGTGTCACCCTCGCTGTCCTGCGGGTCCTCGTCCGCTACACCACCGTCATGGAAGCGTGCGGGCTGACCGTGCCGCCGTCCCGCTGGCGCATGGCCCTCGCGCGGGCCACCAACCGCCCGGCCCCCACCTCGCGGGCACCGCGCATCCTGCGACTGCGCCCCACCCGGACCGGCCTGGTGGCGCGGTTAGCACTGCGCCCGGGGCAGGACGCCTTCGACGTCGCCGCCTCTTGCGACCGGCTGCGGCACTCCTTCGGCATGTACGGCGTCACCTCGCGCGAGCTGCGCTCGGGTGTCGTTGAGCTGCGGATGACCGGATACGACGTCCTCAAGCGGGTGCAGATGCCCGCGAAGATCGACCGCACCCCGATGCGGGTCCCGGTCGCCCTGCGCGAGGACGGCGCCGTCCACTACCGCGACTACCGCACCGTCCCGCACGCCCTGACCCTCGGGGCAACGAAGTCCGGAAAGTCGGTGTACCAGCGGAACCTGGTCGCCGAACTGGCCGCGCAGGATGTCGCGCTGGTGGGTATCGACTGCAAGCAGGGTGTGGAGCTGTTCCCGCTGGCCCGCCGGTTCTCCGCGCTGGCCGACAACCCCGACACCGCCGCCGACCTCCTCGACGCCCTCATCGCCCGCATGGAGGCCGTCTACCAGCTCATCCGCGCCGAGCAGCGGATCACCGCCGACGTGCCCGATGCGGAGATCGCCGCCGACATCTGGGACCTGCCCGACCACCTGCGCCCGGTCCCGGTCGTGGTCCTGGTCGACGAGGTCGCCGAACTCGCCCTGTTCACCACCAAGGACGAGGAGAAGCGCCGCGACCGCATCATCACCGCACTGGCCCGGCTCGCCCAGCTCGGCCGCGCGGCCGGCATCTACCTGGAGATCTGCGGGCAGCGCTTCGGCTCCGAACTCGGCAAGGGCATCACCATGCTCCGCGCCCAGCTCACCGGCCGCACCGCCCACCGCGTCAACGACGAACCGTCCGCGAATATGGCCTTCGGCGACATCGCCCCCGATGCCGTCCTCGCCGCCATCCAAATCCGCCCCGACACCCCCGGCATCGCGGTGACCGGCGACTCCACCGGCGGATGGGCCCGCATCCGCACCCCCCACACCACGCTGCGCCAGGCCGTCAACGCCTGCAACCGGCACGCCGACCGCACCCCCGACCTCGCCGAACTCGCGCCGTTCCGTCCGGCCCTGGTTGCCCACCTCACCCCGGCGGCCAAGACCGTCCCTGCCGCGGCCTGATCCCTCCCCGCCCGACCGTCGGCACGACCGCCTCGCGCCATGTCCCTACCCCTCCCATGCCGAAAACAGGAAGGAGACCGACGATGCCCCGCAAGCTCCGCGTGGACGCCGTCCTCGTACAGGCCGTGATCGCCGGTGCCCTGTCCTTCGCCCACCTGCACGACCTGGCTGCCGCGGCCGGGCAAGACGGCTGGAAAGCCTGGGCCTACCCCATCTCCGTAGACCTGCTCCTGGTTGCCGCCTGGCGCAAGCTGCGGACCCTGCGCCCGAGCGGGGAGCCGGTCCGGGCTGCGTGGTTCTGGTTCGCCGTCGCCCTGGCCGCCTCCCTCGGGGCGAACGTCGCCACCGCCGGGCTCCTCGACCTGGACCACGTGTCGGACTGGCTGAGCATCCTCGTTGCCAGATGGCCCGCCCTGGCTTTCCTCGGCGGCACCCTCCTCGTGCACACCCCGAGCCCCGCTCCCGAACGCCAGGAAACCTCAGCCGTTGCCGCGGCCGAGACGACCAGCGTCGAACGGGCCCCCACACCGGAGCCAGAACCGGAAGCCGTCGACGCAGCCGAGCCCATCCCGGCACTGCCCGCGCCCCCGCCGGCCACCCCTGCTGTCCCGGCCGCACTGGTGGCCCACGCCCGGAAGGTGGCCGACGAACACCGCACCCGTACCGGCAACCGGATCGACTCCGACACCCTGCGCGTCCGGCTCGGCGTCCCCGCCCAGCTCGCGGATGCCATCGCCGCCCAACTCACCTGACCCGAGAGGAGAACCACCGTCATGCCTGCTCGCGACTTCTTCCACTCCGTGATGCGGATCGGCCCCGTGCAGATCGGCACCCACCGCGACCGGCACGGCCAGACCAAGCACGCAGCGGTGTGCACCAACGACCGCTGCGGCTGGTCCGCCCATTACTCCAGCCAGTCAGCCGCCCAACTGGCAGCCCGCACCCACCGCTGCACGGCCCGATAGGAGGCGAGACCCGTGGACGTCCCGCTCTGGTTCGCCCTGATCGTCGTCGGCTACCTCGGCTGCAAGCTCATCCGCCCACCGCTCTGGCTGGTCCTGGTGCTGCTCCTGGGCGGCTACCTCATCGCCGACAGCCTCCTTGCCCCCGTCATCGACACCCTCATCGAGAAGTAGGGAGACCGCTCATGCTCCGCCCGAAGATCCCGACCAACCCGACCCCGACCGGTGTGCCGATCCCGTTGCCGGTTGAGCCCGCCGCCGGCCTCGTCCAGCACACCCCGGCCCCGGCTCCCTCGCCGGTCCCCGCGGCCCCGGCTCCGGTGGCGTCCCGGCCCGTCGTGCAGCTCACCCCGGGCGCCCTGGTCGCGCTCGTCGGCGGCGGCACGGCCGTGGTCCTGGTCGTCGGCGCCGTCCTGGTCTCGCTGCTGCTGGCGGTCGCCGTCACCGCCGCCTCGGTGGCCGTCTGCGCCGTGGTCCTGCGCTCGCTGCTCCACGGCCAGCACAAGCACCGCTGACCGGCCCCCGGGGCGGTCACAACCGCCAAGTATCGCCCGCCCCGGGAGCCGTGCCCCTGCCCGAACCAGAGATCCGGAAGGAACCCCCATCATGACCCACCCGACACCGCCCCCGGCACGGATCTGCCCGGCCTGCGACGGCTTCGCCTCCGCCGCCATCACCCTCGGCGACCGCGACCGGCACGGCCACCTGCGCACCCTCACCGTCCACTGCCCGGCCTGCCGTGGCGCCGGCATCCTGCGCCCCGCTCGGACGCCGGAGGGCGCCCGTGCCTGACACCGCGACCCTCGCGGGCCTGGACCCGACCACCCTGACCGACCTGCTGCGGGTGGCCGGGTCCCAGGGCTTCCACCGCTGGGAAGACCAGATCCGCCGCACCGGCGGCTGCTCCGACCCCATCCACCTGACCGGCTGGACCCTCACCAAAGACAAGATCACCGGCGAGACGCTGCATCACTACTCCACCGAACACGAGCCCGGCGGACGGCTCCGCATCGCGTGCGGCAACCGGCGGGCCTCGCGCTGCCCCTCGTGCGCCTGGACCTACGCCGGCGACACCTACCACCTCATCCGCGCCGGCCTCGCCGGAGACCAGCGCCGCGACATCCCCGCCACCGTGCGGGATCACCCGCGGGTCTTCGCCACCCTCACGGCTCCGTCGTTCGGGCGCGTCCACAACCGGCCCGACACCGGACGCTGCCGCTGCGGCACCCGACATGCGGCCGACGATGCGGCGCTGGGGACCGCGCTCGACCCGGTCACCTACGACTATGCGGGGGCGGTGTTGTTCAACAACCATGCCGGGCAGCTGTGGCAGCGCTTCACCAACCGGCTCCGCCGCGAGATCGCTGCCCGCGCTGGCCTCTCCCAACGGGCCATGGCAGAGGTCCTGCGGGTTTCCTTCGGCAAGGTCGCCGAGTTCCAGAAGCGCGGCGCCGTCCACTTCCACGCCGTCATCCGGCTCGACGGCCCCGAAGGTCCCGACACAGAGCCCCCGTCGTGGGCCACCACACGGTTACTCGAGGACGCAGTTCGGGCTGCGGCCCACCACTCCTACACCTCGATCACCGTCCCCGCTGCCGGTGACCAATCGGCCCGTACGTTCCGCTGGGGTGCCCAGCTCGACGTCCGGCCAGTGAAGGCGTTCGGGGACGGCTCGGACATCACCGAGCAGGCCGTCGCCTCCTACGTCGCCAAGTACGCCACCAAAGCAGCAGAGAACACCGGAACCCTCGACCGCCGCATCGGCGAACTCTCGGAACTCGACCGCCACGGCGTGCCCGACCACGCCCGCCGCCTCATCCAGGCCTGTCGCGACCTCGACGACCTCTACCCCGACCGGCGGCTGTGGGCCTGGGCTCACATGCTTGGCTTCCGCGGCCACTTCTCCACCAAATCCCGCCGCTACTCCACCACCCTCGGCGCCCTCCGCCAGGAACGAGCCGACTACCGGGCCGCCCAAGAGCACACGGACCTCGGCCTGGAGGACATCGGGCCGGACACCGTCCTGGTCCTGGCTGACTGGCAATACGCCGGCCACGGCCACACCCCCGGCGAATCCGTCCTCGCCGCGTCCATCGCCCGGGACCTCCAGCTCAACCCGCGACACCGCACGCGAAGCCCTGCACGACCAACTGGCTTTGGAAGGAGCCGCAGCATGAAGGACCGATACCTCAGCGTCGACCAGGTGGCCGAGATGCTCGGAACCTCGGTGCGCTTCCCGCGACGGCTGATCGCCGAGCGCCGCATCACGTTCGTCAAGGTCGGCCGCCATGTCCGCATCCCTGAGAGCGCGGTCGAAGCCTTCATCGCGGATCACACGGTCCAGCCGGTCACGAGCGGCTCGGCGCGGCTGAGGGCGGTGGCCTGATGGCGAATTCCAAGGGGCGCCGTCGTCGCTTCGGGTCGGTGCGGAAGCTGCCTTCGGGGCGTTTCCAGGCGCGCTATCGGGGCCCGGACGGGCTGATGCGGACGGCGGACAAGACCTTCGCCAGTCAGACCGATGCAGACCGCTGGCTGGTGAAGCAAGAGGCCAAGATCCTCGACGGCGACTGGCAGAACCCCGACGTCAAGATCCCGTTCGGTGAGTACGCCGAGACCTGGTTCAAGGACCGCGACTATGCGGCCACCACCCGCGAACGGAACGCGAGCGCGCTGAACTTGCACATCCTGCCGACCTTCCGCGCGGTGCTGCTGAGGGACATCACCACCCCGCTGGTACGGCGTTGGCGGACTACCCTCCTTGACCAGGGCGTCGGCGGGGCGACCGTGGCCAAGGCGTATCAGATCCTCCGCGCCATCATGAACACCGCCGTGGACGACGGCCTGGTTCAGCGCAATCCGTGCCGGGTCAAGGGTGGTGCCACCGCACCGAGTGCCGAGCGACCGTTCCTGTCGGTGGCGGAAGTCTTCCGGCTCGCGGACGCCGTGCCTGAGCGCTACCGAGTGATGATCCTGCTCGCGGCCTTCACCGCGTTGCGCTTCGGGGAGCTGGCCGGCCTCCAGCGCTGGGACGTGGACCTGGACCGACGCGCCATCACGGTCCGCCGGTCGGTCGCCGAGACCCGGTCGGACGGACTGACGGTCAAGGCTCCCAAGTCCGCGGCCGGCGTGCGCACCGTGGCGTTCCCCGCGTCTCTCACGGTCGAGCTGGCGGGCCACCTGGCCGACTACGCCGAGCCCGGCCGCACGGGTCGAGTCTTCGTCGGGCCGCGCGGGGGAGTGCTTCGGCGGAACAACTTCCGGGGGATCTGGCTGCGGGCCATCGGCGCGGCCGGCCTCGGGGACGTCCACTTCCACGATCTGCGGCACACCGGCAACACCCTCGCCGCGACGGGCGGGGCCTCCACGCGAGAGCTGATGCACCGCATGGGGCACTCGTCGGTGCGGGCGGCACTGATCTACCAGCACCTCGTCAACGGCCGCGACCACGAGATCGCCGGGCACGTGGACGACCAGATCCGGCGGGTGAAGGGGACCGACGCCGATCCATCTGGCACGTAAGTGGCACGGCGGCCCTCACGGGCGGCAAAAGATCAAGGCCCAGGCATCCGGACTCACACCGGACGACCTGGGCCTTTGCCATGCGCTGGGGCTGGTGGGCGTGGACGGTTTCGAACCGCCGACATCTGCCTTGTAAGGGCAGCGCTCTACCGCTGAGCTACACGCCCGCTGGACACGCGAAAGCACACCCTACCCTGCCATACCCGGTGACCGGTAAACGCACGCGCGGCGTCAGGTGTAGGTCACACGGAGTTCCTTCACGCCGCTGAGGCAGGGGGAGCGGAGGCGGCGGGGCTCGGCCGCGAGGCGGATGGCGGGGAGGGTGTCGGCGATGGCGTTGAAGACGAGGTCGATCTCCAGTCGGGCGAGGCTGGCGCCGAGGCAGAAGTGGGGGCCGCCACCACCGAACCCCAGGTGGGGGTTGGGGTCGCGGGTGATGTCGAAAGTGTCGGGGGACGTGAAGACCTCGGGGTCGTGGTTGGCGGAGGCGTAGAAGATGCCGACGCGCATCGCCCGGCGCCGCGGGCTGACCCGGGAGCACGTGGACCGGCTCGGGCTGCTGTCGCAGGAGCGGGCGGGGCGGGCCTGGGCCGAGGAGCGCTTCAAGCGGGAGACCTTCGCCCTGCAGGTGCCCACGACGCAGGACGAGCAGCTCGCCGGCCAGGGCATGTGGCGGCTGGTCGACCGTGACGAGGGCCTGCGCGACACCAGCAGGGAGGCGCTGGGCGGGCTGAAGGTGATCAGGCCGACGGCCGTGCACACCGCGGGGAACTCCTCGCAGATCTCGGACGGCGCGGCGGCCGTGATGTGGGCGTCCCAGCGGACGGCGCGGGCGCTGAGACTGCGGCCGCGGGCCCGGATCGTGGCGCAGGCGCTGGTCGGCGCGGACACGCACTACCACCTGGACGGACCGATCGACGCGACGCGCACGGTGCTCGGCAAGGCCGGCATGACGCTGAACGACATCGACCTCGTCGAGGTCAACGAGGCCTTCGCCTCGGTGGTGCTGTCCTGGGCGCAGGTCTTCGACCAGGACCTGGAGAAGGTCAACGTCAACGGGGGCCCGTGGGCGCCACCGGGGCCCGGCTGATCACCACGGCGCTGCACGAACTGGAGCGCTCCGACAAGGAGTTCGCGTTGATCGTGATGTGCGCGGGCGGGGCGCTCGCCACGGGCACGATCATCCAGCGGATCTGACCCGGCGGGGTGCGCCCGCCCTCCGGCGAGGGCCTGCCCGCTCGCGGCCTCGGACCGTCAGCGCGACGGAGGCGGCACGCCGGGCGCACCGGGCCCACCGGGCGCGTCCCCCTCGCCGAACGCCACCGGCGCGCCGAACGCGGCGCGCCGGGTGGCCCGCCGCAGGGCGCGCAGCACGAACGGGCCCAGGGTGAGGACGAGGACCGCCGTGAGCACGGCACGCGGGACGTCCCAGCCCAGCGAGGTGGCCAGGCAGTACGCGACGAAGCGGGCGAGGTTGTCCGGGAGCGGGTCGCCCGGCACGAAGGAGACCCCGGAGGACGCGCCGCCGAGATACGGCCAGCCCTGCAGGTTCATGACCGTGCCGTACGCGATCGAGGACACCGCCCCGTACCCGGCGAGGAGGACGAGTTCGCCCCTGCCACGCAGCCGGGCGGCGCCGGGGAGCAGGCCCGCGCCGAGGGCCACCCAGCCCATCGAGAGCATCTGGAACGGCATCCACGGCCCGACCCCGCCCGTGAGCAGGGCCGAGGCGAACATCGTCAGCGCCCCCAGGGAGAAGCCGAAGCCGGGGCCGAGCACCCGGCCGGACAGCACGACGAGGAAGAACATCGGCTCGATGCCCGCCGTGCCGCCGCCGAGCGGGCGTAGGGCCGCGCCCGCGGCGGCCAGCACGCCCAGCATGGCGACGGACTTGGCGCTCAGGCCGTCCTCGTCGTCGGCGATCGTCGCCATGACGACGGCGAGCAGCAGCGGCAGCAGCAGGGCGAACAGCCAAGGCGCGTCCTCGCTGTGGGCGAGCCCGGAGCCAGGGTCGGCGAGCAGCGGCCAGCCGAACGCGGCGACGCCGATCGCGGAGACCAGCGTCAGCGCGGCGACGGCCCGCCCGCCCAGCCGGACGGCGCGCGGCGGACGCGCGGTCACGCCGTTCCCGCCAGGGCCGCCCCGACCTGGCCGACCGTCAGCCACGGCAGCGGGCCGAGCACCTTGGCCACCTGCGGGGCGAAGGCGGGGGAGGAGACCACGACCTCGGCGGTGGGACCGTCCGCGACGAGGTCGCCGTCGGCGAGGACGACGACGCGGTGGGCGAGTTCGGCGGCGAGTTCGACGTCGTGGGTGGCCAGGACGACGGCGTGGCCGTCCGCCGCGAGCGTGCGCAGGTGCGCGGCGAGCCGGGCCTTGGCGGCGTAGTCCAGGCCGCGGGTCGGCTCGTCGAGCAGGATCAGCGAGGGCCGGGCGGTCAGCACGACGGCGAGGGCGAGCGCCAGGCGCTGCCCCTCGGACAGGTCGCGCGGGTGGGTGCCGTCGGCGACCCCGGGCAGCAGCTCGCCGACCAGGGCGCGGCAGGTGCCGGGGGTGGCGCGGGCGTCGGCGTCGGCGGTGGCGCACTCGGCGGCGACGGTGTCGGCGTACAGCAGGTCCCGGGGGTCCTGCGGGACGAGGCCCACGCGGCGGATCAGCTCCGCGGGCCGGGCGCGGGACGGCTCCAGGCCGCCGACGTCCACGCTGCCCGAGGTGGGCGCCCGCATCCCGGCAAGGGTGGACAGCAGGGTCGACTTGCCCGCGCCGTTGCGGCCCATGAGGGCCACGGTCTCGCCGGGACGTACGGCCAGGTCCACCCCGCGCAGCGCCTCGACGCGGCCGCGGCGGACGGTGAGCCGGGAGACGGCGGCGACGGGCTCGCCGGTGGCGGGCCCGGGCGGCGCGGGCGGGGTGCGGCCGGCGAGGCGCTCGCGCAGCGGGGCGGCGACGCGGCGGGCGTCGCGCACCGACAGCGGCAGCGGGGACCAGCCCGCGAGGCGGCCGAGGGCGACGACCGGCGGACGCACCGGCGAGAGCGCCATGACCTCGGCCGGCGGACCGGAGACCGGGGCGGCGCCCGCGCCGGGGAGGAGGACGACCTGGTCGGCGTACTGCACGACCCGCTCCAGGCGGTGCTCGGCCATCAGCACGGTCGTCCCCAGGTCGTGGACGAGCCGCTGCAGGACGGCGAGCACCTCCTCGGCCGCGGCGGGGTCGAGCGCGGACGTCGGCTCGTCCAGCACCAGCACCCGCGGATGGACGGTGAGGACCGAGCCGATGGCGACGCGCTGCTGCTGCCCGCCGGAGAGGGTGCCGATCGGGCGGTCGCGCAGGTCGGCGAGGCCGAGCAGGTCGAGGGTCTCCTCGACGCGGCGGCGCATCACGTCGGGGGCGAGGCCGATCGACTCCATGCCGTAGGCGAGTTCGTCCTCGACGGTGTCGGTGACGAAGTGCGCGAGCGGGTCCTGGCCCACGGTGCCGACGACATGGGCGAGTTCGCGCGGACGGTGGGTGCGGGTGTCGTGCCCGGCGACGGTGACCCGGCCGGTGAGGACGCCTCCCGTGAAGTGCGGCACGAGGCCGGAGACAGCGCCCAGCAGCGTGGACTTGCCCGTGCCGGAGGGCCCGACGACCAGGCAGAGTTCGCCCTCGGGGACGGTCAGGTCGACACCGGAGACGGCGGGTCCGGCGGCGCCGTCGTACGTGACGGAGACCTGCTCGAAGCGGATCACGGGCGGGCTCCCTTCAGGTGTGCGGGCAGCAGTCCGAGCAGGACGGCGGCCGCGGGCCACAGCGGCAGCGAGGGCGCGGTCAGCGGCACCACGGGCGGGTCCAGGCCGGCGGGGGAGGCGGCGGCGGCCCAGACCGTCAGCGCGGCGACGGCCACCCCCGAGGCGGTGATCAGCCATGCCGTCGCGTCCCAGCGGTCGGGGCGGTAGCGGGTACGGACGGAGCGGCGCCCGCCGAGCCGCAGCCCGGCGACGGCGGCGGCCAGTCCGGCAAGCAGCAGCGGCAGGCCGTACGCGGCTCCCGTGGCGGCCAGCAGCGCGTACGTGCCCGCGCACAGTCCGAGCAGGCCGCCGAGGGTGAGCGCGGCGGTCGCCCGGCGCACGGCGGGCGGCACCGCGGCGGTGCGTCCGTAACCGCGGGCGTCCATGGCGGCCGCGCGGGCGACGGAACGCTCCAGGGCGCCCTCGAGCACGGGCAGGCCGACCTGGAGCAGCGCCCGCACGCCCTTCTCCGTGCGGCCCCGCAGTCTGCGGGCCGTCCGCAGCCGCCGCACGTCGGCGACCAGATGGGGCGCGAACGTCATCGCGACGACCACGGCGACGCCCGCCTCGTACAGGACGCCGGGCAGCGACTTCAGCAGCCTGGCCGGGTTGGCCAGGGCGTTCGCGGCACCGAGGCACGCCAGGAGGGTGGCCAGCCGCATGCCCTCGCGGAAGGCGAACCACAGCCCCTCGGCGGTCACCCGCCCGCCGAGGCGGACGCCCTGCGCCCAATGGGGGAGCGGCACTTCGGGGAGGGTCAGCACGGTGTGCGTGCCGGGGATCGGCGAGCCCAGGACGACGGCGAAGGCGAGCCGGATGGCGACGACCACCAGGCCCAGGCGCAGGAACGCGGCGTACGACCGCGACCAGGGCGTGTCCGGCACCCGGCACACGGCCACGACGTAACCGGCGACGGCGGCGAGCAGCGCGAGCAGCGCCGGATTCGTCGTCCGCGACGCGGCGGTGGAGAGGCCCAGCGCCCACAGCCACCACGCCCCGGCGTGCGGCCCGCGCGCCCGGCCCGAAGGCCGCGGGCCCGCGGCGCCGGCCTGCCCGGCGCGTTCCGGCCGCCGTCGCAGCGCCCGCAAGCGGCCGGAGCCGCCGCCGTTTCGGGGGCCTCGGCGGAGGGGGTGCTCGTCGCTGCCAGCGGGCACGATCGCCCGCCGGGGCCGGACGGCCGCGCCGGAACGGTGGGTGACCGGGGCGGGCGAGGCGGGGGTTGCCGATGCCGGGGCCTCGGCGGCGGCCGGGCCGGCCGTGCGTGGTGTCCGGCCGGAGTCGGGGGTGATGGCCGGCTCGATCGACACCGGTGTGCCGGGGCGGGGTTGCCGACGGGCAGCGGGGGTCGCCGTGCGGGCGTCCGGGGTGGGCGAGGCGTCGCGGGTGCGCGGGCGCGGCCGGGGAAGCAGCGCGAGGGCTCGCGATGCCCTGGACAGCCCGTCGGTCGCGTTCGCCGTGCGTGGTGCGCCGGGGGTGTCACCGGACGGCACGACTGACCGCTGTCGCGGCCGGGGCGGAGCAGCGTCGGCGGAACGGCGGGTGTCCGGGGTGGGCGAGCCGTCGCGGCGGTCACGGGGGCGCAGCCTAACCGGCAGCGTGAGGGCCCTCGGCGGTCGGGGCAGGGGTGTGCCGGCGGTCACGGGCGGTCGCTCCGGCGGCGGCGGACCTGCCAGGCGGCGGCCGCGACGACGAGGAGGACGACTCCTGTGGCGCCGTACGTGCCGAGCGCGGGGCCCGGGGAAGAGGTGGGGGCGGGGGGTGCGGCGGCGTCGGCGACCTGCTCGCCGCAGCCCTTGGCGGGGTAGCCCGCGATCGCGCATACCAGGCCCGCGGAGTTGTAGCGGAGCGGGGGCGCGACGGCGGCCAGGGCGTCGGCGGAGGTGGCGTCGGCGGGGACGCGGGCGCAGGCGGTGCGGGTGGCCGGGGCGTCGGCGGCGGTGCCGAAGTCGAGCAGCAGGGCGACCCGCTTGGTGCCCGGGCGGGCCGGGGTGCCCTCGCAGACGGCGGCGAACCCGGCCGTGCCGCGGGGGCGGGCGGCCGAGTCGGCGTCGGGGCTGACGCCGAAGCGCCAGCCCTCCACGGCACCGTCGCCGGGGCGGCTGAGGGCCGGCCCGGTCGTCGCGTACGTCCAGGCGCCGGTGGCGGCGTCACGCTGCCAGAAGGACCAGTACCGGTAGGTGGCCGCGTGCGCGGGCGTCGCGACGAGGGCGGCCACCAGGGCCAGGAGGAGTGCCGCCGCCGTGAGGGGCGGCCGCCTCACAGCCGGTGCTTCCGGCCGGCGAGCAGCACCCCGATGCCGATGCCGGCGACCAGGCAGGCGCCCACGATCCACCACACCGAACTGCCGCCCGAGGACTCGGGCTTCTGCTGGGCGACCGGGCCGAGGGCGCTGAGCCGCGTGACGTGGTCCCGCATCGGGTTGCCGGTGGCGTACGCGGCGAGGGCGAGCTGTGCGAGGGCGGTGGGGTTGTCCTTCGCCCAGGCGCCGGAGTTGGCGGCGAGCCAGTTGTAGGCGCCCTTGGCGGCGTCGAGATGGCCGCCGGCGACGAGGGCGATGACGGCGTCGGCGGTGGTGCCGAAGTCGGGGGTCTTCTGGTCGGAGCCCGGGGTGACGGCGTCGAAGTGGCCGCCGCCGGCGGTGAGCCGGGCCGCGAGCCAGGCGGCGCCCGCGTCGGAGGCGCTGCCGCCGCACCCGTCGCGCACGGGGACGTCGCGGCCGGGGGCCTCGACGACGAGGCCCGCGCCCTCGGCGCCGCGCACGGCGTCGGCGGTGGCCTTGGCGTTGGCCGCGAGGTCACCCGACTTGGGGTCGGGCTGGTAGGCGAACGCGCCGCCGTCCTTCTTGCCGCAGGCCAACTGGAGGGAGCGCAGCGCGTCGTAGGGCGACAGGCCGTCGGTGGTCACGGACTTGACGTCGGTGCCGGCGGCCTTGAGGCCGCCGATGACGACGCCCGTGGAGTCGGCGTCGGAGGCTCCGCCGGGGTTGTACGACCAGCCGCCGTCGCGGTTCTGCACCTTGGCGAGCCACTCGGCGGCGCGCTTGACGGCGAAGTCCTGCCCGTGGACGGCGAGCGCCTGGACGGCTATGGCGGTGGCGTTGGTGTCCTCGGTCCCCGGGTCGCAGGGTGCCGTCGGGTCGAGACGGTACGAGGCGAATCCGCCGTCCGCGCACTGCTGCCCGGCGAGCCACTTCACCGCGTCACCGGCCGGTTCCATGTCGGCCGCGTGCAGCGCCAGCAGCGCGTACGACTGGCGCCACACGCCGTCGTACGTCGGGTCGGCGTCCCCGTACAGCGCGGCGGGGGCCGCAGCCGGCGAGGGTGACGGCGACGCGGCTATGAGGAGGGTGCTGAAGGCGGCCAGGGCGGCCGCGGCGGTGCGGCGCAGGTGCATCGGGTGGTGCCTTTCGGGTGAGCGGTCGCGCAGACGGATGCGGGCGCGCGGTCACGGCACCGGGCTCCGGCTCCGTGTACCTCGACGGAAGAGCCGCTCCCGTCCGCGCGGGTGCTCCGGCTGGGCCCTCCCCGGGCGGGGACGGCTCACGGTTGCGGGTCAGCGCCGGATTCGCACCGGCTTCCCCCGCTCGGACGTGATTGGACTTGGTTGTGTCGAGCACACCTTAGCCGGGACCGCGTGCCGCGCCGTGCCCGGCCTGGTGCGGTCTGCCTCACACCGGCCGCTCACACCGCGGTGTACGCGACCGGGTCGGAACCGGGCACCGGTTCGGCGTGCCCGAGCTTGACCAGGCGGCGCAGGTGGGCCTCGGCCTCGGCGACGGCGATGTTCCGGGAGGGGAAGGGGATCTGCTTCCAGGGGCGGTTTCACTGCATGGCTCGGCGAGCTGCCACGGGGTGCGGGGGGCCTCGGCGATCAGGGCGCGGAGCGAGGCGAGGCGGGCGGTGTGGTGGTCCGGCGGCTCGCGTACCCGGGCGCCGGCGCCGGTGGAGGCGTGCTCGTGGGCGGGCAGCTCCTCGGCGTCGGCGACCCCCTCGACCCCGCCACCCAGGTAGGGCCGCTGGCGCCCGCCGCCAGCAGCAGCGCTCCCTGGACTACACCGCCCTCGGGCAGCAGGAGGGCGCCAAGGTCCTCACCGGCGGCGGCCAGGCGCAGCCCACCGGCTGGTACGTCGAGCCCACCCGCTTCGGCGACGTGTCCAACTCCATGCGGATCGCCCGCGAGGAGATCTTCGGCCCGGTCATCTGCCTGCTGCCGTACGAGGACGAGGCGGAGGCCGTCCGCATCGCCAACGACTCCGACTACGGCCTGTCCGGCAGCGTCTGGACCGGCGACGTCGAGCACGGCATCGACATCGCCCGCCGGGTGCGCACCGGCACGTTCGACGTCAACACCTTCAGCCTCGACATGCTCGGCCCCTTCGGCGGCTACAAGAACTCCGGGCTCGGGTGCGAGTTCGGGCCCGAGGGGCTGGGCGAGTAGCTGGAGCACAAGAAGGTCCACCTGCCCGCCGGCTGGGAGGGCTGACCCCGTGGGGGACCGCTGGCACATCGAGGTCGACCGAGGAGTGTGCATCGGCTCGGGCATGTGCGTGAACTCCCCGCCGGGCGGCTTCACCCTCGACTCCGCCCGGCCACGGGGCGGCCCCGGACACCGACGCCGCGGAGGCGCTGCTGGCGGCGGCGGAGGCTGCCCGGTGGAGGCGATCAGCATCGCGCTGGGCGACTCCGGCGAGGCCGTCTTCCCGCCCGAGGAGTGACGTGCCGGGGTCACGCCTGCGCGCGGCGCGGATCGGTCAGGTCGATGAGCCGGCAGACGGTCTCGATGTCGATCTTCACCTGGGCGATCGAGGCGCGCCCGGACAGCCAGGTCACCAGGGCCGAGTGCCAGGTGTGCTCGATGACGCGCACCGCGGACAGCAGCTCGGGCCCGGGCGGCCCGTCCAGCCGCATCGCGTCCAGCACGATCGCGGTCGTCAGCCGCGACACGGCGTCCACCTCCGGGCTCACGGAACGGTCGGCGAAGGTCAGCGCCCGCACCATGGCGTCCGCGAGGTGCGGCTCCCGCTGCATCGCGCGGAACGCGCGCATCAGCGTCTCCGCCACGCGGTCCGCGGGCGCGGCAGCCGAGGGCGGACGCTTGCGCAGCGCCTCGTGGAGGTGCTCCAGCTGGTCGCGCATCGTGGCGACGAGCAGATGGATCTTGGACGGGAAGTAGCGGTAGAGGGTGCCGAGCGCGACGTTCGACTGCTCGGCGACCTCGCGCATCTGGACGGCGTCGAATCCGCCCCGCACGGCGAGCTCGGCGCTGGTGCGCAGGATGCGGCGCCGCCGGGCTTCCTGACGTTCGGTCAGCGGCACGGGGGACGGCGTCGGCTGAGGAGCTGCGGTCATCTGTCCCAATCCGAATCTGTGCGCCGTGCGGAACCGTCCCCCAGCGTACTGCGGTGCCTTGCCGCGGGGTCCGCTCTGTTCCGCCGCCGTCGTGCGCGGATGCGTCGGGGCTGTGTCCGGGGTGCCCCTTGCGGCCCGTTGTTGTGTGCGGGTCGTTTGCGCCTGCGGTCCGTGCCCCGGGCTGCCCGGTTGTCGTGTGCGGGTTGTTTGCGCCTGCGGCGGGCGTCCACCCGCCCTCCCTCCCCCAGCCTTCGGCCGGGGGGACCCCCATCCGGCGCGGTCAGTGACCGCCTCGCGGCGTGCGTGGTGGGCCGGGGAAGCGGGGCTGCACGTCCTGGACTGGGTTATTTACGTGCATGGCGGGCGGTCCGAATTGGTGCCGTCTCTGCCGCACACAAATATCCCGCAGCGTCCAGAACATTCACCCTCCCTCAGCCTTCGGCCGGGGGTGCCCCCACCTCCCCCGCCCCCTCCGTATCCGTGGGCGACTGACGGCCGGAGGGGGTGAAGAGGCGGTCCGGGGTCGCCGCACACGTCCTCGAGGCTCACACCATCCAGTTCGGATCCGGGGCAGGCGCCGGTTCGGCCGCTCACCGAAGGACAGGGGTGCGCCCCCACCCCTCGCGCTCGCCGGGACGCAGGCAACCCCTGCGGGGGAGGTGCCCCTGGCCACCGGTGCGCGCACCCTTGCTCGGCCTGCGGCCGGGGGCCCTCCTGCCGGTGGCAGTTTCCTGCGGTGCGGGGAGGGGCGGGCCGCATCCCCCCCACCGGGCGTTGGTCGCCCGACGAAACGGAGGGGGCGGGGTCGTAGGGGTGGGCGTTCTGGACGCTGACGTGTATGTGTTGTGCGGCACGGACGGCACCTACCTGGACCGCCCGCCATGCACATAAATATGCGGTACAGAATGCCCAGCCCCGGAGGCCCCGACCCCGGCCCACCACGAACCGCGCGCAGGCCCGCACCAACCATCCGGGGCAATCGGGTGGGTGGGTGGGCGAACCCCCCACGGCCACCACGACGGCGTGGCGGGAATCACCCGCACCAGCCAGAACCCCCCGCACGGCTACAGGTATCTTCGTGCTCTCGGGCCAACTCCTGAGTAACCGATTCTGAAACTTGTTCTACCAACGCACGGGCGGCTACGCTCCCGCTGAAGTGCAGTGAGAAGGGGGCCGTGAGTGACCGCAGAGGCCAGGCCGCTCCGGATCGCGCTGCTCACCTACAAGGGGAACCCGTTCTGCGGGGGCCAGGGCGTCTACGTACGCCATCTGTCCAGGGAACTCGCCCGTCTCGGCCACAGCGTCGAGGTGATCGGGGCCCAGCCCTACCCCGTGCTCGACGAGCTCGGTGACGGGGTGCGCCTCACCGAGCTGCCGAGCCTGGACCTCTACCGCCAGCCCGACCCCTTCCGCACCCCGAAGCGCGACGAGTACCGCGACTGGGTGGACGCGCTGGAGGTCGGCACGATGTGGACCGGCGGGTTCCCGGAGCCGCTGACGTTCAGCCTGCGGGCCCGCCGTCACCTGGCCGCCCGGCGGGGCGCCTTCGACGTCATCCACGACAACCAGACCCTCGGCTACGGCCTGCTCGGCGGCCCGGACGCCCTCGGCGCGCCGCTGGTGACGACGATCCACCACCCCATCACCGTCGACCGGCAGCTCGAACTCGACGCCGCGCAGGGGTGGAAGCGCCGGGCGTCGGTCCGCCGCTGGTACGGCTTCACCCGGATGCAGAAGCGGGTCTCGCGCCGGCTGCCGTCCGTGCTCACCGTCTCCGGGAGTTCCCGCCAGGAGATCGTCGACCACCTCGGGGTGCGCGAGGACCGGGTGCACGTGGTGCACATCGGCGCGGACACCGCGCTGTTCTCGCCGGACCCGTCCGTGCCCGAGGTGCCGGGGCGGATCGTGACCACCTCCAGCGCCGACGTGCCGCTCAAGGGCCTGGTCCACCTCGTGGAGGCGCTCGCGAAGCTGCGCACCGAGCACCCCGACGCGCACCTCGTCGTCGTCGGCAAGCGGGCCGACGACGGCCCGGTGGCCGCCGCCATCGAGCGGTACGGGCTCGGCGGCGCCGTCGACTTCGTCAAGGGCATCAGCGACGAGGAGCTGGTCGACCTGGTGCGCGGCGCCCAGGTGGCGTGCGTGCCGTCGCTGTACGAGGGCTTCTCGCTGCCGGCCGCCGAGGCCATGGCCACCGGGACGCCGCTGGTCGCCACGACCGGCGGCGCCATCCCCGAGGTCGCCGGGCCCGACGGCGAGACGTGCCTCGCCGTGCCGCCGGGGGACCCGGGCGCGCTGGCGACGGCGCTCGGCCGGCTGCTGCGCGACTCCGAGCTGCGCCGCCGCCTCGGTCTGGCCGGCCGGGAACGCGTACTGGCCCGCTTCACCTGGGAGCGGGCCGCCATCGGCACCGCCGAGCACTACCGTGCGGCGATCGAGGCCGCCGCGGGGCCGCGGCCCACTGTCCAGTCACCGTCCCGGACGAAAGCAGACTCCACGTGCTGACCGTCGACTTCACCCGCTTCCCGCTCGCCCCGGGCGACCGCGTGCTCGACCTGGGCTGCGGTGCGGGCCGCCACGCCTTCGAGTGCTACCGGCGCGGCGCGAACGTGGTGGCCCTGGACCGGAACGGCGACGAGATCCGCGAGGTCGCCAAGTGGTTCGCCGCGATGAAGGAGGCCGGGGAGGCCCCGGCCGGGGCGACCGCCACGGCGATGGAGGGCGACGCGCTGAGCCTGCCGTTCCCCGACGACACCTTCGACCGCGTCATCATCTCCGAGGTCATGGAGCACATCCCGGACGACAAGGGCGTGCTCGCCGAGATGGTGCGCGTCCTCAAGCCGGGCGGGCTGATCGCGGTCACCGTGCCGCGCTACGGGCCGGAGAAGATCTGCTGGGCGCTGTCCGACGCCTACCACGAGGTCGAGGGCGGGCACATCCGCATCTACCGGGCCGACGAACTGCTGGGCAGGATCCGCGAGGCGGGCCTGCGCCCGTACGGCAGCCACCACGCGCACGCACTGCACTCCCCGTACTGGTGGATCAAGTGCGCCGTCGGCGTGGACAACGACAAGGCCCTGCCGGTGAAGCTGTACCACAAGCTGCTGGTCTGGGACATCATGAGGAAACCGCTGGCCACCCGGCTCGCCGAGAACGCGCTCAACCCGCTGATCGGCAAGAGCTTCGTCGCCTACGCCACCAAGCCGCACACCCCGAAGGCGGGCGTCGACGCGTGAGGCGGACCGAACACCTCGTCCTCCCGGGCGTCCTGACCTCGGAGCAGGCCGCGCAGACCGTCGCCGGGATCCTCGCCGTCCAGCGGCCGGACGGCGCCATACCGTGGTTCGAGGGCGGCCACCTCGACCCCTGGGACCACGTCGAGGCCGCCATGGCGCTGGACGCGGCCGGCGAGCACGAGCACGCCGAGGCGGCCTACACCTGGCTCGCCCGCCGGCAGAACCCGGACGGCTCCTGGTACGCGGCGTACGGCTGGGCCGACGGCGCGGAGGGCGAGCCCACCGATCTGGGGCGGGAGAGCAACTTCTGCGCCTACGTCGCCGTCGGCGTGTGGCACCACTACCTGTCCACCGGCGACGACGCCTTCGTGGAACGCATGTGGCCGGTGCTGTACGCGGCCGTCGAGTACGTCCTGGAACTCCAGCTGCCCGGCGGCGAGATCGCCTGGAAGCGCGAGGAGGACGGGACGTACCCGCAGGAGGCGCTGCTGACCGGCTGCTCCTCGATGTACCAGGCGCTGCGCTGCGCGCTGGCCGTCGCCGAGCACCGCGAGGACCCGCAGCCCGACTGGGAGCTGGCCGCCGGCTCCCTCGGGCACGCCGTCGCCCACCACCCCGAGCGGTTCCTGGACAAGGACCGGTACTCGATGGACTGGTACTACCCGGTCCTCGGCGGAGTGCTGCGCGGCGGGGCCGCGCGCGAGCGCGTGCTGGCCCGCTGGGACGAGTTCGTCGTGCCCGGCCTCGGGGTCCGCTGCGTGGTGCCCAACCCCTGGGTCACCGGCGGCGAGAGTGCGGAACTCGCCCTCGCCCTGTGGGCGATGGGCGAGTCGGACCGCGCCGTGGATGTCCTGGCCGAGATCCAGCACCTGCGCGCCGAGGACGGCATGTACTGGACCGGGTACGTCTTCGAGGGCGACGCGCAGGCCGGCACCGAACCCTCGGTGTGGCCCCGGGAACGCACCACATGGACGGCCGGGGCCCTGCTGCTCGCCGTCGCCGCCCTGGGAGGGGACGAGGCGACGACGGCGGTCTTCGGGGGCGACCGGCTGCCGCTCGGGCTGGTGCCCGATGCGGCGGGGTGCTGCGCCGGCCGGTGAAGGGGCGTCAGGCCCTGTTGACGCGACCCGCCACGGCGTGCCCGACGATCAGGTAGACCGCCGCCGGCAGGCCGTAGTTCAGCAGGGTGCGCGCCCATGCGGATTGGGTGGAGAAGATGTTGTGGGCCCAGCCACCGAGCCACGACGCCATGTCGTGGATCCACTCCACGAGGTCGTTCGCCCGGTTGGCGTCGAGCATCCACAGGACGATCCACAGGATCAGGATGAAAGCCGCCACGTCCGCGGCCACCATGATGATCGTGGCCGCCAGATTGCCGCGATATCGTCTGGACATACCTGCCGTCTTGCCCCGATCGGTGGACTGAAACGTCGCCGGCGGCGTCCGCCTGACGCCCCGTACGGCCCTGTGCGGTGGCCGGTGCCGGGGGCCCGGGCGAGGATGCGATCACCCACCGCATCCTCCCGGGAGAGACCGTCATGCCCTTGCGCCGTGCCCTGACCGCCCTCCTGCTCTCCGGCGTGCTGCTGCTCGTCCCCGCCTGTGGCGGCGACTCCGGCGACACCGCGAGCGGCGGGACCGCGAGCCCCACCTCCTCCGTGCAGAAGCAGAAGCTCGCCAAGACGCGCTTCGTCGCCAACGCCGGACTGGCCGCCGGCGCGACCTACCAGTGGATCGTCAAGCCCTACCGCGAGGGCAAGTTCAACAAGGACGCGGACGGCCGCAAGCTGACGCTGGTGAAGGCGGGCCTGGCCGGGGCCTTCGCCTACAACCGGCTCAAGGCCGCCTCGGAGAACGCCAAGGGCGACCCGACCCTCGCCAAGCTGGTGGCGCCGCTGACCGCGGGGATCGACTCGCTCAAGGACCTTCCGGCCAAGCTGCGCAGCGGCCAGGGCACGGACGACATCGTGGGCACCTTCCAGGACGCCATCAGCGGCGTCAAGTCGGCGGGCGAGGGCGCCGGTGCCAAGGTCACCGACAAGGTGCCCTCGCTGTCCCAGCTCAGCGCCGGATGAGGTCGGCCGGCACCCGCAGGGTGGCCGGGTCGGGCCCGGTGACCAGCAGGTCGGTCACCGGGCCCGACCGCCACATCTCCAGCCGCTCGGCGATCCGCTCCCGCGGGCCGACGAGCGAGATCTCGTCGGCGAAGGCGTCCGGCACCGCCGCCACGGCCTCCTCGCGCCGCCCGGCCAGGAACAGATCCTGGATGCGCCGGGCCTCCTCCTCGTAGCCCATCCTGGCCGTCAGGTCGGCGTGGAAGGTGCGGGAGGCGGCGCCCATCCCGCCGATGGAGAAGCCGAGCATCGCCTTCACCGGCAGCAGCCCCTCCGCGGGATCGTCGCAGAGTCGGGCACGCGCGCTCGGCCTCCCGCGCCAGGGCCAGGTGGTCGGGGGAGGGGCCGCGCCCCCAGTAGCCGAGGGCCAGACCGAGCCGCATGCGCACGCCTTCCACCGCAACTGACGGTATGTCAGTTGTACGGTACGGCAACCGTCCCCCGGCCCGGAGGGGAGACAGCCGTGCCCCGGACCGTCCGGTCCGGGGCACGGATCGTGCGGAACGCGCGCGTCAGCCGTTCTGCGCCGGGTTCGCCACGGGGGCGGCGGGCGGAGGCGGCATGTCGGGAGCCCCGTACGCGGGCGGCGCCGGGACCATCTGCTGCGGGGCGGCGGGGGCGCTGCTCCGGGCGGCCATGGCGCGGAAGAAGTTGACCACCACCAGGCCGGGCAGGATGAACGCCTTGAAGAAGATGAAGTACTCGCCGCCCTCGAAGATGAATCCGAGGTAGATGCCGTAGCCGGTGAAGGCGAGGCCGGCGACCACGTTGAAGGCGCGCCAGCCGTTGCTGAGACCGGAGGAGTTGACCGCGCCAATGATGATCATCGCGATACCGCTGATGATCAGGAGTACGACGTACCAGGAGAAGAGCGGCTCGGCGCTGAAGTCGAGGTTCACAGATATTCCCGTGTGCAGACATGACGATCACATGATCGGGGGACAGCCGCGAACGTTACTGGCCGCACGAACGTATGTGCGCATCTTTTACCCGGGCTTTGGAGAGCACTTCGCCCCACCGGCTGAGCCGGTGGGGCGAAGGAGATGTCCGGGATCAGCCGCGCTGGAGGCCGCTGACGTCCTGCAGGACGCCGCGCCGGCCGTCCTGGGTCTGGGCGACCAGGGCGCCGCCCCGCTGCTCCACCGCCAGGTACCAGGTGCCGGGGGTCAGTTCGGCGATCTGCTGGGCCGAACCGTCCTCCGCGTACAGCGGCCGCGCCACGGGCACCGCGAACCAGAAGGCCGCGAAGTCCGCCGAGGGCTGCTGCGGGGCCTGGGGCTGGGGCTGCTGGGCCTGCGGCTGCTGCTGCCCCTGCGGGTAGCCGTACTGGCCGCCGCCGAACGACTGGTCGGCCGGCGCGCCGTGCCCACCGGTCTGCCCCGGGTACCCGTAGCCGCCCTGCTGCACGCCCGGGTACGGCTGGCCCTGCTGGCCGCCGTACGGCTGCGCCTGCTGGGGCTGCTGCGGCCGGGGAGCCGGCAGCAGCGGCGCCTTCAGCGCGGGAAGGCCCTGCAGGGTGAGCAGCATGGCCGCGGCGAGAGCGGCCGCGGCGACGAAGGAGAGGTAGGCGCCGGCGGCCAGCTCGAAGGCCTCGCTCCCGTGGAACAGCGACCACAGCGCGTCCCAGGCGGCGGCGACGGAGAGCACCGCGCCCCAGTGGGCGAGCCCGATGCCGAGCAGCTTGCGGCCCTCGGGCTGGAAGCGCGAGGCGACGAACAGGCCGGCGGCGATCAGGCCCAGGAGGTGCACCGAGGGCAGCAGCGGGAACAGCTCGCTCTTCCACGCGCTGGCTCCGCACTCGTCGGAGCTGCATCCCTTGAACGTGTAGAAGTTCAGGAACGAGGCGATCAGCAGCAGCAGCGCCGCGCCGATCACCGCGCCGTCTCCTCGGGTGAGGGAGCGGTTATTCACTAGGAGTCCTTGTCAGTCGTCTCGTTGTCGCTGTCGCCGAGCGGTTCCCCATCGTATGAGGGCGGTTGTCGCCGGGTGGGACCGGTACGCCCCTCGGTGACACGATCGGGACCCAATGCTCACCGGCCGATCACTCGCGGTCTTCCAGGAACGCGCTGATGCCGTCCGCGATGCCCTCCGCGGCGCGCTGCCGCCAGGCCGGGCTGGTCATCAGTGCCGCGTCCTTCGGGTCGCGCATGTTGCCGCACTCGATCAACACCTTCGGCCTGGTGCTGAGGTTGAGTCCGCCCAGGTCGCGGCGGACGTCCAGGCCGGTGCCGCCGCCGATGTAGTTGGACGGCCGCGTGCCCGTCTCCGCCGCGAAGTGCCGCTTGAGGGCGGTGCCCAGCAGCTTGGACGGCCCGCTGATCGCGCGGGTGTCCGCGATGCCGCGGTGCACCGGGGCGGGCAGGATCACGTGGAAGCCGCGGTTGCCGGCCGCCGAGCCGTCGCCGTGCACCGACACCACCGCGTCGGCCTTGGCCTTGTTCCCGATCCGGGCCCGCTCGTCGATGCACGGGCCGTACGCGCGGTCGCCGTCGTACGTGAACCTCACCGAGGCCCCGCGCGCCTCGAGCAGCGCCCTGGCGCGCCGGGACACGTCCAGGGTGAACGCGGCCTCGGCGTAGCCGGCGTCGGTCGCCGTGCCCGTGGTGTCGCACTCCTTGCGGGCGGTGCCGATGTCGACCAGGCGGTTGATCTCGGCGGTGTGCCGGCTGTTCTGCGCGTTGTGCCCCGGGTCCAGCACCACGACCTTCCCCGCGAGCGGCTTCGCCGCCCCGGAGGACGGTGCCGCCGGCGGCGGGCCGGAGGACGCCGCCGAGCGGTGCGGACGCACGTTCTGCGGGAGGTCGCCGTTCCGTCCGGGGTCGTCCGGTCCGCTCGTGGCGTCCCACACCAGCCACGCGGCCGCGCACGCCGGCACCAGCGCGGCCACGACGACCACGGTGGAGCGGGCTTTGCTCTTGAACACGTCAGCGATGCTATCCGCCGTCTCAGGTCCCGGCGCCCGTACGCCGGAGGACGTGCAGCGAACCGGTCACGGACACTTCCGTGAACGCGCCCGAGTCCAGCGCCCGCCGGTAGATCCGCCAGGGCGCCTGTCCGCCGTCGGCCGGGTCCGCGAAGACGTCGTGGATGACCAGGAGGCCGTCCTGCGCGAGGTGCGGGGCCCATCCCTCGTAGTCGTTCCCGGCGTGCTCGTCGGTGTGACCGCCGTCGATGAAGACCAGGGCGAGCGGCTTCCCCCACACCGCCGCGACCTGCGGGGAGCGGCCGACGACCGCGACCACGTGCTCCTCCAGCCCGGCGGCGTGCAGGGTGCGCCGGAAGGCGGGGAGGGTGTCCATCAGGCCGACCTCGGGGTCGACGAGCGTCGTGTCGTGGTACTCCCAGCCGGGCTGCTGCTCCTCGCTGCCGCGGTGGTGGTCGACGGTGACGGCGACGGTCCCGGCCTCGCGGGCGGCGGCGGCCAGCAGGATGGTGGAGCGGCCGCAGTACGTGCCGACCTCCAGCAGGGGCAGGCCCGGGAGGCGCGCGGCGGCACCCGCCGCGGCCGCGTGGAGGGCGAGGCCCTCGTGGGTGGGCATGAAGCCCTTGGCCGCCTCGAACGCGGCCAGTGCGTCCGCGGGGACCTCGGCGGGGAGTGGCGTGCTCATGCCCTCCATCGTCTCCCACGCCCGCGGTGCCGTTCCGTCCGGGGTGCGGCTCGCGACGGGCGGTCCGGGGCTCCGGCCGTTCTGGTTGAATGGTCACCATATGACGGATCTGCTGCCGAGCGGGGTGCCGCCGGACCTCCATCTGGTGCGGGCCGCGCAGTCGGGCGACGCGGCGTCCCTCGGTCTGCTGCTCGCCAGGCACCGGGCGCCCATGTACGGCGTCGCCCTCGCCGTGCTGGGCCACGGCCCGGACGCCGAGGACGCCGTGCAGGAGGCCGCGCTCATCGCGCTGCGGCGCATCGGGGACCTCCGTGACCCGGAGGCGGCCGGCCCATGGCTGCGGATGGTGGTGCGCAACGTCTCCCGCGCCCAGCTGCGCAGGAAGTCGGCGGTCCCGGTGGCCGAACTCGAGGGGTTCGTCGCCATGGACCGCTCGGGCGGCCCGCCGGACCCGGCGGACGTACTCGACGAGCAGGTGCTGCGGGACTGGATCTGGAGTGCGCTGGAGCAGTTGTCACCCGGGCTGCGACTGGTGACGATGCTCCGCTACTTCACCGACGTCACCTCCTACGAGGAGATAGCGCTGCTGTGCGGCATCGCCGTCGGCACCGTGCGCAGCAGGCTCAACCAGGCGCGGGCCAAGCTGGCCGCCGCGCTGCTGAGCCTGGGCGACCGGGTCCACGACGACGCCGCCTCCCTCACCGCGCGCCACCGCCTGCTGGCCGAGCAGACCTTGATCGCGGCCCATCACGGCGAGCTCGCCTCCGCGTGGGCCGGGTGGCGGTCGCCCCGGCTGGAGGTGACCTGGCCGACCGGCAAGCGCTCGGACCTGGACTACCTGGGATTCTCCTTCGGCCGCGACGTCTCCGAGGGTGTCCGCCAGAAGCTGCTGAACGTGGTGGCGAGCCGCGAGGTCGTCATCTGGGAGACGGCCATCGTCAACCCGCCGGAGGACCCGTTCCACTGCCCTCCCGGCGTGGTCTGGGTGCACTTCCTGGACCGGGACCGCGACGACAGGTTGCGCCTGTACCACCCGCGCCACCGGCGAGGCGGCCCCTCAAAAGATCATGGCGGCTGATCGAACCTTTCCACTCCCCACCGCATCGTGCGGGTATGAACGTCATCCATCACGAGGCGGAGCGCGGCACACGCGCCACGTCTCCAGCACGTCCGGCCCGCACACGGGCGCGGTGCCGTGGCGGCGCGGCGCCGGCCCCGGCGGTCGCCGGCGGCCACGACGTCGTCACCACCGAGGACAAGGGGAACGCGGCATGAGCACCACGGTGCCGACCGGCCTCGCCGAGGAGACCGAGATCGCGGCCTACGCCGACTTCGTGACCGGAGCGCCGGCGGACATCCGCAGGACACTGGGCATCGGCGCGGAGCGGATCGGCTCCGTGCGGGCGCTGGCCGTTCGCGAGGACCCGAGCCGCTTCTTCAACCGGGCCGGGGGCTTCGGGCCCGCCGCACCGGTGACCGCCGACGTCGTGGAACAGGTGTGCGGCTTCTACCGAGGGCAGGGTGTGCCCGCCGGCTCGTTCGCGATCGCGCCGCCGCTGCTGCCCCCGGACTGGGCCCCGACCGCACGGAAGTGGAACCTCGCCGAGGGCGGGCGCCTCGCCAAGCTCGGCTGCGAGGTCCGGACGGCCCTGGCCGCGGCCGACGGTGTCACCGCGCTCGACCCGGGCCTGCGCGTCGGCCTCGTCGGGCGCCACCAGGCGCACGAGTGGGCCACCGTGATGATGACGACCTTCGGCTTCACCGCGCCGGCCATGATCGACATGGCCGCGGCGTGCGTGGGCAGGCCGGACTGGCGGCAGTACGCCGTCTGGGAGGGCGAACGGATCGTCGCCGTCGGCAGCGTCTTCGTGAACGGTGACTGCGCCGACATGTTCGGCGGGGCGACGCTCCCGCAGTGGCGCGGCCGCGGCGCCCAGTCGGCGCTTCTGACGGCACGCGTCCGGGCGGCCCGCGACGCCGGCTGCCGATGGCTCGTCGCCGAGACGGGAGCGGAGGGCCCGGGCGACCGCAACACCTCCCTGCACAACATGCTGCGTGCCGGCTTCGAGCCGCTGTACGAGCGGGTCACCTGGGTGTGGCACGAGTGACGGGGTAGGCGGCCGGTCAGAGCCAGCCGTTGTGGCGGGCGGTGCGGACCGCCTCCGTGCGGTTGCGGGTGCCGGTCTTCCCGATGGCCGACGACAAATGGTTGCGCACCGTCGACTCCGACAGGTGCACACGTGCCGCGATGTCCGCCACGGTCGCGCCGTCCGCCGCCGCGTTGAGCACGTCCTGCTCGCGCGGCGTCAGCGGGCTGGGCCCGGTGCTGAGCGCGGCGGCGGCCAGGGCGGGGTCGATGACGCGGTGCCCGTCGAGGACGCGCCGGATCGCGGCGGCGAGGTCCTCGACGGGGCCGTCCTTGACCAGGAAGCCGCGGGCCCCGGCCTCCATGGCGCGGCGCAGGTAGCCGGGGCGGCCGAACGTCGTCAGGATGAGTACCTTGCACTCCGGGAGGCGCTCGCGCAGCTCCGCCGCGGCGTCGAGGCCGCTGCGCCCGGGGAGCTCGATGTCGAGCAGCGCGACGTCGGGCCGGGCCTCCAGCGCCGCGGCGACGATCTCGTCGCCCGCCGAGACCTGCGCGACGACGTCGATGTCGTCCTCCAGGTTCAGCAGCAGGGAGAGCGCCCCGCGCATCATGCCCTGGTCCTCGGCCAGCAGGACCTTGATGGCGCCGCTCATGCGGTCTGCTCCTCCTCCACCGGCAGTTCGGCGACCACGCGGAACCCGCCCCGCGGGCCGGGGCCCGTGCCGAGGGAGCCGCCGGCGGCGGCGAGCCGTTCGGTGAGTCCCTTCAGCCCCGAGCCCGAGCCCGGGTCCGATCCGGGCACCGAGCCTACGCCGCGGCCGTCGTCCGTGATCCGCAGGCGTACGAGCCCGCCGGTGCCGGCGAGCTCGATGGCACAGCTGGTCGCCCCGCTGTGCCGTACGACGTTGGTCACCCCCTCCCGCACCACCCAGCCGAGGAGGGCCTCGGTCTGCGAGGGCAGCGGCGGGCCGGACTCCTTGACGAGGGCCTCGATCCCGGCGGCCGCCAGGGCCGAGCGGGCGCGGTCCAGCTCGGTTGACAGGCTCCCCTCGCGGTATCCGGTGACGGCCTCCCGGATCTCGGTGAGCGCCTGGCGTCCGACCGCCTCGATGTCGGCGACCTGGGAGAGGGCGGCGTCCAGGTCGCGCGGGGCGAGCCGGCGGGCGGCCTCCGCCTTGACGACGACCACGGACAGGGTGTGCCCGAGCAGGTCGTGCAGGTCGCGGGAGAACCGCAGCCGCTCCTCCGCGACGGCGTTGCGGGCGAGTTCCTGCCGGGTGGCGCGCAGTTGGGTCACCGCGTCGAAGAGGGTGAGCATGGCCGCGGTCACCAGGCCCGAGATGAGGCTGCCGTACCCGATGGACACGCCCTCCCAGATGTCACCGCTGCGCAGTCCGGAGACGATTCCGGCGGACACCGCGAGGGCGACGAGGACCGGACCCATCCGCCGGCCGCGCACCACGATCCCGACGGCCAGCGACAGCAGCGGGAAGAACACCAGCCAGCTGCCGCCGTAGCCGATGGCGAGGGCGTAGGTGACGGCGGCCAGCGCGAGGAGGTAGCGCCGGGGCACCTTGCCGCGGGCGGTGCGCGGGTCGAAGGAGGTGAAGACCACGCCGATGTAGAGGGAGTTGAAGGCCAGCAGGCCGAGGCCGCCGAGCCAGGGGTTGGCGGCCTTGCCCTGCAGGAGGTGGGACAGGGCGCCCACGCCCATCAGCAGCCAGGGCAGGAAGGTGAAGCGGGTGGGGGGCTTGAGGTCCTCGATCTCCTGGGAGAAGGACCGGGTCACCCGCAGCTGCCGCCACCCGTGCCGGATGCGCGCCGGCAGCGGGGGCCGTGATCGCGTCGTGGTCGCCATGGCCGTCGTCTCCTTCTCCTGCGCTGTGCGGGCGGGACTCACGGGGTGCGTGCCGAGCGGCGGTAGGCGTAGACGGCGTACGCGCCGAACAGGGCCGTCCACGCGGCGAGCACCGCGACGGTACCCGCCCGGGGGAGCGCGCCGTCCGCGATGCTCCAGCCGAGCTGCCCGAAGCGGTGGGACGGGGTCCACTCGGAGACCGCCCGCAGCCAGCCGGGGAAGACGGCCGAGGGGATCCACAGCCCGCCGACGACGGACAGGCCCAGGTTGCAGGCCATGTTCACCACGCCGGTGGTCTGCCCGGACAGCCGGTAGCCGTTGCCGAGGCCGAGCAGGGTGAAGGGGGCGGTGCCGACCCACAGCAGCCCGCCGACGGCGGCCCACTGCCAGGGCTCCAGTGCGACGCCGTTGACGAGGCCGCCGGCCAGCAGGACGGCCAGGATGGCGGGCAGCACGGTGACCGAGCCGCTGATGCAGCGGCCGGTGACGACCAGCAGCGGCGACATGGGGGTGATCCGCAGCTGGCGGAGCCAGCCGAGGCCCTTGTCCTCGGCGACGCTCGACCCGGTGGACACCGCCGAGCCCAGGGCGCCGTACGCGGCCATGCCGATCATGGCGGCCAGCGAGGCGGCCTTGTCCTCCTCCGAGCCGGAGACCCCGAGGTTGGTGAAGAGCAGGTACATCATGACGGGCATGCCGACGCCGAAGATCACGAATCCGGCGTCGCGCAGGGTGCGGCGGATCTCCAGCGAGACGTAGGCGAGCAGCATCAGACCTTCTCCTCGGCGAGGGCGATGGTGTCTTCGGCGGTGATGGGGGCGTCGTCCTGCGCGGCGGACCGCGCGGTGAGGGAGAGGAACGCGTCCTCCAGGCTGGCGGCGGTCACCGTCAGGCCGCGGACCAGGCCGCGGCCGGCGAGGGCGAGGACGGTGGCGTCGGAGTCCGCGGAGCGCAGCAGCGCGCGGTCGCCGCGGACCTCGACGGACACCACCCCGGGCAGCTGCCGCAGGCCCTCGGTGGGGGTCCCGGCCAGGTCGAAGGAGACGAGGTTGCCGCCGACCGCGCGCTTGATGCGCTCGCCGCTGTCGTCGGCGACGACACGGCCGCGGTCGATGACGACGATGCGGTCGGCGTTCTCGTCCGCCTCCTCCAGGTAGTGGGTGGAGAACAGCACGGTGTTGCCGCGGGCCGCGTAGGCCCGCATCGAGTCCCAGAAGGCGCGCCGGGCCTCGACGTCGAGGGCGGCGGTGGGCTCGTCCAGCACGATGAGCTCGGGGTTGCCGGCCAGGGCCACGGCGAAGCGGACCCGCTGCGCCTGGCCGCCGGAGAGCCGGTCGGCCCGGCGGCCGGCGACCTCGGTGAGGCCGGCCAGCTCCAGGGCCTCGGCGACGGGCAGCGGGGAAGGGTAGGTGCGCGCCACGAAGGTGATCAGTTCGCGCACGGTCACGCGGGGGATCGGCCGGCCGTCCTGCAGCATCGCGCCGACCCGGCCCGCGCGGACCGCGGTGTGCGGGGTGCCGCCGAAGAGCCGGACCTCGCCCTCGTCGGGCTCGTTGAGCCCGAGCAGCAGGCTGATCGCGGTGGACTTGCCCGCGCCGTTGCGGCCGAGCAGGGCGACGGACTCCCCCCGCCGGATCGCCAGGTCGACGCCGTCCACCGCGCGTACCGCGCCGAACGCCTTGACGGCCCTGGTGAAACTCACTGTCGTCGTCATGTCACCGACACTACGACCGGGGGCCACCGCGGGGTCAGTGGGGAATGTACGGACCCGGGCAGGACAAATGTCACTGGCGGAAGGTTATTTTGACGACGCGTCAGCTATTCCCGGGGCCGGGGCGATACGTTATGCATGGGCTGGCTAGAACACGTTCTACTGCACGCCCTGGCGGGGCCGACGGTGCGGACGGCCGCGCCAGGGCCCACCGCGCAGCGAAGGAGCCGCCGGACATGCCGATCGACGTCGTCGCCGCCACCTCGGCCGAACCCCGCAGCGCCGAACTCGTCCGGGACTACGGGCAGCCCGGCCGCGACGGCTCCGGCGAGGCGTCGGCGAGCCCCGCGGACGAGGTCGTCGCCGAGATCACCGCAGCCGGCGGCCACGCGGCGCACCACGGGGACGTCGCCGACTGCGACCAGGCGCGGGACCTGGTGCGGCTCGCGGTCGCCACGTACGGGGCGCTCGACGTCCTGGTCAACAACGCCCGCATCCTGCGGGACCGGATGGTCTTCTCGATGGCCGAGGACGAGTGGGACTCCGTCGTCCGGGTCCATCTGAGGGGCCACTTCGCCACCACCCGGTTCGCCGCCGCCCACTGGCGCGAGCGCGCCAGGACCACGGACGCCCCCGGTCTACGGCCGGATCGTCAACACCTCGTCCGAGGCGTTCCTCGCCGGCTCGGCCGGCCGGCCCCACTACGAGGCCGCCAAGGGCGGCATCGTCGGCCTCACCTCGTCGACGGCCGCGGCCCTCGGCAGGTACGGCGTACGCGTCAACGCCATCTGCCCCCGGGCGCGCACGCGGATGACCGAGGACGTCTTCGCGGGCCTCGGCCGGCCCGGGGACGGACCGGACCCGCTGGGGGTGGAGCATGTCGCCCCGCTCGTCGGCTACCTGTCGTCACCGGCGGCCGACCGGATCACCGGCCAGTTGTTCGTCGTGCACGGCGGGATGGTGGCGGTGATGGACCGCCCCCGTGTCGCGGCGAAGTTCGACACCGCCAAGGAGGCGTTCACCCACGACGAGCTGGACGACCTGCTCACCCCGTACTGGGCGGGCCGTGACCCCGGTGACACCTTCGCCGCCACCGACGTCCAGGCCCTGCGCCACGAGGGCTGAAACGGGCCCGGGGCCCGTCAGACCTCCATGGCGGGGGGCCCGGAGGGGCGGCGGTGGCGGCCGTGCGGCGCCTCGACCACCTGGGCGTTCTCTTGGGCGGAAGCCGTACCGCGGTGGCGGCCGGCGTGCGGGCCCTCGGCGTTACCGTCCTCGAGGCGGGCCTCGGCGGCGGTGTCGTGTCGGGCATCGGACATGGGAAGACTCTCCGTCGACTAGCTTGCAGGGTGCGCGGAACGCCGCAGGAGTTTACCGATTCAAGATCCCGTGGCCAGCGGCGCCTTCTGCAACGGGAGCACGGGGCTCGTCCTTCCCCCGTCCGGGACGGCCGGGGGAGCGCCCTCCGCCGCGCTCCCCGCCGGGGACGGCGAGGACACCGCGGCCGGCGCCTCGTACTCCACCGTGCCGCACGGGCAGTGCGCGCAGGCGTACGGCAGACGCAGCACCCCCCGGGCCGACCACAGGCCCGCCCCCGCCAGCCATCCCTCGGGCGCGGACAGCCAGGTGGCGCGGCGTTCCCCGGGCCGCCAGACCGCCAGCGACGTGCCGTGCGGTCCGTCCGCGCGCAGCGCCACGGCGCACGCCTCGGGCATCAGCACCTGGCCGGGCTGGGCCGCGAACGGGGTGAGCACCGCGTCCGGGACGCGCAGGCACTCGGCGAACCGCATCGGCCGGCGACTGCCCAGCACGCCCCAGCCGATCCGGTCCTCGCCGGTGGCGTCGCTGCGCACTATCAGCAGCCCGCTGTCCGGCTCCGCGAGCAGCAGCCGGTCGTTGCTCGCCTCGGTGATCTGCAGCAGCGGGCTGACCGTCCCGGCCCGCTCCAGGTCGACGGCGACCGTCTTGACCGTCCCCTCCGCCTCGCGGTCCAGCGCGAGCAGACGTCCGGCCCGGTCCAGCCACGCGCCGCCCCCGCAGCGGCCCGGGACCTCCGCGAGCCGGCGCGGCCGCAGATCCCGGTCGTCGTGGACGAGCCACACCGCGGACACCTCGCGTGCCGGGTCGTAGGTGAGGGCGTACACCTCGCCGGAGGCGACCGGAGGCAGCAGCCGCGCCTCCGCCTCCCCGCCCGGCAGCGAGCCGATGAGCTGTTCGCCGGTGCCGGGACCGGTCGGGTAGAGCAGGGCGAGGTCGAACCGGTCGGCGACCCGGCGGCGGATCAGCACGCGGCCGTCGGGCAGCGGCATGACCTCGGAGCACCGTTCCTCGGGCTGGTTGCCGGGCAGCGGCACGGTGTACGGCTCGGGCCCGCCGAGCGTCCAGCGCTCGGGGTACCAGCCGTCGTCCCCCTCGGGTCCCTGAGCCAGGCAGGCGGCGTAGGAGCCGTCCGCGGCGATCGTGAACCCGGCCCGTCGCACGGTGGTGGTCTCGGTGGCGCAGGCTGTCATGGTGTGGCTCACCTCCGGGCCACGACGCTAGTTTTCGCACGCCCGGGCGTCCGACACGAGTTGGTGGTCTTCACACGTAAGGGTGGCGCTCGTCCCGTTCCGTCGGACTTCGGATGCTCGGTGTGCTCATGACCAGCCCGGGATTCCGGCCGCCCGGCACCGGCGCGGTAACCTCGACCCGTGCCGAAACTGTCCGACGTCATCGCCGCCCTCGAAGCCCTCTGGCCCCCGGCGTGGGCCGAGCAGTGGGACGCCGTCGGGCTCGTGTGCGGGGACCCGGACGCCGAGGTCGGCCGGGTGCTGTTCGCCGTCGACCCGGTCCGGGAGGTCGTCGACGAGGCGATCGCCACCGGCGCCGACCTGCTGGTCACGCACCACCCCCTCTACCTGCGCGGGACGACGACGGTCGCGGCGACCGGCTTCAAGGGCCGCGTCGTGCACACCCTGATCAGGAACGGCATCGCGCTGCACGTGGCGCACACCAACGCCGACCGGGCCGACCCCGGGGTCTCCGACGCCCTCGCCGAGGCCGTCGGCCTGCGCGTCACCGGCCCCCTCGTGCCCGACCCGGCCGACCCGGCCGGACGCCGCGGCCTCGGCCGCATCGGTGAGCTGCCCGAGCCGATGACACTGGCGGACTTCGCCCGCCGGGCGGCGGCCGGCCTGCCGGCCACCGCGACCGGGCTGCGTGTCGCGGGCGACCCCGAGCGGCAGGTCCGCACCGTCGCGGTGTGCGGCGGCTCCGGCGACAGCCTCTTCGACGACGTACGCAGGGCCGGGGTGGACGTCTACCTCACCGCCGACCTGCGCCACCACCCGGCGTCCGAGGCGCGGCAGGCGGGTCCGCCGGCACTCGTCGACGCCGCCCACTGGGCCACCGAGTGGCCCTGGTGCGAGCAGGCCGCGCGCCGGCTCGACGAGGTCTCCGAACGGCACGGCTGGGCGCTGCGCACCTATGTGTCACGCGCCGTCACCGACCCGTGGACGGCCCACGCCCAGGCACTTCCCCTTGACGAACCCACGACCTCAGGAGCCCCCCGCTGAAAGCCGCGCCCGCAGACCAGATCCGACTGCTCGAGGTCCAGGCCCTCGACTCGCGCCTCGCGCAGTTGGAACACAAGCGCAAGAACCTCCCCGAGCACGCGGAGATCGAGCGCCTCGGCTCCGACGTGACCCAGCTGCGCGACCTGCTGGTCGCCGCCCAGACCGAGGAGAGCGACACCGCCCGCGAGCAGACCAAGGCCGAGCAGGACGTGGACCAGGTGCGCAAGCGCGCCGTCCGCGACCAGGAGCGGCTGGACTCCGGCGCGGTCTCCTCCCCCAAGGACCTGGAGAACCTGCAGCGCGAGATCACCTCGCTCGCCAAACGGCAGAGCGACCTCGAGGACGTCGTCCTGGAGGTCATGGAACGCCGTGAGGGCCTGCAGGAGCGGGTCCAGGAGCTGACCGGCCGCCTGGAGTCCGTGCAGGCCAAGGCGGGCGAGTCCGAGGAGCGCCGCAGCACCGTGCTGCGGGAGATCGACGCCGAGGGCTCCACGGTCGTCAAGGAGCGCGAGATCATCGCCGGTTCGGTGCCCGCCGACCTGATGAAGCTCTACGACAAGCTGCGCGGCCAGTCCGGCGGCGTCGGCGCCGCCCGGCTCTACCAGAAGCGCTGCGAGGGCTGCCGGCTGGAGCTGAACATCACGGAGCTCAACGAGGTGCGGGCGGCCGCCGCCGACGAGGTCGTGCGCTGCGAGAACTGCCGCCGCATCCTCGTCCGCACCCCCGAGTCGGGCCTGTAATGGCCCGTACGTTGGTGGTGGAGGCCGACGGCGGGTCCCGGGGCAACCCGGGACCGGCCGGGTACGGCGCCGTCGTCTGCGACGGCGCCACGGGCGAAGTGCTCGCCGAGGCCGCCGAGTTCATCGGCACGCACACCAACAACGTCGCCGAGTACCGGGGCCTGATCGCCGGGCTGCGTGCCGCGCACGCGATCGACCCGCAGGCCCGGGTGCGGGTGCGCATGGACTCCAAGCTGGTCGTCGAGCAGATGTCCGGCCGCTGGAAGATCAAGCACCCGGACATGCGGCCGCTGGCCGCCGAGGCGAAGACGGTCCTGCCGGCGGAGCAGGTCAGCTACGAGTGGATCCCGCGCGAGAAGAACAAGCACGCCGACCGGCTCGCCAACGAGGCGATGGACGCGGGCAAGCGCGGCAAGCAGTGGGAACCCCGCCGCTCCTCCTCCGCGGCGGACGCCTCGCCTGCCGCCGTCGCCACCGAACCCGCGGACGAGGCCCCCAAGGCCCCGCCCGCCGACTGGGCCGCGGCGGCCGACCTCGGCACGCCCACCACGTTCGTCCTGCTGCGCCACGGGGAGACCCCGCTCACGGCGGAGAAGCGCTTCTCCGGCAGCGGGGGCGACGACCCGGAACTCTCCGAGAAGGGCCGCTGGCAGGCCCAGCGCGTCGCCGACTCCCTCGCCGCCCGCGGCACCGTCCAGGCCGTCGTCACCTCGCCGCTGGCCCGCTGCCGGCAGACCGCGCAGACCGTCGCGGACCGGCTCGGCCTCGACCTGCGCGTCGACGAAGGGCTGCGCGAGACCGACTTCGGCGCGTGGGAGGGGCTGACCTTCGCCGAGGTGAAGGAACGCCACCCGGCCGAACTCGACGCCTGGCTCGGCTCCGCGAAGACCGCCCCGCCCGGCGGGGAGAGCTTCGCCGCCGTCGCCCGCCGGGTCTCCCTGACCCGGGACAAGCTCATCGCCCGCTACGCCGGGCGCACGGTGCTGGTGGTCACCCACGTCACGCCGATCAAGACCCTGGTCCGGCTCGCCCTGGGGGCCCCGCCGGAGTCGCTGTTCCGGATGGAGCTGTCGGCGGCGGCGCTGTCGGCGGTGGCGTACTACGGGGACGGGAACGCGTCGCTGAGGCTGCTCAACGACACGTCACACCTGCGCTGACGGCGGCGCCGGCGCGCGCAGTCCGGCCGCCTCGCGGGCGAGGTGCTCCACCCGGTCCCAGTCGCGGTCCCGCAGGGCGTCCTGCGGGACCATCCAACTGCCGCCCACACAGGCGACGTTCGGCAGGGCGAGGTAGGCCGGAGCGCGGGCCGCGTCGATACCGCCGGTCGGGCAGAACCGGATCTCCGGCAGCGGGGCGGCCAGCGCCTTGAGGTACGCCGTGCCGCCGGCCGCCTCCGCGGGGAAGAACTTCAGCTCCCGCACACCGCGTTCGGCCAGGGCGACAACCTCGGAGGCGGTCGACACTCCGGGCAGGAACGGCAGCCCGGACGCGGTCATCGCGTCCAGCAGGCCCTCCGTCCACCCCGGGCTCACCAGGAACCGCGCCCCCGCCCGCGCCGCCGCCCCCACCTGCTCCGCCCGCACCAAGGTCCCGGCCCCCACGACCGCCTCCGGCACCTCGCGGGCCGCCGCGGCGATCGCCTCCAGCGCGGCGGGCGTCCGCAGCGTGATCTCCACCGCGGTCAACCCCCCGCGGGCCAGGGCGCGGACGAGCGGGGGCGCGTCGGCGGGGTCGTCCAGCGTGAGCACGGGGATGACGGGGGCGTTGGCGGGGGAGGGGGCGCCGGGGGCGCCGGGGGTGAGGCTCAGCACGGTGGCATCGTGCCGGGCGGCTGCGGTCTCCGCAACGGGCGTTGCACCTTGCGCAACGGTGCGCCTTGCGGCGCGGTTGCTCGTGTGCGGGTTGTTTGCGCCTGCGGCGGGCATCCCCCGCCCTCCCGCCCGATTGCCCCGGATGGTTGGTGCGGGGCTCGCGCGTGCGTGGTGGGCCGGCGCAGCCGCCCGCAGGCGCGAACGACCCGCACACGACAACGGACCGCAACCACAACCACCCCGCACAAAACTCAGTGGACGTCGGTCACCAGAACGTCGAGCCGCCCCGGCGCAGCCACCTCCACCGTGAAGCCCAGATCCCGCAGGGCCGCGACCAGCGCGTCGGGGTTCTCGGGGCGCGCCCCGGACTCCAGGAGGGCCCGCACGATCCGCCCCTTCGTCGCCTTGTTGAAGTGGCTGACGACCTTCCGCGTCTCCGCCTGCACCACCCGCACCGTCGCCGTCCGCCCGGCCAGCGCGCTGCGCGGCGCCGGCTTCCACGCCGCCCCGTACGCCGACGACCGCAGGTCGAGCAGCAGGCCGCCGCCCGCGGCCTCGGCCGCGTCCGGGAGGGCCTCGGCGAGGTGCGTGCGCCAGTACGCGGCGAGCGACCCGAGCGCGGGCAGCTTCACACCCATCGAGCAGCGGTACGCGGGGATCGCGTCGCGGATGCCGACCGCGCCCCACAGCCCGGAGAAGACCAGCAGCGACCGGGCCGCCCGGCGGCGGGCGGCGGCGTCCAGCGTGTCCAGGCCGAGCGCGTCGTAGAGCACGCCGGTGTAGATCTCGCCGGCCGGCCGGGTCCGCGCGTCGCGCAGCCCCGCGTTGCGGGCGATCTCGCCGCGCAGCCCGGGGCTGAGCCCGAGCACGTCCGCCGCCTTGTCTTCGTCGCCGCCCGCGCAGAGCCCGACGAGCTCGTCCAGCACCGTCGCGCGGGCCGTGGTGAGCCCGGGCAGGGAGAGGGAGCCCAGGTCGACGGCGGGGCCCGTGCCGTCGGTTGCCTTGCCCTCGGACGGCGGTAGCAGGACGAGCACTGTGGTTCTCCTTCGCGTTTCCCCGGTGCAGTGCAGCCTACGACCGTGCGACTTAGGCTCGCTCCATGCCTCGTCGTCCCCTCCGCGTCACCACCGCCGACGGAGCCCGGTTGCGGTCCGCGCTCGACGTGCTCCGCACGGAGCTGCAGGTGCGGCGGGACTTCCCGGCGGGCGTGCTCGCCGAGGCCGAGGAGGCCGCGCGCGACCCCCGGCTGCCGGGGTACGACGCCACCGACGTGCCGTTCTTCACCGTCGACCCGCCCGGGTCGCTCGACCTGGACCAGGCGATGCACCTCGCGGTCCGCGAGGGGGGCCGCGGCTACCGGGTGTCGTACGCGATCGCCGACGCCGCGGCCTTCGTCGCACCCGGCGGCGCGCTGGACGCCGAGGCGCACCGGCGTGTGCAGACCCTGTACTTCCCCGACGTCCGGGTGCCGCTGCACCCGACGGTGCTGGGTGAGGGGGCGGCCAGCCTGCTGCCCGGACAGGACCGGCCCGCCGTGCTGTGGCGGATGGACCTCGACGCGGACGGGGTGGTCACCGACGTCGACGTCCGCCGTGCGCTCGTCCGCAGCCGCGCCCGGCTCGACTACGCGGGTGTGCAGCACGCGATCGACGCCGGTACCGCCGAGGAGCCGGTGGCCCTGCTGCGGGCCGTCGGCCTGCTGCGCGAGGCGCAGGAGCGGGCCCGCGGCGGCATCTCCCTCAACGTGCCCGAGCAGGAGGTCGTGGAGCTCGACGGCGGATACGCGCTGCGGTACCGGGCGCCGCTCCCCGTCGAGGCCTGGAACGCCCAGATCTCCCTGCTCACCGGCATGGTCGCGGCCGGCGTCATGCTCCGTTCCGGCACCGGCATCCTCCGTACGCTCCCGCTGGCCCCGCACGGGGAGGTGGCGAGGCTGCGCAGGGTCGCCGCGGCGCTGCGCATCGACTGGCCGCACATGACCTCCTACGCCGAGCTCGTCCGCACCCTGGACCCGCAGCGCACCACGCACGCGGCCTTCCTCCACGAGGCCACCAGCCTGTTCCGCGGCGCCGACTACACGCCCTTCTGGCCCGGTCACCCCGCCGAGCCGGCCGTGCACGCCGCCGTCGCCGAGGCGTACACGCACTGCACGGCGCCCCTGCGCCGCCTCGTCGACCGCTACGCCGCCGAGTTCTGCCTCGCCGCGGTGGCCGGCCAGGAGCCGCCGGAGTGGGTCGAGGCGGCCTTCCGCGAGCTGCCGGGCGCCATGCGCGGCGGCTCGCACTTCGCGGGCACCATCGAGAGCGCCTCCCTCGACCTCGTCGAGGCGGCCCTGCTCAAGGACCGCGTCGGCGAGGTCTTCGACGCGTACGTCATCGACGTGAAGGACTCCGACCCGACCGCCGGGACCGTCCACCTCCGTGACCCGGCCGTCGTCGCCCGGGTCCGCGGCGGCACCGCCCCCCTCCCGCTCGGCGAGCCGCTCGCCGTCCGCCTCACGCGGGCCGACCCCGGTCGCCACACCGTGCTTTTCACCCCGGCGTGATCGGCCGGTAGCATGGTCGCCACGGCAGACGAGCCGAGCGGGCGGCCGCGTCAGGACCCTGGTCCTGCCGAGGAACGTCCGGGCTCCACAAGGCAGGGTGGTGGGTAACGCCCACCCGGGGTGACCCGCGGGACAGTGCCACAGAAAACAGACCGCCGGGGCCGCGAGGCTCCCGGTAAGGGTGAAACGGTGGTGTAAGAGACCACCAGTGCCCAGGGTGACCTGGGCAGCTAGGTAAACCCCACCCGGAGCAAGGTCAAGAGGGACCGTCGCGAGACGGTCCTGCGCGGACGATCGAGGGCTGCCCGCCCGAGTCCGCGGGTAGACCGCACGAGACCGGTGGCAACGCCGGTCCTAGATGGATGGCCGTCGCCCGGCCGGCCGCGAGGCCGACCGGGAACAGAACCCGGCGTACAGCTCGACTCGTCTGCCTCACTCCTCCCCGCCGGTCTCGGCCAGCAGCGCCGCGCACTCCGCGGCCAGCCGTGCCATCCCGTACTCCTCCGCGACCGCGCGGGCCGGGCGCAGCAGGCGTGGGGCCTCGGCGGCGGCGCCCGGACGGCCCGAGGCGCGCAGGGCGCGGGCCTGCCAGAGGCGGAGGCGGGCGAGTTGCGGGGCGGAGGTACGGGCCGGGGTGGCCGCCTGGCGGAAGTGCGCGAGGGCGGTGTCCGGTTCCCCGGCGGCCAGCGCGAGGACTCCGCACGCCTGGGCCGTGGGCGCGATCAGCACCGTGGGCCAGCCGGCGAGGGCGGCGCCGGAGCCGCTGCCCCTGCCCTTCGCCGCTTTCGCCGTCCTCCCCGCCGGGGCGGCGCTGTGGACCCTCTGGCGGCGCTCGGGCCCGCTTCGCCCCGAATGGGCGCAGGGCGGCACCGTCCGGCGGGCGGCCGCGGTCGTGCTCACGGGGACGCTCGTGGCCGTCCCGGCCATCCTGGTGCCCGGCCGGACGGCGGCGACGCTCCTGGTCTGGCTGCTCGGCGGCGCGGCGGGCGTCGTCCTGCTGCTCGGCGGGCGGGACCGGGTGGGGTCCGCTCCCGGTGCGGACGACGTCCGGGCGCCGCGCTGACTCAGCGGGCCCCGGCGGCGCGGCCGCGGGCCCGCCGCCCGCGTTTCCTGCCGCCCGCCGGCCACAGGCGCGGCCGGCGCCGTGAGGCGAGGTCCTCGGTCCAGCCGACCAGCACGACGGCCGCGCCGATGAGCGGCCAGACGGTGAGGAACTGGAACCAGGTCGCGTCGAGCGGGAGATGGGCCTCGAAGAAGGGCACGTCCCACATCAGGTCGATCAGCGGGACGCTGGCGAAGAGCGCGACCTCGTGCCACAGGTAGACCGTGACGGCGCGGGCGTTGAGCAGTCCCACCGCTCCGTCCGCGCCGGGCACCAGGTGCATCCGGCGGGGCCGGAAGCGCAGCAGCAGGAGGACGAAACCGGCCGACCACAGTGCCTGGGCCAGCGGGATCTCGCCGAGGTCGATCCCCTCGTCGGTGGGGTGGGTGTACGCGAACCAGCCGCCCGCGACGAGGCAGAGCGCGGCCGCGGCGACCACCGTGCGGGCCCGCAGGGCGTCCAGCAGGCCGTCGCGGTGCGCGAAGCCGAGCAGCCAGCAGGCCGCGAAGGTGACGAGGTCGACCACCGGAGTGAGGGCCGGCTCGGCGAGCGGCAGCCGGTCGTACTGGGCGAGGACGACGAGTGCGCCGCACGCCGCCAGACACGGCCGCGGCGCCGCCCGGAAGGCCTTGAGCAGCCACGGGGAGAGCAGCACGAGCCACAGGTAGGTGCGGATGTACCAGAGCGGGGCGATGATCTGCTCGGCCCAGGCGGTGCCGGGCGGGTCCGCCAGCGGCAGGATCCACAGCAGCATCCGGCGCCAGGAGTGCGGCCGCCAGCCGTGGAGCAGCATCAGGACGTTCACGGCCGCGGAGAACAGCCAGAAGGGCACCAGCAGACGCCGCAGCCGGCCGCGCACCACGGACAGCGCGGGCCGCTGCAGGGAGTGCGCCGCCAGGGACCCGGCCAGGGCGAACATGATGCCGATGGACGGGAAGACCAGGGTCAGCCAGGCCCAGCCGAAGGTGTGGTAGACGACCACCCGTACCAGCGCGAGGGCGCGCAGCAGGTCGAGGTAGCGGTCACGGCCGCCGCCCCCGCCGCCGCTCCCGGAGGAGCCGGCGGCCGGGGCGGCGCCCCGTGGACCCGGTATGTGCGTCCCGGCGCCGTCGGCGGGCCGGGGCGGGGCCGCCGGGGCTCCCGCCTCGCGTGCTTCGGGCATGGGTCGACTCCTCGGGAGGGTACGGGGGTTCAGACGCGGCCGGCGGTGCCGCTGCCTAAGGTCGGCGCGCCGACCTCGCCGGTGCGCCGCAGCTTGTGCCAGCCCAGCCGGCCGCCGTTGACGGCCGTCACACAGGACTGCAGCAGCACCAGGTACATCAACTGCCGGTACAGCACCTGCTGGAGGGGCAGCGGCCACAGGTCGCGCAGCGGTTCGCCGTCCAGCCGGAAGGCGTACGCCGCGCACGCGGCCTGCACGGCGAGCACGCCCGCCCACGCGAGCGCGGTGCGAAACGGGTCCATGAAGACCAGCCCGTAGATCGCGAACACGTCGATGAGCGGCGCCAGCAGCGGCGCGAGCACCTGGAAGAGGACGACCAGCGGCAGCCCGACCCGGCCGAAGCGCCCGGAGTGCCCGCGGTCCAGGACCGCTCCGCGGTGCTTCCACATCGCCTGCATGGTGCCGTAGCTCCAGCGGTACCGCTGCTTCCACAACTGCCGTACCGAGGACGGCGCCTCGGTCCAGGCGCGGGCGTTCTCCGCGTACACCACGTGCCAGCCGGCCCGGTGCATCGCCATCGTGACGTCCGTGTCCTCGGCGAGGGTCTCGTCGCTCATGCCACCGACGTCGCGCAGCGCGTCCCGCCGGAAGGCGCCGCACGCGCCGGGGATGGTGGGCATGCAGCGCAGCAGGTCGTACATGCGGCGGTCGAGGTTGAAGCCCATCACGTACTCGATGTGCTGCCAGCGCCCGATCATCCGGGTGCGGTTGCCGACCTTGGCGTTGCCGGCGACCGCGCCGACCCGGGGGTCGCCGAAGGGCTGCACCAGTTCGCGGACGGTGGCCGGTTCGAAGACCGTGTCGCCGTCCATCATCACGATGAGGTCGTTCCGGGCGTGCGCCACACCGTTGTTGAGGGCCGCGGGCTTGCCGCTGTTGGGCTGCCGCACGACGGTGACGCCGGGCAGGTCCAGGGCCTCGACGATGTCGGCGGTGCCGTCGGTCGAGCCGTCGTCGACGACCACGATCTCCACGGGGTGGTCGCTCGCGGCGAGGGAGTGCACGGTGTGGGTGATGCACTCCTTCTCGTTGTACGCGGGCACGATGACGCTCACCGGTTCGGTGACCGCCGGCCCCCAGGCGAAGCCGGGTGCCCGCCGCCGTCGCGCGTGCCGGCGCGCCAGCACCAGCATGGCGGCGAACCGGGCCAGGACCAGCAGGCCCACCCCGGCGAGCACGACGGCCAGCGCCGGCACGGCGGCCTCGGAGAGCTCCACCGCGGCGACGAAGACCCGTCCCTTCCACAGTTCCGAGCCGGTGACCTTGCCGTTGGTGGACGTGGCGCCGACCGCTCCGCCCACGGTGTCGAAGCGGTAGCCGCGCTCCTTGAGCAGCGGGATCAGCCGGTCCAGCGCCGCCACGGTCTGCGAGCGGTCGCCGCCGGCGTCGTGCATGAGCACGATCGCGCCCTGGCCCGGTTCCGCCGGCACGGAGGCGTCCACGATCGCCTGCACGCCGGGCCGCCGCCAGTCCTCGGCGTCGCGGTCGATGAAGGCGGTCACGTAGCCCTGCCGGCCGACCCGCTGGACGACCGGCCAGGACAGGTCGTCCAGCGCGTCCGCGGTCGAGGAGTAGGGCGGACGGAACAGGGAGGTGTGGATGCCGGCGGCCCCCGCGAGCGCCAGCTGGGTCTGGGACAGCTCCCGGTCGATCCGCCCCGGCGACTGGTACACCAGGTCGGGGTGGGAGAAGGTGTGCACGCCGATCTCGTGGCCCTCGGCGACCATCCGCCGGATCAGCCCCGGGTGACGGGCGGCCATGCCGCCCGTCACGAAGAAGGTGGCGCGCACGTGCTGCCGCTTGAGCACGTCGAGCACCTCCGGCGTCCAGACCGGATCGGGTCCGTCGTCGAAGGTGAGGGCGATCGTGCGGTCCGGGGTGCGGTACGAGCGGGGCCTGTCGCCGGTGGCGTCGACCACCGGGCCGCCCTCCAGTACCGCCTCCGGCACCTTGTCCGCCGAGACCGGCGGGTGGACCCGGTGGTCGGCCTCGAAGTCGCCGCGTACGTAGCCGCCGAGCAGCAGGACGCACACGAGCATCACGAGGGCGAGCAGGGGTATGACGAGGCGGGGGCGCAGGGCGGTCACTGTCCGCCCTGCGGCTGCTGGTCGACCGGGGCGTCGGAGACACCCGGTGCGGGGGACGCGGAGGCGCTGGGCTGCGCCGAAGGGGAGCCGGACGCGACCGGTTCGGTCGCGGTCGCGCCGGCGGTCGGGGTCGGGGCGGCCGGGCTGCCCGCGGTCGCCCGCGGGGTGCCGGGGACCCCGCCGCCCTTGGCCGGGCGCTTGGTCGCGGAGGCACTGGGACTGGGGGAGGACACGAGGCGGACCGCCCCGGACGGGGACGGCGCGGCCGCCGCCCCCGCCCGGATGAAGCCCGCCGTCGCCGGGGGTGCGGCCTGGTCGGCCGGTTCGTCGAGTTCTCCCGTCCCCGAGGAGCCCGCGTCGTCCGGCGCTGTGCTCGGCACCCCCGGCAGCGGCAGCAGCGTCTTCGGCGCGATCGGCGTCGCGCCGGAGAGGCTGAGCGCCAGCGCCGCCGTGTAGACGGAGCACGCCGCGCCGACCAGCCAGCCGGCCCTGCGTACCGCGCGGGCCCGTCTCCCGCTGGAATCGACGAACACGGGACCGGGCAGCGCTATCAGCTCGGTCTCCGGCTCGGGGGTCCCGGCCTCAAACCCGACTTCGTCTGCGGGTGGTTCTGACCATACGTCGCGGTGGTGCTTGGAGAGCATGCCGCAACGTAACGCGACGCAAGCAGTCCTATGGGACGTATTTCGGACTTGACCATTTTCGGGGGTGAAGTGGTCGAATCCGGCCGTGGGTGGCTGTGGCCGGCCCCCGACTCCGGCCGTGCGCGTGGCCGTTCCCCTCGGCCCTCTCCTCCGCGGTGCCCTCAACCGCGCCCGATGTAGGGCATGTTCGTCGCCATCACCGTCGCGAACTGCACATTCGCCTCCAGCGGGAGCGAGGCCATGTGCGCGACGGTCCGGGCCACGTCGTCGACGTCCATCCGGGGTTCGGTCGTCAGCCGCCCGTCCGCCTGAAGGGTCCCGGCGGCCATCCGCTCCGTCATCTCCGTGGCCGCGTTGCCGATGTCGATCTGGCCGCAGGCGATCCGGTAGGGGCGGCCGTCCAGCGACAGGGACTTCGTCAGCCCGGTGACGGCGTGCTTGGTCGCCGTGTACGGCGCGCTCAGCGGCCGCGGCGCGTGCGCGGAGATCGACCCGTTGTTGATGATCCGCCCGCCCTGCGGCCGCTGCGCGCGCATGGCCCGGAAGGCGGCCTGTGCGCACAGGAACGCCCCGGTCAGGTTGACGTCGACGACGGCACGCCACTGCTCGTACGTCAGCTCGTCCAGCGGAACGGCGGGCGCGCCTGTGCCCGCGTTGTTGAACAGCAGGTCGACGCGGCCGAAGCGGGCGCCCACGGCGGCGAACAGCGCCGCCACCGCCTCCGGGCGGGTGACGTCCGTCGGGATGACCGCGACCGCCTCGTCCGGCAGTCCCTCGGCGGTACGGAGCAGCGCCTCCTCACGCCGGCCGGCCAGGGCCACGGCCCAGCCCGAGGCCGCCAGTTCGCGTGCCACCGCCCGCCCGACGCCGGACCCGGCCCCGGTGACCACCGCGACCCGGAGCGCCGCGCCCGTTCCATTTCCCGCGATCTCAGTCATGGCTCCGCAGGGTATGCGGTGCCACGATGAAACCATGTCACCCTACGCCGAGCCCCTGTCGCACAAGGAGATCGAGGACCGCCTCGCCGAGCTGCCCGGATGGTCCCTCTCCGAGGACGGAATGAGCCTGCGGCGCACATACCGGCTGCCGCACATCCCGGCGGCGGTCCTCGTGATGCACATCGCGCAGATCCAGGACGAGCTGAACCACCACAGTGACCTGACGCTGGGTTACCAGTCGGTCGCCGTCGCCGTCACCACGCACGCGGCGGGCGGCCGGCTCACGGAACGGGACTTCGGGCTGGCCCGGCGCATCGAGGACATCGCCCCGGCCCACGGCGCCGCGTAGCGGCACAGCCCGCGACCGGTGCGGGGCCGCCGGCTCCCACGCCGGTGTGGCGGCGGGCCTCCGCGGTGACCCGGCGGCAGTCCGGGCCGCCCGCGCGGCCCCGCCGCCGTCGGC
>NZ_JARAVM010000060.1:0-31264 GCF_033792735.1 Streptomyces sp. PA03-3a
CCTGGCTGCACACCTACAATCACCACCGCGGACACACCGCGCTGAAGGGCCAACCACCCGCCAGCCGCGTTCCTAACCTCACGGGGCAATACACCTAGCCGTCACTCCCAGCAGGGTGCACGGCGCGTTTGTCGCGCGTCAGACTTTGTGGCAGGGCTCGTTTCTTGCGGGTCCTGTCCCGTGAAGGAGTCTGATCGATCATGGTGAGACCGCCGGCGGTGCCGCCGGAGGAGAAGGTCCGGATCGTGCTGTCGATCCTGGCCGGTGAGATGACCGTTGCCGAGGCCGCGCGGCGGGCGAAGGTGTCCGAGCAGTCGGTCGGGAACTGGAAGCGCCAGTTCCTGGAGTCCGGCCGGGCCGGGCTGGCGGCGGGGAGGTCCGGCCCGAGCAGCCGTGAACAGCAGCTCGAGGCCCAAGTCGCCGACTTGACGCAGGCGCTGGGCGAGGCCGCGGTCGAGTTGCGGGTGTGGAAGAAGTCCGCGGAGGGCCGGCCGGGCCCTTCGAGGACCTCGAGGTGATCCGCGTCGATGCGGGCATGCCGACCGCGAGGTTCTGCCGTCTGATCGGCGTGCCCGAGCGGACCTGGCGCCGCCATCAGGCCCGTGCCCGCCGCGATGCCGAGCCGCGGGGGGCGTGGCCGCGTCCGGCCCGCGAGCAGGTCCGGGACACCGCCCGTCGGCACGCCCTCGCGCATCCGGCGTGGGGGCATCGCAAGGTGTGGGCGATGTGCCGATGGGACGGCCATCGGGTCTCGCAGGCCACCGTGCTACGGCTGCTGCGCGACGAGGGTCTGCTGCTGGAGGCGAACTACCAGCGCGAACGTCGGCAGCTCGCGGCGCGGCGCAAGGCGGCGTTCGCCAGCGAGCCGATCGGCCCGAACCAGGTCTGGCAGCTGGACTTCTCCGAGTTCGAGACCACCGCCGGCGGCACCTGGCGGCTGGCCGGCTGCCGCGATTACTGGTCGAAGTACGAACTGGGCTGGCACATCTCGCCCACCGCAAACCAGCACGACGCGATCGCCGCCGTCGAGCTTGCCCTGGCAGAAGCTGCGCGGCTGGCCAGCAGGCCGCTGGCACAGCTTGCCCCACGGGACGCCGACGGCGCGGTGCAACCGCTGGTCACGATCGTCACCGACAACGGCGGACCGTTCCGCTCGTTCCGGTTCGAGGCGTTCATCGCCACCCGCCCCGAGCTGCGGCACGTCCGCACCCGGGTCCGAACGCCGGGGCAGAACGGCTCACGCGAGCGCGGCTTCGGCTCGCTGAAGTACGAGAAGCTGTTTCTCGAGGAGATACCCCGACGCCCTCGACCTGGTCCGCCACGCCGAGGACTACCGGACCGAGTACAACACCGTCCGCCCCGCACGAGGCACTCGCCTGGAACCGCCCCCACGACGTCCACACCGGCGCCGCCGACTTTCTCGTCCCCAACTTTCCCGAACCCGAAAACCTGCCAGTTACTTGACGCGGGACACCGATCCGGTGGCGCAGATCCCGCAGAGCCTTCTCCGAAACCCGTGCCGCATCGGGAAGCGCACTGGTCAGCATGCCCCACACGCGCACATACCCCAGGTGGGGAAACAGTCCGAGCGCCAGCAGGAAGTAGGCCCCGACTCGCGAGGGAAGTAACCGCAACCGTTTCTGGACACGACCGGTCTCCGCCAGCACCGCATCGACCAGGTCAAACGGGACGTATCTCGTCAGCTCGCCCAAGTGGCCGGCGGTGAACGCATCGGCCACAGGACCCGGTCCCTCCGAAGCGGGCGCGGTGGAATACCGGAACGGCAAGGGGACCTCTGAACCTTGAGATGTCTTGGCGGACTCCCGAGATATACCAGGGGTCCCCTCGCCTCACGCCAGGGTCTTCAAAGCCCTCTTGACCTGCGCCGACAAGCCTTAACTACGTGGCCTTGTACCGAACCCGGAACGGTTCACTATCACGGTTCCGCGATTGCACGGACGGCATCTTCGATGACGGTTTCGTCGTCGTCGAGGACGGCCAGGTGGTGGGTGGCCTGGCGCTTGAGGTCGGCGAGGCGGCCGAGCAGTTCTTAAGGATTTATGCAGCTGACGTCGCTACCGTGTTGGCAGGGCAGCGATCGGGGGCAGGGGATGCTGGAGCAGGCGTTGACCGCGCTGGCTGCTGCTGGCGGCAGTGCCGTTGTGCAGGCGGCAGGGACAGACGCGTGGGCCGGGTTGCGTCAGGCAGTAGCGCGCTGGTTCAGCCGGGACGACAGCGGACGCGAACAGACAGAGCTTGAGCGCCTGAATCGGACTGCTGCCGCCTTGCAGTCCGGCGACCCGGCACAAGCAGAACGGATACGGATCCGTGAAGAGGTGTCTTGGCAGACCCGGATTCACATGGTGCTGGAAGCAGCAGGTGGAGCCGAACAGGAGCAGTCGGCAGCCCAACTGCGCGCCATAGTCGAGCAATACTCGCCCCCCGGCAACTCCGGAGTAATATCCGGCAATACCTTCAACGGACCGACGGCACTGCAGGTCGGAGATCACAACACGCAGAACAACACGTTCGGATAGGCACGTGACCACCCCCACTCCGCACACCCCTAAAGGCGTTTCCAGTAGCACCTTCAATGGCTCGGCAGCGTTCGTGGTCGGTGACCACGCCAAGCAGGAGAACCACTACCACGCGGCGCCAACGGCTCTGGTAGTGACGCGGACTCTACCGCGCGATGTCGCCGCGTTCACGGGTCGCCAGGCCGAACTGGACCGGATCCTGGCTGCGGCCGGACCGGCCCAGGTCCTGGCCATCCACACCATCGACGGTATGCCCGGGGTGGGCAAAACCGCTCTGGCTACCCGCGCCGCCCACTTGCTCGCCTCCCGCTTTCCGGACGGACAGTTGTTCGTCGACCTGCACAGTCACACCCCCGGCCAGGACCCCGCCGACCCTTCGGACGTCCTTGCCGCTCTCCTTGCCTCGCGGGGCATCGCCCCACAGCAAATCCCCGATGGGCTCGATGAACGTGCTGCGCTCTGGCGTGACCATCTCGCGGGCAAAAAGGTGCTGCTGGTCCTGGACGATGCAGCCACCCATGCCCAGATCGAGCCCCTGTTACCTGCGTACGACGGATGCCTGGTCCTGGTCACCAGTCGCCGGCGCTTGGTCGCTGTTGATAACGCCGTACCGCTGCCCCTGAACACACTGCCTCCGGCAGAAGCTGAGTTGCTGTTCAGCCGACTCGCCCGCCGCAACGCAACTGGGGCCGACGCCGGAGCAATATCCGAGGCAGTCCGGTTGTGCGGTTACCTGCCGTTGGCGATCTCTCTACTCGCCAGCCGACTGGCCCACCACCCTGCCTGGAACATTGCCCAGTTCACCGCTGCCTTCTCCGACCTACAGGACCAGTTGAGCGAACTCGCAGCGGGCGACCGCGCGGTGGCCGCCGCCTTCGATCTCTCGTACCGCGACCTGTCCGATGATCAGCAGCGCCTATTTCGACGCCTCGGTCTACACCCCGGCTCGGACATTGACATTTACGCCGCTACTGCAATCAATCACATACCCTTGCCGCAAGCCCGCCGCCACCTGCAGGCGCTTTGCGCCGACCACCTCATCGACGAGCCCGCCCCTGGCCGTTACCGCTTCCACGACCTGGTACGTGCCTACGCACAAACTCTGGCGCAACAGGACCCCGCCAAGGACCGCGAGCACGCCATGGAACGGCTACTGAACTACTACCAGCACGTCGCCGAAACCGCTGACCAACACGTCACCGGCTCCGCCCCACGCCAGAGCAAAAGGGCGACAATCAACGAACGGCTCAGCCTGTCCCGTAAACCGAGGGATTCGTACACACCCAAGCTGACCAACTCTGCGCAATCCCTGAACTGGCTGCGCACCGAAAGTCCCAACATTCTCGCCTGCGTCAGGTACGCCGCTGCACAGGGCCAGCATCGCCGAGTCAACCGATTGGTCACGGCAGTGATCACCTTCCTCACGCGCGAAGGTCCCTGGCAGTTTGCCATCACGCTGCAGCAACTCGCCGCTACTTCCGCACGCCACCACGGCGACCGCCACGGTGAGGCCGAGGCCCTAAGAGGGCACGGGGTGGCACGGCGGCTAATCGACGACTATCCGGCTGCGGTCGAATCGCTCCAGCAGGCCCTAACCCTTTACCGCGCCCTCGGCGACCAACGTGGTGAGGCTGAGACCCTGGCAGAGCTCGGCGTGATACGGCGGCTGATTGGTGACTTCCCGGCGGCGGCCGACCTGCTGGAGCAAGCCCTGGAACTCCACCGCGCCCTGGGCACCCGCATCGGCGAGGCGTACGCCCTGGCAGAACTCGCGGCAGTGCGGCGGCTGACTGGTGACTACCCGGCGGCGGCCGATCTGCTGGAACAAGCCCTGACGCATTACCGATTCCACGGCGACCAGGAGGGTGAGACGCACGCCCTGGCGGAACTCGGCAGGATGAAGCATCTGACTGGTGACTTCCCGGCGGCGCTCAACCTGCTGGAGCAAGCCCTGGAACTCCACCGCGCCCTCGGCGTCCGCCACGGTGAGGCTGAGACCTTGGCGAACCTGGGAGTGGTGCGGCGGTCGACTGGTGACTATCGGGCGGCGGCAGACCTGCTCGCGCAGGCCCTGGAACTCCACCGCACCCTCGGCGACCGGCACGGTGAGGCTGAGACCTTGGGAAAGTTGGGAGTGGTGCGGCGGCTGACTGGGGACTATCGGGCGGCGGCAGACCTTCTCGAGCAAGCCCTGGAACTCCACCGCACCCTCGGCAAACGTTTTGGCGAGGCTTCCACTCTGGGGAACTTGGGAGTGGTGCGGCGGCTCACTGGTGATTTCCCGGCGGCGGCCGACCTGCTGGAGCAAGCCCTGGAACTCCACCGCGCCCTGGGCACCCGCATCGGCGAGGCGTACGCCCTGGCAGAGCTCGCGGCAGTGCGGCGGCTGACTGGTGATTTCCCGGCGGCGGCCGACCTGCTGGAGCAGGCCCTTGAACTCCACCGCACCCTCGGCAACCTCCCTGGTGAGGCTGAGGCCCTGAACGGTATCGGCGCACTGCTGGCTGCCTCCGCCCAGCCACAGGAGAGCCTTGCCCGGTACCGGCAGGCTCTGAATCTCGCGCGTCGGGTGGGAGACGCTCTGGAAGAGGCTCGGGCGCTAGAGGGCATCGCCCACTGCGAAGCACAAGCCGACGCGAGGGGAAGTGCCTTTGACCACCTCCGGGAAGCTATAAGCATTTATCACCGCATTGGTGCCGCCGAGGCACGCTCCGCTGCTGCGGACTTGGCCACGCTGGAAGGTCGGGGCACAAGCGATGGGGCAGGTGTCCACGGTTCGATTGATTCTTGAACTAACCGATGGCTAGCGGCGATGCGTGAGGTTGTGGGTCAGACAGTGAGCTTTTTCAGCGTTGCCTCTCCAGGGTGAGGATGGCTTTCGCTGCTGACGACAGGCGGTAGGGGCTGCAGCGGGCGTGACGGAAGATGCGCGAGCGTTTGAGGGTGGCCATGCCGCGTTCGACGGGATACCGAAGTCGGGCGTGCGCCCGGTTCAGCGATCTTTGCCGGGCGGTGAGCTCCTTGCGGGGCGGGCGTCTGGTCGGCGTGGCGAAGGTGCCGCCGGCGCCGAGGTAGGCCAGGTCGGCCAGAGCAGGGATGCCGAGGCGGACGCAGGTGGCCACGATGCGATGGATGCGGGCCGCGGTCAGGTCGTGAGTGCGGCCCGGAAGAGCCCGGGAGATCCACACGATCTCCCCCTGCGGGCCGGTGATGACCTGCAGGTTCACACCGTGGCGGCGGTGCTTGCCGGAGTAGTCGGCGCGGCCGTCGCCGACCCGGTCGCACTCGGCGAGCGTGCCGTCCACCAGTACGTACTCCGTGTCCGTCTCGCGCAGGGCGCGGGTCAAGCCCGGCGCGCGGTGGGCCAGGAGGTCGATGACCGCGTGCACGTAGGCGTGGGCGGTGCCCACGCTGATCCGGAATCCGGCCGCAATCTGCGCGAGCGTGTCGTGCTTGCGCAGATACACCAGCGCGACCAGGGCCCGCTGCGAGGGCCGGAGCTTGCAGCGTCGGTCACCCTCCCGGGTGACGATCAGCATCGTCACCCACTCAACCAGCGCGTGAGGCAGGTCCAGTGCGGCAGGATACGTAACCAACGAGGCTCCCCGGCTGCAGAGTTGAGACGTCAGACATCTCGCTCAACCGCCGAGGAGCCTCGTCCGTTCTGCACCGATCTCCGACCAGGCGGCCGTCACCCGATCGGTGGCCCCGCTGAAAAAGCTCACTCTTTGAAATTCCCCACCCCCCGCTCAGGGGGGACAGATCTGCTCGTATTGATTTCCCAGTCTGCAGCGTTCGGTTGTGAGGTCAATGGCTCTCATGGTCACGCAGGTCGTGCTGGGTCCCTGCGACCGTCGGCCCCCAGATCTCCGGCATGCGGGCGACGACCACCGCTGCGGCTTCCTGGGCGGTGTAGCCGGGTTCGCGCGAGAATGGCTCGCCGCGGTGATGGACCGCATAGCGGCGGTCACCGAGCGGGTAGATCGCCGAGACGTCCTGGGAGAATGGGAACCCGGTGCATCTGCTGAACATCAGCGCCCCGTGGCTGGTGAAAGGAAAGAGCGTCCTCAGCCTGGGCTCGGCGTGCGCTGCACGGAGCATTTCCAGGTCCTCGTAGAGGTCCGGTGTCAGGTACCGACGCCACTTCTCTGCCACGGCATACTCAGGACCGCGTTCGTGGGCCGAAGCGAGGGCGCTGACTTGCAGGAACGGTGCCGCGGTCTGCAGTTCGGCCAGCGTGACGCCTGCGTGCCAGGCCGCTGCCGCTTCGGCGAGCTCAGTGAGGTCGCTGGTGGAGCCGTTGGTGAGATTCACGCCTTGACCCCACGCGGCGATGAGGAACACCCGCTGCGCGGATCCGAGGTCCACGCTGAATCGGTCCAGCCGTGGGTTGCGGCTGGTGATCCCTGCGTGGATGAGCGACGAACCGTCAGACGAGGACCGAACCTCACCAACGTTCAGGTTGTTTTCGGCGGCGCACTGGGCCAGCGCTGCACGGAGACTCCCCGCGGCTGCAACATCGGGGTACAGCTCGGGATCGGGCTGGAGCGGCTGCCGGGACCGGCCAGGTTGAGTCATACCGACATGATCACGCTTGTTGAGTAAGCAACCAAGTGGCGAATGAGAGCGGCCCAGGGGAATCGAAGATCCCCATCAACCGACAGGCCCTCACCGGCGCGTGAATCAGTCGGACGGTTGTTCGAACTGAGTGACGAGGGTGGTGTCGTCGATCCGGCCTCGTGAGATCAGCACTGCGGGCGTATGCGTCGGGCGCAGCCCGGCACGACGGATGCTCTCCGTCGCGTCCTGGGCGACGACGCGCGCCTGGACGCAGTGATGGCGCAGGAGCAGCAGTACCTCGGACTGCTCTTCCTGGCTGAGGCCGTCGAACCATTCGATGCCCTCTGACATCGGGCGCAGCTCTTGCACGAGTTCGTTGAGCAGGACGTCGCGTTCGTTCATGTCGGCCTCCCGTGGGACAGACGGCTTTCCGCCGCGGTGATCAGGATTTCGAGCAGCACGGCCAGATCGGCCGCGCCTTCGGCGTCGTCGGCCCAGCGGGTGGTCTGAAGCGGATGCACCTGGTCGAGGAGGACGCCTTCGCGTGCCAGGATGAAGGCCAACGCCAGCATGGCCGCGCGGGCGTTGCCGTCCTCGAACGGATGGAAGAAGAGGATGTCGAGGTAGGTCCGGGCGGCGCGTGAGGGGAGGGGCAGATTCGGTTGAGCGCTCTCGGAGAGACAGCGCTCGAATCGTGCCTGTGTGTCGGGGGCGAGGCCGTAGCGCTCCCGTCCGCCCTTCGCGAAGGCTGGCATCATGCGGAAACCGACGAGGTCGCGGCCCAGCACGGTCCGTTGCCACTTCGCCACGAGGGCGAAGGTCAGCGTCCTGCACTGCTCCGCGTCGGCGAAGGCCACGTCGAGGGCGGTCAGGACCCGGGCGGTTCCCTCGCTGTCCCGGCCGCCTCGCATCGCCATGAAGAAGTCGCGGAAGCCGTCGCGGGCCGGTGGCCCAGAGGCGGGGGATGCGCCGCGCCAGGATGGCCAGGAGATCTCCGCCCGGATGCGCAGCCAGTCGGCGAGGCTGTCCTTCGGTTGGCCGGGCCCGAAAGTCATCTGATTTCGCCCACGCCTCTGGCGAACCGCGAGCTCACAGCGTCGACCACCGGACGTCAGGCGCGATCCAACTGCCGAACCGGCCGCCTACCGCGTTCTCGACGATCTCCTCGGCCCGGCCCTCGTCGATGCCGCTGTAGGCGAGGAACCATCGGAGGACTTGCATGCAGTGCCCGTACCAGCCGCTCTCGGCCTGGGTGCGGTCAGCCACTACGGTGACCAGGCGGGTGCATGCTCGCTCCCAGTACCAGTGATCCGTCTCAGTCACCGGGGTGTTCTCCGGCGGAGCCAGGTCCGCGAACCGTTCCGCCAGGTCCTTCAGCCAGCCACGCCATTCCTGAAGGGCCGCAACAACCAGCGGGGCAGTCCCATCCGGGGTCGTCACGGAGTCGGATGAACAGCACCACACCTCGACGACGCCTCCGTCGACGTCACCCTCACCGACCGACCAGTTCCATCCGCAAGCCCATCGGCCGTACCGGCCCACCAGAAACTCGGTGACGGGATGCAGCGCACGCCAGCGATCCTCACGAGCGACATCAGCGCTGGGCAGCAAGGGCGCAACAAGGCCCACCAATTCCTCCGCCGCAACCTCGTCCATCTCGAACGGATGTCGAGCCGGATCCACGTCTGCCCACGTCAAGGTACGGGCCCACAGTTCACTCACCGTCCCACTCTGCCTTGCGTGGCCGCCCCGACTCCACTCCTATCGAGTGGCCGCCCCAGCCGCGGGAAACGATCTTCGGCTAACTGGGAAGCGATGTCCAACCGCCTCTGTCCCGCCTGGCCCGCCCCATTCGTGAACACCCCTCAGGCGAACTTGATGACGGGGGTCGTGTCGTCGGTCCAGTCGCCGTCGAACAGTGAGGCGATCAGGGTGGCGTGGTCGGCGGGGAGCTGTCCGGCGCGGTGCTTAGTGCGGGCCTTGGCAAGCCAAGGGCCGATCTTGACGGTGTCGCCGTCGACGAGGATCTCCTCGCGGGCGGTGGGGGGCCGGCCTTCCCGGACGATGAACAGCTCCAAGAGCTGGACGGTCTGGGCGAAGGTCCGGCGGGCCCTGGAAGGGGCCTTGAGGGGGTTGGTGGCCGGCGTCAGGCCGAGGCCGGTCAGGAGCTCCTGCTGGCCGGGGTCGAGGGTGGTAAAGGTGGTGAGCTGGCGGTGGAGCCAGCGGCCGATCTTTACCGTGCCGATGACGATGTCGGAGTGGAGGTCGCCGGGGTTGTGGCCGGCGGCGAGGTGGGCGCGGAGCAGGTGGTATTTGCGGTGCCAGTCGGGGCCGTGGGGCAGCCGCCAGTGGGGGTCGATGGCGTCGAGGTCGGCGGCGCGGACCGGGTCGAGCCGGCCGTTGGCGGCCAGCGAGCGCTGTTCGGCGAGGAAGGCGCCACCGGGGGCGGTGACGGGGATGGCCAGATGGCCGTGCGCGGCGTGGTAGTCGGCGGCGGTGGTGAGCTGGGCGCGCCAGGCGGCGTCGTGTTTGTCCCAGATCATGTCGAGGGCGTCGAGTTCGGTGATCCAGGCGGCGTCGGCGGGGTCGTGGGGGTTGAGGCGGCCGGTGCGGCGGGCGTCGCGCATGCCGGTGATGAAGGCGCCGAGGTTGTAGCCGGTGGGGTCGGTGTAGTCGGCGGGGACGTCGAGGTGGCCGTGGTCGTCGTGGAAGGCCTGGGCGGAGGCGAGACCTTCGCGGCGGGGGCGGGATTCGGCGGCGCGGGGGTCGAAGGAGACCAGGTCCATGGCGCGGGCGATGCGTTCGGGCTGGACGGTGAAGTCGAAGTGCCAGCGGTGCGCGATCAGCTCGCGGGTCTCCTGCGGGAGGCGGCTGGTCTTGTTCGGGAGACGCTCGGCGATGCGGTGGTCGTGGCTGGCCAGCGCAGTGGCAATCGCCCAGACCGGCTCGTAGGCCGTTCCGAGGATGTCGGCCGGGTCCGCGGCCGGTGGGATGTAGGCGGGGATGATCAGGCTGGCGACCTTGCCCGCCTGGGCGGGCTGGCGCAGGGCGCGGCCGAGGGCCTGGACGACACGGATGACGCTGCGGGAGACATCGGCGAAGACGACCGCGTCGACGCTGGGGATGTCGACGCCCTCCGCGACGACCTTGGCGTTCGTCATGATCGCGCACGGGGCCTGGGCGAAACGGGCGAAGACCTCGGCACGCTCCGCGGGGGTGTGGTCGCCATCGACGTACAGCGTCAGCGGGTCGAGGTCCGGGCACAGCTTAGGGGCGGTGGTGCGCAGCAGGCGCAGGGTGTGGCCGAGCTCGCGCGTGAACCTCTTCGCGTCAGCGACGAGCTGGAAATACACCAGGACCCGCTTCAGGCCGTGCTCGGCCATGGTCTTCAGCACCGCCAGGTGCAGGGCAGTGGTGCGCAGCGCATCCCCTCCCCCGGCCGTGGTGGGCAGGTTCAGGCGAGTGCGGAGCTCCTCGTCGCTGATGGTCGGCACGATCACCCGGTAATCCGCCAGCACCCCGTCGGCGACCGCCTGAGCGAGCGGATACTCGAAGATCTTCTTGCCGTAGACCGGCTCGGAGTCCATGGAATTCGCCGACGCATCCACATCCGGCTCGGCCAGCCGTCGGCGGCGCGGGCGGCGTACGTCCGCGGACTCCGCCAGATCCGGACCGCCAAAAATGCGTGGAAAGGCGGTCATGTAGAGGCGGCGGTCGGCCTTGATGCGGGCGTTGTCGTTGACGGCCGCCCATTTCTTGTCCGCACGGCCGGCGATACGGTGCGCCTCGTCCATGATCGCCAGATCGAACGGCGGCACCGCGCGGCCGGTGCGCTGCGCCGCCTCGATCTTGTCCAGAGAGTCGTAGGTACAGAACACCGTCACCGCGTTCAGGACACCGGTGCCGACCGCCGACAGCACCACCGCCAGGCCGGCGGCATCCCCGGTCGAGCCGACATTCGCCTCCGCCAGACCTGGGTGGGCCCGGGTGTCCATCGAACACACCGCCACCATCGCCTCGGCCCGGCCGTCCCTCCGCCAGGCCAGCGCGGTCTGCGCAATCAGATCCAGCGTCGGCACCACCACCAGCGTCAACCGCGACCCCAGGCTGTCGGCCAGGCGGATGCCGACCAGGGTTTTACCCGTACCGCACGCGGAGACGTACAAGCCCCGCGTGCCCGGACGATGCAGATGCCGCACCGCACGATCCAGACCCGCCTGCTGATCAGGACGCAGCACAGCCGACCCAGCAGCGAGGTCAGGGACAGCAGAGGCGGGGGTGGCGGTACTCATACGAGGCATTCTCCCGGGTCAGTGGGTGGTGGGGCCGGGAGTGCCGGAGATGGGGGCGGATCCGCAACCTGGACAGGCGTGCCCCGTGCTGTGCAGGCGTTTGGCCCGTGGCCGGGCAGCCCGCCCGTCACGTGCCGAAACCCGCGCCGCCGTGATCACTGACCGCTGGGCGCCCCGGAAGGGTGTTGTCACAGGTGGTAGGGCCACAGGGTGACGCTGTCCCGAGCGACGCGGACGTCCACCCACGTGGCGTCCGCGTCCCGAGGCGGTGGCGGGTCCGCGAGGTCGAACAGAATCGCTACCTCTCCCATGTTGAGGAAAGCCGCTCCGTCCTCGGTCAGGTCGAGTTGGCCGCGAAAGGTGATCTGGTCGCCCTCACTGCTCGGCTCGGGCGCGGCGGTGAAGGCCGGCCAGGTGTTGACCTGCCACGCGATGTCCTCATCGCCGGTCCACTCGACACGGTGCTGACCGCCCACGTCTACCGGTTCGCCCTTCCACAGCGCCACCACGGTGCCGATCCGGGAACGCGCCCGTACCCACACAGACCCCGACGGACCCTGCCCTGCTGCTTCCACATGGACCAACACCACGCCATCATCCATGACCCAGGTGCTCAGCCCCAGCGAGGACGAGCGTGCCGCCGTGCTGCAACGCTGGACCCGGCGGGCGAACTCCGTCCAGGCACTGGCGCTACGGCCGCGAATCGTGTGATGAGCCATCAACGGTGTGGCCCTGGGGTTGCTCCCGCAGCAGGAGTGCTGAGCGTGGACGTTGGGCTTAGATCAACCGGCCTCGGGTCTCAGTCGGTATCGGTTGCAGACGTCCAGCAACAGAGCAATCCTGATCTCGAGTGGCTCGTCGATGCCGTTCAACTCCACGTCGCCCAGCACCGTGTCATCCGTGCGAGTGCGCGCGAAGCGCATCTCGACACGGGGCTGCCCGTCCAGGACGAACGTGAACCAGCTGTCGTCGTCGGCGTCAGAGCGCTCGATGCTGGCGGTGAGCGCGCCGTCATCGACCCTGCACCGGATAAGCTCAGCAATCGTCTCGACGAACGGCAGCAGATTCACACGCCAGATCCAGCCGTGCATCGTGCCGTGTGGCTCTGCCTGCATCCGTGCAGGCTAGATTCCGGCCCGGTGCGCCGCAAGGAAAGACCGCCTACCCGTAGGCGACGCGCGCCACTCAGCCGGCAGCCTGGCGCTTGGCCAACTGGTGGCGCCCGCCGCCCGCTCCGCGCAGCCGCTGGAGGGCTGCAAGCGCCTCCTCGCGCACATACGCGTCCGGGCCCTGGTCGAGCCGTTCAAGGACCGTCACCGTCCCCAGATCGGGGCACGCCTCCGGCCGGGGGAAGCGATCCAGGGCGATAGCGACCCAAGTACGCACCCACGCCTCATGGTCGGCGGCGGCGACACGGATCACCGGCAGGATCAGTGGCCGCAGGTTCGACCGCGCGCGGGTCAGGCGTGGCAGCGGAGCCGGACGAGGATCGTGTCCCCGGGAAGGCCTGCGAGGTACGCCTCGCTACCCGGCCACACAGGTTCCGGACGGTCATGAGGGCAATGGTCCGGGTGGCACGAGGCGTGGACGACGTAACTGCCGCCTTCCAGCCACCAGCCGTCCACGGTGAGCACGTCCGTCTCCATCGGATCCGGGGAGGTGAAGCGACCGATGTACTCGGCGCGCGTTCCCTGGTAGCCGATGACAGGGTGTTCTTCCGGATCGTCGTGTCCGAAAAAGGCCAGAAAGCCCATCCGGAGGCTGAAGGGGTGGTCCAGGTATGCCGCGATCAGCGGCTGGGCCCGGTAGGCGGCGAGCATCTCGTCCCCCCACCGGTCACCCGGAAATGCCTGAGGATCGTTCCGCCAGCGCTCCACGAAACTCGCCAGGGAAGCGGCCGGCGGGTGAAGGGCGACCAGGCTGTGCCACAAGTCCCAGGACGCGGCGGCAGCGCGCTCGGACGCGAGGTGCGGCTGGGAGAAGTCCAGCAGGGCCCGCGGTCCCCCGGCACACACGCCCGGAACGCTCGGACGTAGCCCGCCGTCATGCCCGGGGTCGTCATGGATGAGTCGCGGGTCGCCCTCGTAGCCGGGGGCGACCGCGAAACCCAGACCGTCACTACCGCCCTGGATACGGCGCGTGTCCCACATGCCACGCTCCACGGGATTGTCGTCCGTGTCGATGTAGAAAGGCGCGACAGCCCGAGCAAGCGCCCCCTGGACGTCATCCGCCGCCTCGGCCGGCAGACACACCGTCACCCATACCCCCGCCATCCCACACCTCCCCTTCCACGCCAGCGACCAACATGATCGCACGCGTCGCCAGCACAGTCTTTGGGCCAGCACGACGACCAGGCCGGGCGCCGCGAACGGTCATTCCGAGGCAAGCGTGATGGTCAAGCTGATCGTGTCGTGGAGGGAAAGTTGGTCGGTTCCGTTCTGAAGTGCAGGGAACGGGGGCCGGTTCTCAGCTGCGTGAACACGAGCGGAGCGGAGTCGTCGTCGAGGGCGAGGGCAAACGGGCGGGCAATCTCCCGAGCGACCCATCCGAGGAACACGCCTTGATGCCGGACTTGGAAGGCGTTCGGATCCGCCCTGTTGCTGTGGTCACGGACGAGCTTGAGGGCGGTACCGGATGCCAACTCGGCGAGGTAGGTGGCGTTGCCAGCGTGGCGGACCCCTCGCAAATGGTAGGTAAAGGTACCGCTGCCGCTGAGGCTAGGCCTGCGCGGTGGAGGGCCGCGTCGTAGCGCCGGTCGTGACGCTGGGGAAGGGGGTACCGGTTCGCGGGCTCCATCAGAGAAGGGGCCAGCGGTACGGCTGGAGGTAGGGAGTTCAGCGGCCCAGTGGGCGTATCGGGCGCGGTCCGTAGTCCGGCGGTGGCCATCCCTTTTTGTATGCGGCGATGGTGCGCCGCGTGTGGGGTGGCGGGTGGGGGCAGCCCTGCATGAGGTCGGGTTCTCGCATGGCCCAGGACAGGGCGTAGTGGGCAGGGCTGAACGGCCAGATCGTCTCTTGCTGCTTCGCCGGGCGGCGTGAGCCTTTGCGTCGTTTGGGGCGGGGTGGCTGGGGTGGGCGGAGCTTGCAGCTTTCGGCGAAGCGTGTCAGATAGGGCAGGCCGGTGCTGCCCAGCGGGTCGGTGAACAGCGGCCCGATGGTGCCGGAGGCGATGCGCCAGGTGAATGCGGCGGCGAGCAGTAGGGAGCGTGCCCAGGTGGGGACGTGGTGGGTCATGCAGCCCTGGTGTAGTCCGTCGTCGTGGAGGGTGAGGGTGGAGGCGTCGGGGGCGAGGTCGTGGAGGTGGGCGGTGTCGAGCTGGGTGGTGGAGGTTGCGGTGAAGATAGCGGTGGCGAGATGGGCGGCAAGGTGCGGATGGGCCGTGGCGGAGTGCAGGCGGTAGGCAACTTCTGTCTCGGTGAGAGCTGGCATGACGGGTGGTAAGTAGTCCTGGTCAGCGGCCATGGGCGGGGTGCACTGGCAGGGGTCGGTGGCGGAGTCGAATGCGGTGAGCGTGGTCAGGGCCGGCAGGTTGAGCCATCGGCCTGCCAGGGGGCGCCGTAAGCCTCCGGCCGGCGGTGTCGCGGCAGGCGGATCCGCGGGTCTGTCCATCGAGCGGTGTAACTCGGGTGGTGTGGGTTATCGGTGGCCGGCGGTGAGTGGGCCGTCGAAGGCGATGTCGAAGGCTTGCAGGGCTGGCTTCCAGCGCATGGTCCAGCGTTTGCGGCCGGAGCCGGTGGGGTCCAGGCTCATGACGGCCATGTAGACGCACTTCAGCGCGGCGGCCTCGTTCGGGAAGTGCCCGCGGGCGCGGACGGCTTTGTGGATGCGCGCGTTGACCGACTCGATGGCGTCCGTGGACGCTCCCAGCGCCGCTTCTCCATCGCCGCGCTGACCTGCTACAAGCCAGGAGAACGCTCCTGCCTGATCTACCGGCCCAGACGGCACGAGGACCACAAACGCGGCGGCCGGCGCAGCTTCGCCTGGACCGACTACCGCGACCTGTTCATCACAGCACACCGGCAGCTCGCTGGCCCGATCGTTCTCATCTGGGACAACCTGAACGGGCACAAGGACGCTCGCATGCGGGCCTTCATCGACAGCCAGGACTGGCTCACGGTCCACTACCTGCCGCCCTACGCACCCGACCTGAACCCGGTCGCGGGCATCTGGTCACTGCTGCGACGCAGCTGCCAGGCCAACACCGCATTCGCCGACCCCGAGCACCTCATCCGCGCACTTCGCCGCGGCCTCCGAAAGATCCAGTACCGCAGCGACCTCATCGACGGCTGCCTCGCCGAAACCGGACTCACCACGACGACAACACGCCTAAAACCCCCGTAACCACCAAAACCCCGTGCACACTGCTCACGGTGGGGAACGACTCGGCACCGCAACTCCGCCCATCCCGGCAGCCACGTAGCGGCCTGGAGGGGAACGCCCGATCAGCGCAGGTCGGAGACGGTTGTGTCACACCCTCGTCACTATGCACAAGATCTATACACTGCGTGTATACGCCTCGTGTAGAGCCCTTCGCATGAGCATCGGCCACACCCTGCTCGGGCTCCTGGAGTCCGGCCCCCGCCACGGCTACGACCTGAAACGGGAATTCGACCACAAGTTCGGCCACGACCGCCCGCTGCACTACGGTCAGGTCTACTCGACCATGGCGCGGCTGCTGAAGAACGGGCTCGTCGAGGTCGACGGCATCGAGGCCGGCGGCGGCCCGGAGCGCAAGCGGTACGCGATCACCGACGCAGGCATCACCGACGTCGGCAAGTGGCTCGCGGAACCGGAGAAGCCCGAGCCCTACCTGCAGAGCACCCTCTACACCAAGGTCGTCCTCGCGCTGCTGACCGGTCGCAGCGCCGCCGACCTGCTCGACACCCAGCGCTCGGAGCACCTGCGCCTGATGCGGGAGCTGACCGTGCGCAAGCGCGACGGCGACCTCGCGGCCCAGTTGGTCTGCGACCACGCGCTGTTCCACCTCGAGGCGGACCTGCGGTGGCTGGAACTGACCACGGCACGACTGGACCGACTCGCGGAGGCGATCGCATGAACACCACGGACCTGCTGCTGGAGGCCGTCGACCTGCACAAGGCGTACGGCCCGACCCCCGCCCTGGACGGCACCGCCTTCGCGATACGCGCCGGTGAGGTCGTCGCCGTGATGGGGCCGTCCGGCTCCGGCAAGTCGACGCTGCTGCACTGCCTGGCCGGCATCGTCCGGCCGGACTCCGGCCAGGTGCTGTACCAGGGACGGGAGCTGACCGCGATGAGCGACGCCGAGCGCAGCGCGCTGCGCCGCGGCGAGTTCGGCTTCGTCTTCCAGTTCGGCCAGCTCGTGCCCGAGCTGACCTGTGTGGAGAACGTGGCGCTGCCGCTGCGGCTCAACGGCGTCAAGCGCAAGGAGGCGGAGACCCGCGCCACGGAGTGGATGGCCCGGCTGGAGGTCGACGACCTCACCGGCAAGCGGCCCGGCGAGGTCTCCGGCGGCCAGGGCCAGCGCGTCGCGGTGGCCCGCGCGCTGGTCACCGGCCCGCGGGTGGTCTTCGCCGACGAGCCGACCGGCGCCCTGGACTCGCTCAACGGCGAGCGTGTGATGCGCCTGCTCACCGACGCCGCCCGCGACACCAACGCCGCCGTCGTCCTGGTCACCCACGAAGCACGCGTCGCCGCCTACTCCGACCGCGAAGTCGTCGTCCGCGACGGCACGTCACGGGACATGGAGCGCGCCGCATGAGCGCCCTCGAGCAAGCAGGGACCGGCGGCACCTTCCGGACCTGGATCCGCGACCTCGGCCTCGGCATGCGCTTCGGGGCGAACGGTGGCCGCGAGGGCTGGACCCGCACCGTACTGACCGCCATCGGCGTCGGCCTCGGCGTCACACTCCTGCTGCTGGCCGCCTCCGTCCCGGCCATGATCAGCGCCCGCGACCAGCGGGGATACGACCGGGACTACTCCTGGAACGGGGCCCAACCCAAGCGAACCGCCAGCACCGTACTGTTCGCGCAAGCCGACACTACTTTTGGCGGGGCGGACATCCGCGGTCTGCTGCTCAAGGCGGACGGCGACCGGCCCTCGCTGCCGCCGGGCGTCAAGACGATGCCGGCACCCGGTGAGATGGTGGTCTCCCCCGCCCTCAAGCGCCTGCTCGACAAGCCAGGCAGCGAACTGCTGCGCGAACGCCTGAACTACCGGATCACCGGCACCATCGGCGACCAGGGCCTGGTCGGGTCCGCCGAGATGGCCTACTACGCGGGCAGCGACAAGCTCGTCGCACGATCCGCGGACGGCAAGACCGGCAACGCCACCCGCATTCCCGACTTCGGACGGGAACGAGGGCCGAGCGAACCGTTGGGCGGTGTGCTGACCCTGCTGCTCATCTTCGGCATCGTGGTGCTGCTGGTGCCGGTCGGCGTCCTCATCGGCACCGCCGTCCGCTTCGGCGGCGAGCGCCGCGACCGCAGACTGGCCGCACTGCGTCTGGTCGGCGCGGACAGCCGGATGACCCGGCGGGTCGCGGCCGGCGAGGCGCTGTTCGGCTCACTGCTCGGACTCGTCGTGGGTACGGGCTTCTTCCTGCTCGCCCGGCACTTCGCGCGCGGTGTGACGGTGTACGACCTCAGCGCGTTCCCTTCCGACATCAGGCCTGCTCCGGTCCTGGCCGCCCTGGTGGCGATCGCGGTGCCCTCCGCGGCGGTCGCGGTGACCCTGATGGCGATGCGCGGCATCGCCATCGAGCCGCTCGGCGTCGTACGCAACGCCGCGGCGCGCCGACGCCGGCTGTGGTGGCGGCTGCTGATCCCGCTGGCCGGTATCGGGCTGCTGGCCCCGCTCTTCGGAACCGTTTCCCAGGAGGACGCCGGGGTCAACCCCTACCAGGTGACCCTCGGTGTGGTCCTGCTGCTGGTGGGTCTCACCGCCGTGCTGCCGTGGCTCGTCGAATGGGTCGTCGGCCGCTTCCGCGGCGGCTCGCTGCCCTGGCAGCTGGCCACCCGCCGCATGCAGCTCCACAGCAGCGTCGCCGCCCGTATGGTCAGTGGTGTCACCGTCGCCGTTGCGGGCGCGATCGCCCTGCAAACCCTGTTCACCGGGATCCAAGGCGACTTCACCACGCCGACCGGCCAGGACCCGAGCCGCGCCCAGCTGGGCATCCAGTACAGGGTCGACAGCGGGGCGCAGGCGCAGCAGGTGACGAAGGCCTTCGTCGACACCCCAGGTGTCCGCTCGGTGATCGGCATCGTCCAGGGCGAGGCCGCCCAGGGAAACGCCTCGACACTCAAGTCCCTCGACCAACTCCAGTCCATCCCCCTCTTCCTGGCGGACTGCTCCGCGATCCGCGAAATCGCCAATGTCGGAGCAAACTGCGCTGACGGTGACGTCTTCATGATGGAGGTCGGCGACTCCCCCCTCTTCAAGCCCGGCGCCACGCTCGACCTCAACATGCCCGGTCCGGACCGCTATACCGGCACGCCACAGCCCTGGCGTATCCCGGCCGACGCCCGCTCGGTGCAGCACCGTGTCGCGCCGGACGGAAGCATGGAGTGGGGCATCCTGGCGACCCCGGCCGCCTTGGACGTAGCGAACCTGCCCAGGCCCAAGGTCCGGCTCTCGCTGATCCTCGACCCGGGATCCCAGGACGCGGTCGAGCGCGCCCGCAACACCGCCGCGCTCATCGACCCCTCCATCGTGGTCGATCAGTTCACGGCCACCGTGGTGTCCGACAGATTCAAGGACATCCGCCGCGGCCTGTTCATCGGCGCCACGCTCACCCTGGTCCTGATTGCCGTGAGCCTGCTGGTCTCCACACTGGAGCAACTGCGCGAGCGCCGGAAGCTGCTGGCCATCCTGGTCGCCTTCGGCACCCGGCGATCCGTGCTCGCCCTGTCCGTGCTCTGGCAAACGGCTGTCCCCGTCTTCCTGGGGCTCACCGTCGCCGTGGTCGGCGGCCTCGGCTTGGGCGCCGCCCTGCTGAAGATGGTGCACACGCCGTTCCATCCCGACTGGGCAAGCGTCGGCGAGATGACAGCGGTAGGCGGCGCGGTGATCCCCGCGGTCACCCTGCTGGCCATGCCGGCGCTGTTGCGGATGATGCGCCCGGACGGCCTGCGCACGGAGTGACCGCCGGGCTGGCGCCTCCTACGTCACCTGACGTCCCCTCAGGAGTCATAGCCGTAGGGCAGTTGTACCACTGCGGCAGGGCGCCGAACCCTGGAGCGCACCTGCACACGGCTCAAGGTGTCCTGCGCAGTACATCTGGGAGGAAGCCCGCCCCCGCGTCGATCAGGGGCTGGTGCCCATCACAGGATGCCATGCACCACAGCAGGGCCCACGTCCGCGAACAGACCCGCCGGTGCAGCAATGCCGCTGCACCGGCGGTCACTTCCTCGCGGGCGCACCTACCATCTGCGATGCTCCCCGACGCGGCCGACGGCGCTCACGCAACGGACGGCGAGCAGAACGTCGTTGAGGACCCTGTTGCGCTCCGGCCGCACACAAGGCCGGCAAGCGGTGTGGGTGGGTCAGGTGGCGCGGCCACCGCTACGCGAGACCACGGCCCTCCACCTGGCCGGGCTCCACGTCACAGGGGTCTCGCTCCGAGTCTGCCGGATGATCAGAACGGGGTGGATCCGTGCAGAGGTGTCTGCCACACCGAAACGTGCGACCCGCTGGATGCGGTGAAGGGTGCTTCGTTCCGGTCGCCCCAGCGTTCGGAGCGCTGCCGACTCTCCCTCGGCCGCCGATAACCCACACAACCCGAGTTACACCGTTCGTTGGACAGACCCGTATTTGGCGCGGGTTCGGTGCGCGGCGACGTTGGCCCGGTTTCCGCACACTTCGTAGGAGTGCCATCGCTGGTTGCCGCTGCGTGTGGCGTCGTAGAAGGCGTGCTGGCAGTCCGGGTGGGCGCAGATCCGGACGCGGGAGAACTGGCCGCCGGCGACGAGGGCGGCGATCGCGCGGATGACGGCGCCCGCGGCGGGGGATCCGGAGACTTGGTGCTGGTCGACGCTTCCGTCGCCGTCGAAGGCGTGGTGGAAGCCCGTGGTGGCGGCCAGCCGGTTGATCTCCGTCCATGCGGCGTGCCCGGTTTCGGTGCCCGGCAGGTGGACGGCCTCGGTCAGGGCCTGCCGTAGTGAGCGCACCTGGGCGACGTCGTCGTCGGACAGGGGTGCTGCGGCTGTCCGGCCGAACAGGAGCAGCAGCGGCGCGGCGCTCGCAGCGTCCGTGAGTGTGTCGGGGGTCCGCGGGGTGGCGTGGGGGCGTGAGTTGAGCAGTTCGACGACCGCCTCCGCGAGTCCAGGCGCCTGTCGCGGCGTGGTGGGTCTGCTCCCGGGGCTGCTCATGTCCCCAGCATACGAGTAAGGGGCTATCTAGCAAGGGCTTTACGGCGTAAATAGATGATGCTAGAAATGTAAGCGGCTGGCGGCAACGCCACTTACTCTCTCGTTTAAGGACTGATCCGTCATGCGTCATCTCACGCTCACCGCCGTCGGCGGAGACCTCAACGACACCGTCTCGCTCGTCGAGGGCCCCGAACCGGCTCTCGCCCCGGGCGAGGTGCTGGTCGAGGTGGACGCGGCACCCGTCAACAATGCGGACCTGCTGTTCACCATGGGCTGGTTCGCGGCCCAGCCCCGACTGCCCCAGGCGCTGGGCGCCGAGGGAGTCGGCCGCGTCGTGCGGGTCGGCGACGACGTGGACCGGTCCCTGACCGGCCGGCGCGTCCTGATCCTGCCCACCTTCGTCCAGGGAACCTGGGCCGAGCAGGTCGTGCTCCCGGCCCACACCGTCGTGCCGCTGTCCGTCGTGGACGATGCGGACGTCCTCCAGCTCGCCATGCTCCCCGTCAACCCGGCGACGGCCCGCGCGCTCCTGCACGACTACGTCGCACTGCGACCCGGCGACTGGATCGGTCTGAACCTCGCCAACTCCGCGGTCGGGCACTACGTCATCGCCCTGGCCAAGCAGGCCGGCATCAAGACCCTGGCCGTCGTCAGGCGCGAGGAAGCGGCCAAGCAGGTGAGCGCACTCGGCGCCGACGCCGTCGTCGTCGACGGCCCGGAACTCGGCGAGCGCATCGCTTCCGCGCTGGACGGCGGACAGCTGCGGCTGGCGCTGGAGGGGACCACCGACCCCGAGCAGACCGCCGCGCTGGTGCGGTCGCTGGAGGACGGCGGCACCGTCGTCACCTTCGCCGCTGCCACCGGACAGGCACCCTCGGTCCCGGTCGGCGACCTGATCTACCGCGGCATCGTGCTGCGCGCCTTCTTCATCCTCAACTGGATCCGCGACACTCCGCGGGAGAAGCGCGAGGAGGTCTACGCGGAGCTTGCCGCGCTGGTCGAGCAGGGCGTCCTCCAGGCTCCGGTCGAGGCGACGTACTCCCTTCAGGAGCACGAGGCCGCCCTGAGCCACGCGGCCAGGCCCGAGCGCACCGGCAAGATCCTTTTCGTTCCGCGGGGCGCCCGCTGACCCGTGCACACAGCCCGAAAGGTTTCCGCTAGCTGTATGGACCACGAGCGTTGTTGACACCTGCGAGGGCTTGATCAAGGCGAAGACCTCCGATGCAGTGGAGCTGTCTATGACTGCACCGCGCGGAGGTCTTCGTGTCCCACCGCAATGCCCGACTGACCGTTCACGGCAGGCGGCTCTTGGTCCAGCGTTTCCAGGCCGGGCGCCCGGTGGCACACGTGGCCGCAGAGATGGGCGCCCGGTTCCCACCCGAGGGCTGATGCTGGGGGGACCGTCGACCATGGCGGGGCGCTCGTACTCGCCCCGAGGTGCCCCCACTGCGCGCAGCGGGCCGGAGCTCGTCCGGCGCCACGGCCAGGCGCAGCTCGGGGAAGCGCGTTCACCAGGACGACCACTCCCGCACTTCCCGCGCTCCGAGGGCCGAGCGCACTATTGGCCGTATTCCTGAGGGCGTCTGCGCGTCGCGACTGGAGGCCTCCGCTGTCGAACTGGTGCGCACCGAGGGTTACACGCACACGTGACTTGACCAATGCTCGAGATCCCCTGCACTTGCAGGGTGTGACCTGGGATCTGGGAAACGATCTTGATGCACGTGGGAAACGGCCGCTTTTGGTTCCACGTAAAGCCCTGATCAGAGCAATTTCGTCGGTGCCCCGCGATGTAGCAGCGTCGCCGCCACCTGATCCCGTTCGTCGAGATCTTCCGCACCCTGCCGTCGTCCTCCAGCGCGAAGAACGCCAGCACTTCTCGTCCACGTCCTCCACCGGGGCCTGATCCGCCTCCCAGGCTGCCGCCGGCGTCAGCCCCGGTGGAAGGCCGGTGGGCCGGTGCTGCGTGTTCCACCACCGCACCCAGCCCAGCAGCACCTCGACGAAGTCCGCGAAGGACAGCAGATCCTCCACCTGGTCGGGACGGTGAGCGCCCACGGGGCGCGCACGGCGGGTGTAGCCGGGAAGGGATACCAGGAACATCTCCTCCACCGCATCGTTCAGCTGCTCGATCGTGCCCTTGCGGTACGGCATGTAGGCCGGCAGGTCCTCCACCGGGACCGCGAAGGCGCCCAGCGCCCGCGACACCGCCCGGCACAAGAACTCCTTCCCGCGGTCCACCCGCAGCACGGCCGGCAGGCCACCCCACGGCCCATGGGGATCGGCGCGGCTGATCCCTGTCCGCAGCGCCGCCAGCACGGCGTCGCGGGCCGGCTCGTGCGGGGTGACGGCCACCCCCACGATTACTTTCGTCGCGACATCGATGAACCATGTCACCCACGGGCACGCCGCCCGGCCCTCGACATCCACCCGTACCGGGACCCGCTTGTGATCGCCCTCCCAGCACGCGTTGCGATGCACCGGCGGACGCTTCCCGTACACGTCATGACCACGCCGGCCTGCCTCCCCTGCCCGCAGGCCAGCCCGCTCCCCCGCCGACAGATCCAGGCGCGCCGCGCGCTGCAAGGTCCGCACAGACGGCACCGCCCCCGCTTCTGCGACCGCGTCCGCCTCGGCGACCAGTTCCCGGTGGACCGCGGCCACGTTCCCGCCCCACACCGCCAACCGGGAACGCAGATCAGCAGTCACCTTCACCCTCGAGCGACCGCAAGGGGACAGACATCCTTCCCTGCGGGCGACGGCAACCCAGTTCCACACCGTCCGCAAGGACACGCCCAGAGCCGAAGCGACCAGCCGGGCATGGCCGGTGGTCAGTTCTCCCCTGGCGTCCAGGGCCAGCAGCCGGGCCACCGCACCCTCACGACCCGGCCCCGCCCACCGGCCGGAAGGATCATCGTCACAGGCCGCGACCTGGCCGGACACCACCCACCACCCCCGGCGAATCGAGGCACCGTCTGCTGTGGGAGATGTCCACAACCCGCCGCATCCAGGCCGACACGCCGATCCCCGGCACACGATCGAAGGCAATCCAGAGGCCGGGGTTGCGACACCGACGACGCGTATGCCTGTCGGCGGCCAGGACGAATTTCCCCACGTACGGCCAGCTCGATTCCCCACGCGGCAGTCACACTCAGTAGCCTCAGTACCGGCTCACGGACCTGGCACATGAAGGAGTTGAGGTCGTGGCACGTACCTGGCTGTCCATCCGGGTGGAACTGGTCTCCGGGCACGGCGCAGCTCTGTGGCCACGCCCCGGCCGGGTACTGGCCGCCGCACGCTCGCATTCCTTCGCTCAGTTCGCCACGGCCATCGATCTCGCCTTCGGCCGCTGGGACCTGGCCCACTTGCACCTGTTCACGCTGTCCGACGGCACCCGGGTCAGCCCCCTCGACTGGTGGGACGGCGACGCCCCGGACGACACCGTCGACGGCCACGCCACCAAGCTCAACAGGCTGCAGGCCGGGGAGCAGTTCGCCTACGTCTTCGACATGGGCGACGACTGGGCCCACCTGTGCACGGTGGCGGACAAGCACATCGATCCGCTCGACGAACTCGGCGAGGTCTCCGACCGCCCGGTTCCCTACTGGGGCTGGGGCAGCCTCCCGGACCAATACGCACGCCGCTGGGACAGAGACGACGGCAAGTCGCCGATGCCGAAGCGGCCAGCCCGCGGGCTCAGCGACCTGCCTCCGATCCTGCCGTGGTGGGGCGAGCACCGGCGAGGATGACCTCACCTTTCGTGCACAAAGTGGCCGCCAGTATGGAGGCATGGCTGCGCGGGAAGAAGGAGATCGAAGCCGTGTGCCGGGACGGCTCGGCCACCTACGCCGAGGCATTCCGCCGGGCACTGCCCGACGCGGTGCAGGTCAGCGACCGCTGGCACCTGTGGAAAAACCTGTGCGACAAGGTCCTGGCCGAGGTCCGCGCCCACGCCTCCTGCTGGGCCACCGTCAACCCACCCCGCCCCGGCGGCGTCCGCGAGCAGACCACCCGCGAGCGATGGCACAAAGTCCACGCCCTCCTCGACTCCGGCGTCGGCCTACTCGAATGTGCCCGCAGACTGGGCATCGCCCTGAACACCGTAAAACGCTACGCCCGCAGCCCCGAACCGTCCGCCGATCGCATCGTCCCCGCAACCGGCCCACCCTGGTCGACCCCTACCGCGACCACCTGCGCCAGCGCCGGTCCGACGACCCGGCCGTCCCCGTAACCCACTTCCTGCACGAGATCAGGGAACTGGGCTACACCGGCAGCGCCAACCTGCTGGTCCGCTAACTCAACCAGGGCCGCGCCGAAGGCGACCGCCCCGTCACCCCCCCGCCGCCTCACCCGGCTCCTGCTCACCCACCCCGGCCACCTGCGCACCAAGCACACCGAACTACTCGGCCCCCTCACCACGGCCTGCCCCGAGATGACCCAGCTCACCGCCCTCATCCGCGACTTCGCCGCCCTTCTGACGCCCGCAAGCCGCAACGACTCCAAGCTCACGGAATGGATCGCCCAGGCCCGCTGCGCAGGACTACCCCACCTGCACAGCTTCTGCAACGGCCTGGAGCTCGACCGCGCCGCTGTCAACGCCGGCCTGACCCTCCCCTGGAGCAACGGCCGCACCGAAGGCGTCAACACCCACACCAAGCGGATCATGCGACAGATTGCACGGCCGAGCAGGATTCGAACTCCTCCGCCACCGCATCCTGCTCAGCACATAGGCACCCACCGTCACCACCAACTACGGAACAGAGCCGTTCAATGGACAGAACCCCGCTTGGGCCTTGCCATCAAGCAAATACGCGCATATGCTCGTATCTCATGGACGCGGTGCCTTCCGCTGCCCAGAGGCCCGTACTCCGTCCCGCCGTGCGATCGGCCGCGGGAGACGGAACGACCGCACGCCCTGCGGCGATGACGCCGAGGGCGTCGGACGCGCCGACCGGTGACGCCGGTCGTCCGCGTCGGTCATGTGTGTGCCTGCGGCCGCCCCGTTCGCCAGAACAGCGCGCAGGGTGCGGCTGTGCTTCAAGTGAGGGAATTTTTATGTCTTTCAAGAACGTCAAGACCGTCAAGAACGGCGTGCTTGCCGCGGCTGCGGTGGTAACCATCGTGGGCGCCGTGAGTGCGGGGGCGACGGTCACCGCGAACGCGGCCACCCCCGAGTGCGGCGACGGCTGCATCAAGATCTACAGCGCCAAGTTCGGCACCGCCGAGCGGCCCAACCTGGTCGAGACGGTCTACCAGGGCGTTGCGAGGGTCGGACAGCCCACCGCGATGTACCCCGTCAGCACGTCCAACCGAGCTGGCGACATCGTCGGTCACCGCTCCGGTACGGTGACCGACTTCTACAAGGACGGCCTGGTGTCCGCCGAGGTCAACAAGCACTACGGCAAGCTACGCGCGGTGGAGGTCGAGTACGCCCCGCGCGGCATGCGCACCGGCCTGTGCGCGGGCCTCGCCCACACCGCCTATCAGGACGAGGGCCTCACGCTGCAGAAGTGCGGCATGTCGGCCAGGACCGTCTGGATCATCGACACCGCCGACTCGCCTGACACCACCTCGCAGGGGCACTTCCCGCTGGTCAGCGGTTCGACCACGAACTTCACCCACCCCTATGCCATGACCTTCACGCACAACGCGTTCCAGCGCGGTGGGCACACGCACGCGGGTCACAGGCACAGCGGCCACTGTGCCGCCGTGCACAATCAGATCCGGGTCGAGAGGCTGATGGGCAACCCCTCCCACGTGCCCGCCGGCCAGCTCTGGGGAACCACCAAGTAGCCGGCCCTTACGAGCTGCCGAATAGGCCGGTGGTGCCGCCTGACGGGGCGGCACCACCGGCCTTCCCGTACCCAGCCGTATGGGCGCGGCCTGACTGGTCGATGGTGACGCCCAGGCACGGCCGTGCGATGCACGTCGGTGCATGCGGCGTGTGCCTCCGAGTGAACTCCCGCGGCATGGTCCGGTTCGCGGAGGGACCCCGGTCGGATGACCGCGGTCCCGTGTATGCCGGTGCTGGCCCGGGGCGCGGTGGCGCCCCGGGCCGTGACCGAGTCAGGCCGAAGCGCGCCTCACTGGGCGTCCGCCGTGGGGTCCTCTTCGACCGCCGGGCCGGAGTGGACGCCGGCCTGAGCGGCGCGCTCGTGGAGGTGGGCCGCCGGTGTGCGGTCGACCAGGTGGCTCAGCAGTTCCGGGCGGCTGTAGTGGCCGCGGGTGTCCGCCAGGCGCTTGCGCCGGTCGATCAGCCCGAAGTCGAGGTCCGCTATGACCTCGCCCTCACCGGAGGTGAGCGGCTGGCCGATGATGCGGCCCTCAGGGTCGACGATGGCGGTGAAGAATCCGCCGGACATCGCGGCGACGGGGCCACCGGTGTCCTTGGCTAGCTGCGCCTGCTGGTCGGCGTCGAGCCACGCGGTTGCGTTCACCACGAAGCAGGCCGATTCCAGGGCGTGCTGACGGATGTTGACCTCAATCTGATCGGCGAACGGCTGGCCGCCGAAGGAACCCGGGTACATCGCGGCGTGGATCTGCTCGCCGTCGGCCATCAGGGCCTAGCGCGCGAGCGGCAGGTAGTGCTCCCAGCAGGCGAGCTGGCCGATGCGGCCGACGGCACTGTCCACCGCGCGCAGGCCCGAGGCGTCACCCTGCCCCCAGACCATGCGCTCGTGGTAGGTCGGCGTGAGCTTGCGGCGGCGCTGGATCAGCGTGCCGTCGGCGTCGAACAGCAGCTGGGTGTTGTAGATGGTCCCGCCGTCGCGCTCGTTGACGCGACCATGCCGGCCTCTCGGGCTGCCGTGGCGATCGCGTCGGTCTCGGCGGACGGCACGGTCACGGCCTCCTCGAGGAGGCGCAGGTGTTACTTGGCCATGGCGTAGGGCGGCTGCACGAAGGAGAAGTAGGGGTAGTACGGGACGACGGTCTCGGGGAAGACCGCGAACTGGACGCCCTGCTCGCCCAGGTCCCGGATCTTGCGTGCGACCTTCTCGACCGTGCTGGCGCGGCTGTAGAGCACCGGGCTGATCTGGACGGCGGCAGCTTTCACGACGGTCATGGTGAATTACTGAGCCTTTTCAGCGGGGCCACCGATCGGGTGACGGCCCACTGGTTGGAGACCGGTGCGAAACGGACGAGGCTCCTCGACGGTTGAGCGAGATGTCTGACGTCTCAACTCTTCTGCCGGGGAGACTCGTTGGTTACGTATCCTGCCGCACTGGACGTGCCTCGTGCGCTGGTTGAGTGGGTGACGATGCTGATCGTCACCCGGGAGGGTGACCGCCGCTGCAAACTCCGACCCTCGCAGCGGGCCCTGGTCGCGCTGGTCTACCTGCGCAAGCACGACACCCTCGCGCAGATCGCAGCCGCCTTCCGGATCCGCGTCGGCACAGCCCACGCCTACGTGCACGCGGTCATCGATCTCCTGGCCCACCGCGCGCCAGGCCTGACCCGCGCCCTGCGCGAGGCAGATGCGGAGTACGTGCTCGTCGACGGCACGCTCGCCGAGTGCGACCGGGTCGGCGACCAACGCGCCGACTACTCCGGCAAGCACCGCCGCCACGGCGTGAACCTGCAGGTCATCACCGACCCACAAGGCGAGATCGTGTGGATCTCCCGAGCGCTGCCCGGCCGCACCCACGACCTGACCGCGGCCCGCACCCACCGCATCATTGCCACCTGCGTCCGCCTCGGCATCCCCGCCCTGGCGGATCTGGCCTACCTCGGCGCCGGCGGCACCTTCGCCACGCCGACCAGACGCCCGCCCCGCAAGGAGCTCACCACCCGGCAAAGATCGCTGAACCGGGCCCACGCCCGACTCCGTTATCCCGTCGAACGCGGCATGGCCACCCTCAAACGCTCGCGCATCTTCCGCCACGCCCGCTGCAGCCCAACCGCCTGTCGTCAGCAGCCAAAGCCATCCTCACCCTGGAAAGGCAACGCTGAAAAGGCTCACTCCTTCTTGTGATGGGCCGGGCGGGCGCACCTGATGCGGCGCCCGAAGGGAATGTCGGGTCGGCGGGAGGGCGCTAGGCTCCGCGCCGTCGGGGCGGCGGCCCCGCCGGATGTCCGAGGCGCGCTTTCGGCAGGTCCTGGTGGACAGGACGCGCGACGCGTAGACCGCAGGTGGTCCCCACGCAGACATTGGGAGCATATGCTCCCAATTACATAGGGGCAAGGGTGGGGGCATTGCCGGTCGAGCCCTCGCGCTTGCCGCGCACCACGAATATGAGTATATGCTCCTATTGCTGACCGGTTCTCCGGCCAGTGGCACTCCCCCCCCCCCGCACGGTCTGGCCCGCGGCCGGATCCCGAAGGAGACTCGACATGTCGAACACCGATAACGGCGACCGCACCCCCGAGGGCCGGTACTACCCGTGGTGGCTGGACAATCTGGCCGACGACGCCACGCTCGAAGGCGGGGCGATGAACGGCACCGCGCGCGGCGCGGAGGCGGTGCGCGCCATCGTCGTGAAGGCCCGGGAACTGTACGAGTTCCAGGACTTCAGCTACACCGACGACTTCGGCGACAACGGCTTCCTCGAGATCTACGACGCCTCGGTCGAGGGCGAACCCATGAAGGTCGTCGTCACGGTCACCCGCAATGACGCAGGTCAGGCCCAGGACCTCGCGGTGCTCCACCGGCCGCGCAACTCGCTGCTGCTCTTCTCCCGCCTGATGCGCGAGAAGCTCGCCGGCACGCCCCTCGCCGAGCACTTCCTGGCAGACGAGGCCTGAAACCGGCCACCCAGGACCCCGTGACATGTCGTCCCGGTCCAGCGGCCCGTGCCGGCCGCTTCAGAACACCGGGATCCCGGGGAGGCCAGTGGTGTGCTCAGGGCAGTTCACAGATGAAGGAGGAACCTGCCATGAATGATCTCGTCACTCACGTCATCGAAGCGCACGGCGGTCAGGACCGCTACAACCGGTTCGGCTCCGCGACCGTGCACTTCCGGGCCGGGGGTTCGCTATGGCGGCTGAAGGGGCGGGAGGGCATATTGCGTCACGCGGCCGTCAGGCTCGACCTGCGGCGGCAGCATGCCAGTCATTACCCCTTCACCGCGCCCCACCTGCGCACATCCCTCACGGCCCGGCGGGTGGCGGTGGAGACAACAGTCGGCGAGGTGACCGCCGAGCGGTTCGACCCGCGTGCGTCCTTTCCGGAGGACGTACGCGCCCCCTGGGACGATCTGCACGTAGCCTACTTCGCTGGGTATGCCATGTGGACCTACCTGACGTCTCCGTTCACCTTCACCTCTCCCGGGTTCGAGACCGCGGAACTGTCCCCGGTCACGGAGGAGGGGGAGACCAGGAGGCGCCTGAAGGTCACGTTCCCGGAGCACATCGCGACGCACTGCCGCGAGCAGGTTTTCCACTTCGACTCTGCCGGGCTGCTGCGCAGACACGACTACACACCCGAGGTCATCAACGCCGGGCCGGCAGCGCACTACGTCTCCGAGTACAAGGAGTTCGACGGGATCATGGTCCCGACCCGGCGCCGTGTCTTCCGGCGGGCCCTGGACGGAAGCGTGTTCCGGGACGTGGAACTCGTCACCATCGACATCGAGAGCGTCCTGTTCATCTGATCCGGGACCGGCGGACCGCATCCCGGAGACCTTCTGCCGGCGTGCGCGCCTCACATACCGCCTGCCGACCCGATGACCCGAGCGCGCGGTCGTGGCGCCGGGTCCGCAGGTGCCGGTCTCGCAGTGAGTCCTATCGATTCACCTGTACGACGAGACACCAAGGAAAGCGACTGATGGCTGCAAACATCTTGTCCCCGTCCCCGGCGCCAGTGGCGTCGCACGGTCTTCGACCACTTGCGCGAGCATGACGTGCCGGTGCGGTTCATGGTCCGCACGTAGGACGAGCGAGCCGCCGAGCTGCGCGGGCTCGATGCAAAGGTCGTCGACGGCGACCTGACCCGGCCCGAGGCGGTGCCGGCCGCACTGCAGGGCGTCGCGCGGATGTACTTCGCGATGCGCGTGTCCCGACCACCTGCCCGACGTGGCCTCCGTACGCCTGCGAGTACGGGAAGCTCGACGGCCTGGTCGACCTGTCGCAGATGACGGTGTCAAAGATGACGGCCACCAGTACTTCGGAGTCGCTCTTCGACTGGTCGGACCTGCCGGTGGTCCACGTCCGGCCCTCGTTCCTGGACAACCCGCTGTTCACGTCACTGGCCGCACGGACGATCCGGAAGAACGACACGATCGCCCTGCCGTTCGGTGCTGGGCGGACTACGTCGCCCGCGTCGTGGCGACCGTCCTCCGCGATCCGGCTCCCCGCATCGGGCAGGTCCACTAGCTAGTTCACCGGTCCGCGCTCGGTCGACATGCACGAGCTGGCCGCGGAGTTCTCGCGTGCGCTGGGCCGGGAGGTCTCGTACGTGGACGTGCCGCTCGCGCGGTGGGAATCTGATGTGCTCGCCTAGGACTTGTCCGGCCGATCATGTGCGGAGCCAGATGACGAGTGTCGCTGCGGTGGCGGTGCCGAGGTAGACGTAGCCGCGCTTGTCGTAGCGGGTGG
>NZ_JARAVM010000061.1:0-31123 GCF_033792735.1 Streptomyces sp. PA03-3a
TGGCGTTGACTTTTGGCACGCTGTTGAGTTCTCAAGGAACGGAAGCTTCCTTCGAGACCGTTTCACCGGCCCCTCCGGGCTTTCCCTTCGTTGTCTCCAGCTTAGCAGATCCGATTTCCTTCTCTGCCACCCTCTGGAGGGGGTTTCGCCGTCCGGCTTTCGCTTTTCGACGTTCCCGACTTTATCAGACTCTTTCGTGCCCGATTCCCGCCGGTGGGGATTTCCTGCTTTTGCGTTTCTGCCTTTCGGCTTTCGCGCTCCCCGACTTTAGCAGATGCTTTCCGTCGGTTTTACCGAACCGCTGCGAGGGCGCACGTCTCCGTGGCGTTCTCGTCGCGGGGGTTGTGCCAACGTACTGGAGCGGGGCACCCCGATGCAAATCGAGGGTGCCCCGCTCCTGGTGGTGCGTCAGACCTCCACGACCACGGGGAGGATCATCGGGCGCCGGCGGTAGTTGTCGGAGACCCACTTGCCGATCGCGCGACGGATGAGCTGCTGCAACTGGCGGACCTCGGCGACGCCGTCGGAGGCGGCGCGGGCGAGGGACTCCTCGATCTTGGGGAGGACCTCGTTGAAGGCCTCGTCGTCGATGCCGGAGCCGCGGGCCTGGATGAACGGGCCACCCACGACCTTGCCGGTGGTGCTGTCGACGACGATGAACACCGAGACGATGCCCTCCTCGCCGAGGATGCGGCGGTCCTTGAGGGAGGACTCGGTGACGTCGCCGACCGAGAGGCCGTCCACGTACACATAGCCCGCCTGCACCTTGCCGGTGACCTTCGCGACGCCGTCGACGAGGTCGACGACCAGCCCGTCCTCGGCGAGGACGCAGCGCTCCTTCGGGACACCGGTGGCCCGGCCGAGTTCGGCGTTGGCGCGCAGGTGCCGCCATTCGCCGTGGACCGGCATGAGGTTGCGGGGCTTGCAGATGTTGTAGAAGTACAGCAGCTCGCCGGCGGAGGCGTGGCCGGAGACGTGCACCTTGGCGTTGCCCTTGTGCACGACGTTGGCACCCCAGCGGGTGAGGCCGTTGATCACCCGGTAGACCGCGTTCTCGTTGCCCGGGATGAGCGACGAGGCGAGGACGACGGTGTCGCCCTCGACGATGCGGATCTGGTGGTCGCGGTTGGCCATCCGGGACAGCGCCGCCATGGGTTCGCCCTGGGAGCCGGTGCACACCAGGACGATCTTCTCGTCGGGGAGGTCGTCGAGCGTCTTGACGTCCACGATGAGGCCCGGTGGGACCCGCAGATAGCCCAGGTCCCGGGCGATGCCCATGTTGCGGACCATGGAGCGGCCGATGAAGGCGACCTTGCGGCCGCGTTCGTGGGCGGCGTCCAGAACCTGCTGGATGCGGTGGACGTGGCTGGCGAAGCTGGCCACGATGATCCGCTTGTCGGCCTTGGCGAAGACCTGGCGCAGCACCGGCGAGATGTCCCGCTCGTGCGGGATGAAGCCGGGGACCTCCGCGTTGGTGGAGTCCGAGAGCAACAGGTCGATGCCCTCCTGCGACAGGCGCGCGAAGGCGTGCAGGTCGGTGAGCCGGCCGTCGAGCGGCAGCTGGTCCATCTTGAAGTCGCCGGTGTGCACGACCATGCCCGCCGGGGTGCGGATGGCCACCGCGAGGGCGTCGGGAATGGAGTGGTTGACCGCGATGAACTCGCAGTCGAAAGGCCCGATGCGCTCGCGCTGCCCCTCGGCGACCTCGAGTGTGTAGGGGCGGATGCGGTGCTCGGCGAGCTTGGCCTCGATGAGGGCGAGGGTCAGCTTCGAGCCGATCAGCGGGATGTCGTCCTTCTCCCGAAGGAGGAAGGGGACGGCGCCGATGTGGTCCTCGTGGCCGTGCGTGAGGACGATGCCGACGACGTCGTCCAGGCGGTCGCGGATCGAGGTGAAGTCCGGGAGGATCAGGTCCACTCCGGGCTGCTCCTCCTCCGGGAAGAGCACCCCGCAGTCGACGATCAGCAGTCGGCCTCCGTACTCGAAGACCGTCATGTTGCGGCCGATCTCTCCGAGACCGCCTAGCGGTGTGATACGCAGACCGCCTTCGGGCAGCGCGGGGGGTGGGCCGAGCTCAGGGTGCGGATGGCTCAAAGTCTCTCCTCACCACGCACGCCACAGGCCCCGGGCGGAAGCCCGGGGACACCGTGCGCGCGTGACAGTGTGCGTTCTCTTACGTTGTCCTCATGGAGCGATATTCAGTTCTTAAGTCTTTGGTTACAGCTGTACCCCGCCGGCGGCGAGATCCTGCTTCAGCTGTGCCGTCGCCGCCTCGTCGAGCTCCACGAGCGGGAGCCGCAGCGGGCCGGCGGGCAGCCCCTGCAGGGCCAGGGCGGCCTTGGTGGTGATGACGCCCTGGGTACGGAAGACGCCGGTGAAGACCGGGAGCAGCTTCTGGTGGATCTCCGTCGCCTTGTGGGTGTCCCCCGAGAAATAGGCCTCGAGGAGGGCCCGCAGTTCAGGGCTGACCAGATGTCCCACGACGGAGACGAACCCGACGGCGCCGACGGAGAGCAGCGGCAGGTTGAGCATGTCGTCGCCGGAGTACCAGGCGAGGCCGCTGCGGCTCATGGCCCAGCTCGCGGCGCCGAGGTCGCCCTTCGCGTCCTTGTTGGCGACGATCCGGGGGTGCTCGGCGAGCCGGACGAGGGTCTCGGTCTCGATGGGGACGCCGCTGCGGCCGGGGATGTCGTAGAGCATCACCGGCAGGCCGGTGGCGTCCGCGACGGCGGTGAAGTGCCGGTACAGGCCCTCCTGAGGGGGCTTGTTGTAGTACGGGGTGACCGCGAGCAGGCCGTGGGCGCCGGCGCGCTCCGCTTGCCGGGCCAGCTCGAGGGTGTGGTGGGTGTCGTTGGTGCCGACGCCCGCGACGACGAACGCGCGGTCGCCGACCGCCTCCAGTACGGCCCGGACGAGCTGCTCTTTCTCCACGTCGCTGGTGGTCGGCGACTCACCGGTGGTGCCGTTGATGACCAGGCCGTCGTTGCCTGCCTCGACGAGGTGGGCGGCGAGGTGCTGCGCGCCGTCGAGGTCGAGGGCGCCGTCCGCGGTGAACGGCGTGACCATTGCGGTCAGGACCCGCCCGAAGGGGGTCTGCGGGGTGGAGGTCGGAGCCATGGGTCCAACGCTACTCGGTGCCGGTACCGGGACACCCCCTCGGGACCTGCGATGAGGACTCCGGCGCTGCCTGCTCGGGGGTTCAAGCAGCACCGGAATCCGTTTCTGAAGACTAGACGAATTGCATGAAACCCGGCAATCGGAAGATTCCGGATGAGTGGTGACCTGCTACGGAGCGATCCGGCCGTTGCCGTTGAAGGCGGCGTGCGTGAGCGGCATGAGCTTCGCCCATTCGGCTTCCATCCGCTCCCCGACCATCTCGATCTCCCGCTGCGGGAACGACGGCACCTTGGCGAGCTCGTGCTGGGTGCGCAGGCCGAGGAAGTGCATCAGCGAGCGCGCGTTGCAGGTGGCGTACATCGACGAGAACAGGCCGACGGGCAGCGTGGCCCGGGCGACCTCGCGGGCGACGCCAGCCGCCAGCATCTTCTGGTACGCGTCGTAGGACTGCCGGTAGGAGGCCTCCATGGCGTCCACGACGGACTGGTGCTGCTCCGCGGACCCGTGCACGAACTCGTACTTCCCGGGGCGGCCCTGCTGGACCAGCTTGCGGTCCTCACCGGGGACGTAGAAGACGGGCTGGAGCTCCCGGTAGCGACCGGACTCCTCGTTGTACGAGTTGTGCACGACGATGCCATTGGCGACGAAGTTGTGCCACGGACCCTCGACGGACAGGTCGTAGGTCATCTCCTCGCTGTCCTGGACGATCTCCAGGATCCGCTCGGGCACCGCGGTCGCGATCTTGCCGCCGCGCTTCGCGAGTGCCTGCTCCTCGCCGCTCTTGCGGGTGTGGCAGTCTTCGCAGGCCGGAGCGAGGTTGCCGGTGTCCAGCGCGAGCCCCAGGTCGGCGGCGACGGGAACACGGTGGTCCAGAGCGAGCGATTCCCGCGGGAAGGACCGCGAGCACAAGTAGCAGGTGTCCGTCTCCTTGATCAGCCGCTCACGTTGCATGGACGTCCACACACCGATACCGCGGCGGAGGCTCGGCGGCACCAGGGCCTGGGACGGCCGGGGGGCCGTCCCGGCGACCATGACGGCATCTCCTACCGCGAGTTCCCCGGCCTTCGCCCAGCCCTCCGGGGTGAGGATCGCGTGGTCCACCGAACACCGCAGGACCCGGCCGGACGCCGTCGTGATCTTGATGAGCTGCTTGACCCCGGACTCGATGACGTCGACGATGCGAGCCCGCTGGGCGAGGAGCGTCTCCTCGTCGTAACAGCGCACGTGGTTGCGGCGGACGGACTCGAGCTTGCGCAGACGCGTACTCGGGTGCTGTTCACGGAACTCGGCAACGGCGCTGTCGGCGGCGTCACGGCTCTCATAGAGCCCCAGGTAGTGGTTCTTGTCGCCGCGCCGGACCTGGGCCGTCCACTTGCCCGCCTTGGCGTGCCACGACACCCCTCCGGCGGATGCGGGCAGCCGGTCCTCCACGCCGACGTGCCAGAGGCGGTGCAGTTCCTTGATCGACCGCCGCCGCAGATTGCCCGCCTCGCTTTCCAGCGTGATCTCCGTGTCACCCGCGAGGCACCATCCGACGCGGTGGCGCATGAACTCGCGGAAGACGAAGATCGGGGCGCTGACGAAGAAGGTCATCGAGTTGTGCTCGAAGGGGCTGCCGTGGCGGTCCCGCATGAGGAAGTTGATCAGGCCCTTGGAGCGCTCCGGGTCCTTGGTCAGCTCCGCCAGCGACTGCTCGCCGGCCGTGGAGACCCGGGCGGCCCAGAGCACGTCGGAATCGGCGGCGCTGTGCTTGACGAGCTCGACGGTCACGTCGTCGCGGAACTGCACGGAATCGTCGGCGGAGGTGTCGGTCACCGGGCGTCCTTCCTCACGGAGCTTGGGGCGGCGACCAGCCTATGCGCCCGCTCCGACATCGCCCGACACCCGTCGACACCGCCCCCACTCCCCGCAAAGCGGAGCAAGGCAGACGACCGGCGGACCACTGCTGGCCGGTCCCGGCGGGGCCCGCTAGCCTCACCGATGTGTCTCTGCCCTTCCTCGCCGCCGACAGCGGCCACGACGAGTACGCCGCGGACGCCGCCCTTCCGCACCGGGTCCAGGACGGGTGGGTCCGTCCCTACCGCCCGGGCCCCTGGCGGGTCGCCGCGGCGGCGATGCTGCTCATGCTCGCCTCGTACCTGCTCATCGCAGCGGTGATCATGGGGCTCTCGGGCAACGGGCCCGGTGTGGCGACGACGCTCGGCGCCGCGGTCCTGGCGATCGGCTGCGCGCTGCGCCTGCTGCGCGTGGGGTTTTGGGTGAGCACGCGCGGTCTGCGGCAGGTGGGGCTCCTGTACACCACGACGCTGCCGTGGGACCGGGTCGGATCCGTCCGTACGGCCCAGCAGCCGGTGAAGTGGCTGGGGCTGCCCCGGACCGTGCAGGGCCAGGCCCTGGTCGTCACGCGGTCGAACGGCCAGTTGCTGCGGCCGCTGCTCACCGACCACAACGCGGACTTCCTGGGCCGTACGGAGGCCTTCGACCAGGCCGCGGACGCCATAGAGGGCTGGGCCGCCGAGCTGGGCCGGTAAGGCCCGCCAGGGCCGCCGTGGACCCTCAGGGCGCCTGCGGGGGCCCGGCGGGAGGCTGACGCCGCGGCCGGGCTCCAGGCCGGCGCCCGCCGGTCCGCTCCGAGGCACACGTGGCAGCGCACCGCGGGAACCCCGCGGGTGACAGACGGGCGTCATCGGGCGTTCGCCTGCGGCTGTTAGCGTCCGGCCGACTTGGCCCGTCGAGGACCTGGAGCGACAGTTGTTCGCACCGCCCCATCCGAGCACGCTCCTCAGCCGCCCCGGGCCGCTGCCCGCGCTGGAACCGCTGCGTGGCCGCACCGTCGTCGTGAAGTTCGGCGGGCACGCCATGACCGACGGGCCGTTGATGCGTTCCTTCGCCGAGGACGTGGTGCGCCTGCGGCGGACCGGGGTGCGGGCCGTCGTGGTGCACGGGGGCGGTCCGCAGATCAGCGCGCAGCTCGACCGGCTGGGCGTGCCGGCGAAGTTCCTGGGCGGTCAGCGCGTCACCACCCCGGAGACGCTGGACGTGGTGCGGATGGTGCTCGCCGGCAAGGTGCAGCGGGAGCTGGTGCGGTCGCTCAACGAGCACGGCCCGTACGCCGTCGGGCTCACCGGCGAGGACGCGCACACCCTCACCGCGGTGGGCCGGTACGCCGAGGTCGGCGGGGAGCTGCTGGACATCGGCTTGGTCGGGGACGTGACGGAGGTCAACACCGCCGCCCTGGACGTGTTGCTGGACCACGGCCACGTCCCCGTGGTCTCGCCGCTCGGCCGCGGGACGGACGGCGAGGTCTACAACGTCAACGCGGACGCGGCCGCCGGCGCGCTGGCCGCCGCGCTGGGCGCGGAGGCCCTGGTGGTGCTGACCGACGTGCCCGGGGTGTACGCGGACTGGCCGCGCCGGGAGCGGGTGCTGGACCGGCTCACCGCCACCGAGCTGGAACTGGTGCTGCCGTCCCTGGGGGGCGGCATGGTGCCGAAGATGGAGAGCTGCCTGCGCGCGGTCCGCGCCGGGGTCCGCACCGCACGGGTGCTGGACGGCCGCGTCCCGCACGCCCTGCTGCGGGCGCTCACCGGCGCCCCCGGGCAGTCCGGGACGACCGTCCTGCCGGGCTGAGGCCGGAGCGGACCCGCTCAGGGGGTCTGCGGGGCCTTCCCGTGCAGCGCGATCGCCCGCTGCATGGCCTTTCGTGCCCGCGGGGTGTCGCGGGCGTCGTGGTAGGCGACCGCGAGCCGGAACCAGGTCCGCCAGTCCTCCGGCGCCGCCTCCGTCTCGGCCTTGCGCCTGGCGAAGACCGCGTCGGCGGAGGCCCGGTCGACGCGCCCGCTCGGGGTGCGCACCAGCTCGTCCTCCGGGAGGCCGCCCTCGGCCTCCAGTTCCCGGGCCAGCCGGTCCGCGTTGCGCGCGAACTGCGTCGTACGGACCAGGAACCAGACGCCGACCAGGGGCAGCACGAGCACGGCCACGCCGAACACCACCGTGACCGGGCGGCCGTCCTGGATCAGCCAGACGCCGCGGGCGCCGGCCAGCACGAAGTAGACGACCAGGACGGCCGCGAGGACGAAGTAGGTGATCTTTGCGCGCATGATGGGCGGACCCGGCTCTCAGTCTGTCGTCTCTCGGCGGTCAGTCGAGGTCCATGAAGTGCTCCAGGCCGAAGGTGAGCCCCGGCGTGGAGACGACCCTGCGCACGCCGAGCAGGACGCCCGGCATGAAGGAGGCGCGGTTCATGGAGTCGTGGCGGATGGTGAGGACCTCTCCGGCGTCGCCGAAGAGCACCTCCTGGTGGGCGACGAGACCGCGCAGCCGCACCGCGTGCACGGGCACGCCCTCGACGTCGGCGCCGCGCGCCCCGTCCAGGGCGGTCGCCGTGGCGTCCGGCTGCTCGCCGAGCCCGGCCTCGCGGCGGGCGTCGGCGATGAGCTGCGCGGTGCGGACGGCGGTGCCGCTGGGCGCGTCGACCTTGTCCGGGTGGTGGAGTTCGACGATCTCCGCGGACTCGAAGAAGCGGGCGGCCTGGCGGGCGAAGCGCATCGCCAGGACCGCCCCGATGCCGAAGTTCGGTGCGATGAGCACACCGGTGCCCGGGGCCTGGCCGAGCCAGCCGCGCAGGGTGTCCAGGCGCTCGTCGGTCCAGCCGGTGGTGCCGACGACGGCGTGGATGCCGTGCCGCAGGCAGAAGTCGAGGTTGCCCATCACCGAGCCCGGGGTGGTCAGTTCGACGGCGACCTGGGCCCCGTTCTCGGCGAGGGACTCCAGCTTGTCCTCGCGGCCGATCGCCGCCACCAGTTCCAGGCCGTCCGCGGCCTCGACGGCCTTGACCGCCTCGGCGCCCATGCGGCCGCGGGCCCCGATCACACCCACGCGGATCTTGCTCATCGTTCCAGTCCTCCGGTCCAGACGTTCGAGACGGTCGGTACGGCTCACGGCTCAGGGCTCAGGCGACGGACTCGTGCAGCCGGGCGGCCTGCCGGTCCTTCAGCGGGCCTATGACGGCCAGCGAGGGACGCTGTCCCAGGACGTCGCGGGCGACCGCGCGCACCTCGTCGGGGGTGACCGCGGCGATCCTCTCGAGTGTGGCGTCCACCGACATCTGCTCGCCCCAGCACAGCTCGCTCTTGCCGATCCGGTTCATCAGCGCGCCGGTGTCCTCCAGGCTGAGCACGGTCGAGCCGGAGAACTGGCCGATGGCCCGGTGCAGTTCCTCGTCGCTCAGCCCGTGCTCGGCGACCTGGTCCAGTTCCTCGCGGCAGATCTTGAGGACCTCGTGGACGCGGCGCGGCTGGCAGCCGGCGTACACGCCGAACAGACCGGAGTCCGCGAAGGACGAGGTGTACGAGTAGACGCTGTAGGCGAGTCCGCGCTTCTCGCGGACCTCCTGGAACAGCCGGGAGCTCATTCCGCCGCCGAGGGCGGTGTTGAGCACGCCCAGCGCCCAGCGCCGGTCGTCGTGCCGGGACAGGCCCGGCATGCCGAGCACGACGTGGGCCTGCTCGGTGCGGCGCTCCAGGAGCTCCACCCGGCCCTGGCCGCGTATCGTGCGGGCGCCGCCGCGCGGCGGGCGGGGCACGGCGTCCGCGTCGCGGAGGGCGCCCGCGTCCTCGAAGGCCTTGCGGACCTGGCGGACGACGGTGGCGTGGTCGACGTTGCCCGCGGCGGCGACGACCAGCCGCGTCGGGTCGTAGTGCTTCCGGTAGAAGCGGGCGACCTGGTCGCGGGTGAGGGCGTTGATGGTGTCGACGGTGCCGAGGACGGGGCGGCCGAGCGGGGAGTCGCCCAGCATGGCGGTGGCGAACAGGTCGTGGACCTGGTCACCGGGGTCGTCCTCGGTCATCGCGATCTCCTCCAGGACGACTCCGCGCTCGGCGTCGATGTCCTCCTGGCGGATCAGGGAACCGGTCAGCATGTCGCTGACCACGTCGATGGCGAGCGGCAGGTCGGTGTCGAGGACGCGCGCGTAGTAGCACGTGTACTCCTTGGCCGTGAAGGCGTTCATCTCGCCGCCGACGGCGTCGATCGCCGAGGAGATCTCCAGCGCGCTGCGCCGCGCGGTGCCCTTGAAGAGCAGGTGCTCCAGGTAGTGCGTGGCGCCGTTCAGGGCCGGGGTCTCGTCGCGTGAGCCGACACCGACCCAGATGCCGAAGGTCGCGGAGCGCACCGTCGGCAGGGTCTCGGTGACCACGCGCAGGCCGCCGGGGAGCACGCTGCGCCGCACCGTGCCGATGCCGTCGGTGCCGGGGAGCAGGGTCTGCGTGCGGACGGCCCGCCCCTTGGTGGTGGGGCGGGCCGTCACACGAGTGGAGCGGGTGGTCACTTCTCGGACGCGTCCTCGGCCTTGTCGTCGGCCGCGGCCTCTTCGCCCTCGATGACCGGGATCAGCGAGAGCTTGCCGCGCTGGTCGATCTCGGCGATCTCGACCTGGACCTTGGAGCCCACGGCGAGGACGTCCTCGACGTTCTCGACGCGCTTGCCGCCGGCCAGCTTGCGGATCTGCGAGATGTGCAGCAGGCCGTCCTTGCCCGGGAGCAGGGAGACGAAGGCACCGAAGGTGGTGGTCTTCACGACCGTGCCCAGGTAGCGCTCGCCGACCTCGGGCATCGTCGGGTTGGCGATGCCGTTGATGGTGGCGCGGGCGGCCTCGGCGGACGGGCCGTCGGCGGCACCGATGTAGATGGTGCCGTCGTCCTCGATGGTGATCTCGGCGCCGGTGTCCTCCTGGATCTGGTTGATCATCTTGCCCTTGGGGCCGATGACCTCACCGATCTTGTCCACCGGGATCTTGACGGTGATGATGCGCGGGGCGTTCGGCGACATCTCGTCCGGAGTGTCGATCGCCTCCATCATCACGTCGAGGATGTGCAGACGGGCGTCGCGGGCCTGCTTGAGGGCCGCGGCCAGGACCGACGCCGGGATGCCGTCGAGCTTGGTGTCCAGCTGCAGCGCGGTGACGAACTGCTTGGTGCCGGCGACCTTGAAGTCCATGTCGCCGAAGGCGTCCTCCGCACCGAGGATGTCGGTGAGGGTGACGTAGTGGGTCTCGCCGTCGATCTCCTGGGAGATCAGGCCCATGGCGATGCCGGCGACGGGGGCCTTCAGCGGCACACCGGCGTTCAGCAGCGACATGGTGGAGGCGCAGACCGAGCCCATGGAGGTGGAGCCGTTGGAGCCCAGCGCCTCGGAGACCTGGCGGATGGCGTACGGGAAGTCCTCGCGGGCCGGCAGGACCGGGAGGATCGCCCGCTCGGCCAGCGCGCCGTGGCCGATCTCACGGCGCTTGGGGGAGCCCACGCGGCCGGTCTCGCCGACGGAGTACGGCGGGAAGTTGTAGTTGTGCATGTAGCGCTTGCGCGTCTCGGGCGCCAGCGTGTCCAGCTGCTGCTCCATGCGCAGCATGTTCAGCGTGGTGACACCCAGGATCTGGGTCTCGCCGCGCTCGAACAGCGCCGAGCCGTGCACCCGCGGGATCGCCTCGACCTCGGCGGCCAGGGTGCGGATGTCGGTGACGCCGCGGCCGTCGATGCGGACCTTGTCCTTGATGACGCGCTCGCGGACCAGCTTCTTGGTCAGCGAGCGGTACGCCGCGGAGATCTCCTTCTCGCGGCCCTCGAACTGCGGCAGCAGCTTCTCGGCGGCGAGCGCCTTCACACGGTCCAGCTCGGCCTCGCGGGCCTGCTTGCCGGCGATGGTCAGCGCCTGCTTCAGCTCGTCGGCGACCGAGGACTCCAGCGCCTCGAACACGTCGTCCTGGTAGTCCAGGAAGATCGGGAACTCGGCGGTCTCCTTGGCGGCCTTCGCGGCGAGGTCGGCCTGCGCCTTGCACAGCACCTTGATGAAGGGCTTGGAGGCCTCCAGGCCCGCCGCGACGATCTCCTCGGTCGGCGCCTCGGCGCCGCCCTCGACGAGCTTGATCGTCTTGTCGGTGGCCTCGGCCTCGACCATCATGATCGCGACGTCGCCGTCCTCGAGGGTGCGGCCGGCCACGACCATGTCGAAGACGGCCTCCTCCAGCTCGCTGTGGGTCGGGAAGGCGACCCACTGGCCGCGGATCAGCGCGACGCGCACGCCGCCGACCGGGCCGGAGAAGGGCAGGCCGGCGAGCTGCGTGGAGCAGGAGGCGGCGTTGATGGCGACCACGTCGTAGAGGTGGTCGGGGTTGAGCGCCATGACCGTCGCCACGACCTGGATCTCGTTGCGCAGGCCCTTCTTGAAGGACGGGCGCAGCGGGCGGTCGATCAGGCGGCAGGTGAGGATCGCGTCCTCGGAGGGGCGGCCCTCGCGGCGGAAGAAGGAACCGGGGATCCGCCCGGCCGCGTACATGCGCTCCTCGACGTCCACCGTCAGCGGGAAGAAGTCGAGCTGGTCCTTCGGGTGCTTCGAGGCGGTGGTGGCCGACAGCACCATGGTGTCGTCGTCCAGGTACGCCACGGCCGAGCCGGCGGCCTGACGGGCCAGGCGGCCCGTCTCGAAGCGGATCGTGCGGGTGCCGAAGCTGCCGTTGTCGATCACGGCCTCGGCGTAGTGGGTCTCGTTCTCCACTATGGGAATTCTCCTCTTTCGTGCCCCCGGGCGTCTTCCCGGGGACCGTCGGTGGAGGGGCGTCCCGCCGGGCCGGTCTTCGATCGAAGCCACCGGGACGTACGTGCTGCCCGGGGGCCACTACCGAGGACCGGCTCTGGTGGCGCTAGGAGGACGCTCCCTCCGCATGTTCTATGGCGTTGTGTATGGGACCAGACTACAAAGTCTCGGCACCGGTCTCGCGCCCAGCGCGGCCCCGTGCGTACGCAAAGGGAGCGGCCCCCGGCTGGGAACCGCTCCCTCTACGGCGTCTCAGCGGGCGCCGGCCGCACCGCGGCGGATGCCGAGGCGGTCGACCAGCGCACGGAAGCGCTGGATGTCCTTCTTGGCCAGGTACTGCAGCAGGCGGCGGCGCTGGCCGACCAGGATCAGCAGACCACGACGGGAGTGGTGGTCGTGCTTGTGGGTCTTGAGGTGCTCGGTCAGGTCCGAGATGCGGCGCGAGAGCAGCGCGACCTGGACCTCGGGGGAGCCGGTGTCGCCCTCCTTGGTGCCGAACTCGGCGATGATCTGCTTCTTCGTCGCGACGTCGAGCGACATACGGTCTCCTTGTGGTGTCGGTGCCTCCGAGCGCCCCTGGTCTGCGTCACAGGAGAAGCTTCGTTGACCCGGAAGGCATGACGCGCCGCGCATGGGCGGACGCATCGGTTACACAGAGTACCACCCCGGGCCCGGTGCGATGTCCGGGGCCGGGGTGGCGGGGGCCGCCGGCGGCGGCGGGCCCTCCCGGCCCGGCCGCCCGTCGTTCAGCCGCTGGTCATGCCGCGGGCCTCGGCGTACAGGTCGAGGACGGCGAGGGCGAGCGGGATGAGGGAGAGCAGCACGGTCGCCTCGGCGAGGTCGAGCATCCGGCCCCAGAAGGGGGTGACGCCCTTGCTCGGGACGACGAGGGCGATCGCCACCAGGAGGGCCGCGCCCAGGGCGACCGCCGCGGACAGCCACACGGTGCGGATGTCGAGCGAGGAGTGGTTGCCGCGCAGCAGGTCGGTGAGGACGTCGGCCGGCAGGTTGAGGGAGAGGCCGATGATCAGCAGCCCGACGGTGATCACACCGGCCACCATCAACGTCACGACCTGCGAGGTGTAGCGGAACAGCCGGGCGCGCATCAGGGTCGCCAGGCCCATCGCGAGGGCGAGCAGCTGCGCCCAGGAGCTGTCGGAGAAGCCGAGCACGACGCCGGCGGAGCCGACGATCGCGGCGGCGCAGCCGCCGACCAGACCGAGCAGCAGCTCGTGGCCGCGACGGGCCTGGTTGGTGATCCGGTCGAAGTCGACCGGCTCCTCCTCGCCCTGCCGGTCGCCGTCGCCGCGGTGCCGGGCCTGGACCTGGTCGGGCGAGCGGAAGCCGATGGGCAGCCGGGCGAAGCGGGCGGACCAGCCGGGCAGGAAGCCGATGACGGCGATCATGACGACGGCGGTGACGGCGGCGGCCTCGCGCGGGGCGGCGTCGGTGAGGATCGCCAGGAAGGTGGCCACGGTGCCGACGCCGGCGGTGAAGGAGGCCGCGACGAACGGAGCGTCCCCCTGCGGCAGCATCAGCACGAGGAGCACCGCGGCGACGAGCACGACGACGCAGCCGATGAGGAAGTGCAGCCGGCCCGGTCCCTCGTTCCCGTCGACGCCCATGATCCCGGAGCCGGCGACGAGCAGCAGCGGCAGGGAGGCGAGGCCGAGGGCGACGGCCGAGTGGCGGTCGTCGTACACGCGGGCGCGCACCGAGGCGAGCGCCACCAGCACCAGGCCCGCGGCGCCCGCGAGGATGCCGGACAGGCCGTGCATGTCGTGCTTGACCGGCTCGGAGAACCAGAGCACGAAGGCCATCAGGGCGAGCAGGATGACGCCGGCGGTCAGGCCCACGCCGCGCATGAGGCCGTCGTTCCAGCTGCGCCGGTCGGTCTCGACCGCGGCGGCGACGGCGTCGACGACGTCGTCGAACACGGCGGGCGGCAGTGAGTCCGCGAACGGGCGCAGCAGCAGCAACTCACCGTCGTGCACACGCTGTTCGGCCAGGGACAGGGTGCCGTCGAGGACACGTCCGTCCCGGCGGACCAAGTTGTAGCCGGTGGGGGCGGCTTCGTCGGGGGTCTGGCCCGACAGGCGCAGTATCTCCGGATGGATGTCGGAGAGCGGCACGTCCTCCGGGAGTGCCACATCGATCCGGCTGTTCGGCGCCGCCACCGTGACTCTGCAGAATCCCGTCGCTGAGATCGTGCTCACCTGGAGTGGTCCCCCTCGTCCGGTGATGGGTGGGTTGGGCTGGGGTCCGCGCGGCCGTCCAGGGTCGGACCCCCGTCCGCGCTTCGCGATCCGTCACCCTACCGGGTACCTCAAGTCCCTTGTCCCTCACCCGTCCCAGTGCCTTTGAACTGTCATGCCCAGTAGGATCGCCACCTGCCTGTGGTCCGATGCCCGCCCCGCGCGGGGCGCAGCGCGACCGGGACGTGTCATACGGGGGACCGTCACCACGGGGGCGGCCCGAAACTGCGATTCGCGTGAAGGACTGGTGCATCGGTGAGCGTGGTCGTCATCAAGCGCCCGCCGCGGGTTTACCCGCCGGAGGTGCCTAATGAGGAGGTACGGCTCGAAGCCCCGCCCGAACTGCCGCGCGGCGAGGACCAGGGCCTGCTGATGAACCTGCTGCCGATGCTCGGCATGGGTTCCTCGGCGGCGTTCTTCTTCCTGCCCACGGGGTCGGGGACCTCCGGCGGGTTCATGAAGGTCATGGGCGTGCTCATGCTGGGCTCCACCGTGGCGATGGTGGTGGCCCAGATCGTGCGCGCCCGCAAGGGGCCGTCGGGGCAGATGGCGGAGGCCCGCCGGGACTACCTGAAGTACCTGGCGCAGGTGCGCCGCGGGGTTCGCAAGACCGCCCGCAGGCAGCGCGACGCCCAGTATTACCTGCATCCCGCGCCCGAACAGCTGTGGGCGCTGGTCGCCGAGTCATCGCGGGTGTGGGAACGCCGTTTCACCGACCCGGACTTCGCGCAGGTGCGGGTGGGCCTCGGCCCGCAGCAGCTGTCGACGCCGCTGGTGGCGCCGGAGACCGCCCCGGTGGACGAACTGGAGCCGCTGACCGCGCACTCGATGCAGCAGTTCATCGCGGCGCACGGCTCGCTGGACAACCTGCCGCTGGCGGTGGGGCTGCGTTCCTTCTACCACGTGACCGTCTCCGGGGACCCGGACACCGTCTACGGGCAGACCCGCTCCATCGTGGGCCAGCTGTGCTCCCTGCACTCGCCGGAGGACCTGGTCGTCGCCATCGTGGCGGCGCCCGGCGCCCAGCCGGAGTGGGAGTGGGTCAAGTGGCTGCCCCACGCGCAGCACAAGGAGCACGACGGGGCGGGCTCGCGCCGTCTGATATGCGGTGACCTGGGCGAGGTCGAGGACCTGCTGGCGGACGAGCTGGAGGGCAGGCCGCGCTTCAACCGCGAGGGCCAGCCGGTGCTGGACCAGCCGCACGTGGTGATCGTGCTGGACGGCGGCGGTGTGCCGGCGGACTCGGTGATCGCGTCGGCCGAGGGCCTGCAGGGCGTCACGATCCTGGAGGTCGTCCCCGGCGAACTGGACGAGGCGCGCGGCTCGCTGTCGATCCAGGTGTGGCGCGACCAGCTGTACCTGGAGGCGGGGGCCGGCACCTTCACCGGCGTGCCCGACGTACTGTCCCCGGTGCAGGCGGAGTCGCTGGCACGGCAGCTCGCGCCCCTGCGGCTGGGTGCCGCGGACGCCGACGAACCGCTGCTGGCGAACCTGGACTTCACCGACCTGATGGGCATCGGCGACGCGGCCTCGGTGGACGTGGCGCGGACCTGGCGGCCGCGGACCCTCCACGAGCGGCTGCGGGTGCCCATCGGCCTGGGCGAGACCGGCGAGCCGGTCATGCTGGACGTCAAGGAGGCCTCGCAGGAGGGCATGGGCCCGCACGGCCTGTGCGTCGGCGCCACCGGTTCCGGCAAGTCCGAGCTGCTGCGCACGCTGGTGCTGGGCCTGGCCGTGACGCACTCCTCGGAGACCCTCAACTTCGTGCTCGCCGACTTCAAGGGCGGCGCGACCTTCACCGGCATGGGCACGATGCCCCACGTGTCGGCGGTCATCACCAACCTGGCCGACGAGCTCACCCTGGTGGACCGCATGCGCGACTCCATCACCGGTGAGCTGACCCGCCGCCAGGAGCTGCTGCGGCAGGCCGGCAACTACGCCAACATCACCGACTACGAGAAGGCCCGCGCGGCCGGCGCGGCGCTCGACCCGCTGCCCTCGCTGGTCCTGATCATCGACGAGTTCTCCGAACTGCTCGCCGCCAAGCCGGACTTCATTGAGATGTTCATCCAGATCGGCCGCATCGGCCGGTCGCTGGGTGTGCACATGCTGCTGGCCTCTCAGCGCCTGGAGGAGGGCAAGCTGCGCGGCCTGGACACCTTCCTGTCGTACCGCATCGGTCTGCGGACCTTCTCCGCGGCCGAGTCGCGCACCGCGATCGGCGTGCCCGACGCGTACCATCTGCCCAACGTCCCCGGCGCGGGCATCCTGAAGTACGGCACCGACACGATGGTGCAGTTCAAGGCCGCGTACGTGTCCGGCACCTACCGGACGCCGGGCACCCGCACGGCGAGCGGGGCACGTGTCGACCGCTCCCCCGTGCTGTTCACCGCCTCGCCCGTGCCCGTGCGCATCGTCACCGAGCCGGAGCCGCAGCAGCGCGCCGGGCAGGTCGACGACGCGCTGGCCGACACGGTGCTCGACGTCATCGTGGGACGGCTGGAGGGCCAGGGTCCGCCCGCACACCAGGTGTGGCTGCCGCCGCTGGACGAGCCGTTCAGCGTCGACCAGGTGCTGCCGCCGCTGACGGTGAGTGCCGAACGGGGTCTGCACGCGGACGGCTACACCGCCGCCGGCAAGCTGCAGGTGCCGGTCGGCCTGGTCGACAAGCCCTTCGAGCAGCGCCGCGACGTCATGTACGCGGACCTGTCGAGCTCCGGCGGCCACGCGCTGATCGTGGGCGGCCCTCAGTCCGGCAAGTCGACGCTGGTCCGCACCCTGATCGCGTCCTTCGCGCTCACCCACACCCCGGAGGAAGTGCAGTTCTACGCGCTCGACTTCGGCGGCGGCGGCATGCTCGCCCTGGACGGGCTGGCGCACGTCGGCGGCGTCGCCTCCCGGCTGGACGCGGAGAAGGTCCGCCGTACGGTGGCCGAGGTGCACGGCATCCTGAACGCCCGCGAGGAGTTCTTCCGCACCAACGTCATCGACTCGATGGGCACCTTCCGCTCCCGCCGGGCCTCTGGGCACTTCCCCGACCAGCCCTGGGGCGACGTGTTCCTGGTCATCGACGGCTGGAGCACCTTCAAGACCGACTACGAGATGCTCGACCCGGTCATCAACGACATCGCCACCCGCGGTCTGGGCTTCGGCATCCACCTGGTGATCACCGCCACCCGCTACACCGAGATCCGGCCCGCGCTGCGCGACCAGGTACTCAGCCGGCTGGAGCTGCGGCTCGGCGACCCGATGGAGTCCGAGTTCGACCGCAGGCGCGCCGAGAACGTGCCGGTCGGCAAGCCGGGCCGCGGGTTGTCCCCCGAGAAGCTGGACTACCTGGCGGCGCTGCCCCGCATCGACGCCTCCCCCGGCGTGGAGGACCTCTCCGCCGGCATGGCGCAGTTCGTGGCCTCGGTCAACGCCGGCTGGTCGGGCCCCACCGCGCCGAAGGTGCGGATGCTGCCGACGATGCTGCCGTCGACGGAGCTGCCCGGTGGCGGCGACTTCTCCGACCGCGGCATCGCGATCGGTGTGGACGAGCTGACCCTGTCGCCGGTGTTCGTCGACTTCGAGACCGACCCGCTGTTCGTCGTCTACGGCGAGAGCGAGTCCGGCAAGTCCTCGCTGCTGCGGTTCCTCGCCAGGCAGGTCAGCGAGCGCTACGAGCCCGGCAAGGCGCTGTTCGTGGTCTCCGACTTCCGCCGGGCGCTGCTCGGCCAGGTCCCGGAGAGCCACATGTACAAGTACTGCGCCTCCGGTCCGCAACTGCAGGAGGTCATGGAGTCGCTGGCCGGTTCCATGAGCCGCCGGATGCCCGGCCCGGACGTCACGCCCGAGCAGTTGCGCAACCGCAGCTGGTACAGCGAGCCGGACGCCTGGGTCTTCGTGGACGACTACGACCTGGTCGCCACCTCGATGGGCAACCCGATGCAGGTGCTGATGGAGTACCTGCCGTTCGCCCGTGACCTGGGCCTGCGCATCGTGCTGTCGCGCAGCACCTCGGGCGCCTCGCGTTCGTCCTTCGAGCCGTTCCTGACCCGCGTCAAGGAGCTGGGCGCGACCGGCGTGCTGCTGTCCGGCGACCCGGCCGAGGGCCCGATCTTCGGCAACGCCAAGGCGTCCAGGCTGCCCCCGGGCCGTGCGCAGTTCATCACGCGGCGCCGCGGCAACCAGCTGATCCAGACCGGCTTCCTGCCGGAGAGCTGATCCCGTCCCGGCGCGCGTCGCCGGGACACGCGGACACGCGAGCGGGGGCGGGCCGGGCGGCCCGCCCCCGCCGTGCTCGGGGCCCCGGCCTCAGTCCCGCGGGGACGGCGGCCGGTAGGCGGGCGGAACGTCGCGGGGGTCGCGCCGCACGGCGGCCGGCCGGTCGCCGCCGGCCGTACCGTCCTCCCGGCCCTCCTCCGCCTCCTCGTCGGACTGCTGCTCGAACCAGCGCCGGGCGCGCTCCTCCTGCGCCGCCCGCTCCTCGGGCGTCAGCAGCTCGTCGGCACGCTTCAGCTCGGCCATGCGGTCGCCGAGCGCGCCGAGGTAGGCGCCGGAGCCCAGTGCCTCACGCATACCGAGGCGGCCGGAGAGCACCTCCCGCGCCATCTCCTTGAGCGTGCCGTCGACGTGGGGATGGTCGGCGAGTGTCCTGAGCGCCTTGTGCAGTCGGCGGGCCTGTGCGGGGTCGTCGGCGACGTCCATCAGGTCCGCGTCGCTGATCTCCTTGCTCATCGGCTCCGTTCCCCCGGTCAATAGTGTCGTGACGAATGTGTGCATGCCATCGTGCCATCAGCCGGGGGCCACGGGCACGGGCACGGGCACGGAACCAGGCGCGGGCGCGCGGCCCGGCGGCGCGGACACTCTTCGTCAACCTTTCGGCCCTACTTCCCGGAGCGCTGGCCGGAGTTCCCCGATCGGATGTGGCACGGTCTGTCTGACCGATGCCGAAGGAGACGACGAGCGATCATGTCCTACCCCGAGCCCCGTTACCTCGGAGAACAGGGCGAGGTCAGCGCGCTGTTCCGCGCCGCCGACACCGGTGCGGACGTGCTCGCTCCCTCGGGCAACCGCACCCACTACCTGGCCACGCACGCGTCGACGGGCGGCGACTTCGGCCTGTACCGGATCGACATGGGCCCGGGCTCCCCCGGCCCCAGCACCCACTTCCACCGGTCGATCTCGGAGTCCTTCTACGTCCTGTCCGGGGCGGTGCAGCTCTTCGACGGGGAGCGCTGGATCACCGCCCGCCCCGGGGACTTCCTCCATGTGCCGGCCGGGGGGCTGCACGCCTTCCAGAACGACTCCGACGAGCCGGCGTCGATGCTGCTGCTCTTCGCGCCCGGCGCGCCCCGGGAGGAGTACTTCGAGCGGGCCGGAGAGATGGCGCAGCGCGGCGGTGCGGAGTTCCGCGAGTTCCTGCTGCGCCACGACAGCTTCTTCGTGGAGCCGCCGCAGGTCGGGCCGGAGCCGCTGTGACGGACCGGCCGGCGGTCAGCCGAAGCTCTCGTCGACGACGTGGAGGCGGTTGCCCTCGGTGTCGGCCGGGACGACGAGGTCCGGCTCCGGCGGACAGCGGTCCCAGTCGACCCGGCCGGCGCCCGGGGCGACCGGCCGCTCCACCTCCGCCGCCTGCTCGGCGGCGTCGTCCGCGTACAGGTCCAGGTGGACTACCCGGGGGTGCTCCTTCACCGGGGTCGTGCTGGTCCCGAGCACGATCGTCCCGAGGGTCGGCGTGGATCCGATTCCGGCAGCCGTCGTCGTACGGGAACGGGCCTGCCGGGGTCCGGGACCGGCGTCACGGCGCGTACAGCTCCAGGCGCCAGTCGTTGCAGCGGATGGGGTGCCCCGGCGGGTAATCGAAGTCGCACTCCTCCACCAGCGTGAAGCCGAGCTTGCGGCAGATCGCGTTCGAGGGGTGGTTGTCGACCTTGGGGAAGGCGTGCAGGAAGCGAGGGCCCTTCTCGGCCGCCGCCCGGGCGATGACGGCCTCCCCGGCGGCCGCCGCGACGCCGCGCCCCTGGAACTCGGGCAGGACGCCCCAGCCGGTCTCGTAGACCGTGCCGCCCCGCCAGGACTTCTCCCAGTAGCCGATGCTCCCGGCCGGCACCCCCTCGGGCAGCAGCACGATGCTGAACATCCCGCCGCCCTCGCTCCCGCCCGTCAGGTACCGCTCGTGGCGTACGAGCAGCTGCTCCTCGGTCTCGGGGCCGCCGAGGTGGCGCATCATCGCGGGCGCGTTCGCCCGCCTGAGCAGCTCGAGGTCGCCCTCCGCCCACGGCTCGATCCGTACCTGCGCGCCCATCTTCCGCTCCCCTCGTCGCTCCTGCCGATCACACCACACGGGACGGACACCGCCACCGATGAGTTTCGCCGGGCCGCCCGGTCCCATCACCGGAGCCGTTCCGCTGTGGCCCGGCCCGACCAGGAAGGCAGCACCATGAACGACATCACCATTACCCGGGTCTTCGACGCGCCGCTCGCCAAGGTGTGGAAGGTGTGGACCGAGCCGGAGTACTTCGCCCAGTGGTTCGGCGCCCCGCTGCCCACCGTCGCCAGCGACGTCCGCCCCGGCGGGGCCTGGCGCGCCACCATCACCACTCCGCAGGGCGAGATGCCGCTGAGCGGGGTGTACCGCGAGGTGGAGGTGCACAAGCGGCTGGTGTGGACGATGGACGTGCCGGGCGCGCCCGAGGTGGTCATGGACGCCGCCTTCACCGACCGCGGAGACCGGACCGAGGTCGTCTACCACCAGCCCGGTGTCCCCGAGGAGCACTGCGCCACGGCCGAGGCCGGCGCCAACCACATCCTGGACAGCTTCGCCTCCGTCCTGGCGAAGTCCTGACGGGAAGGGGCGGCGAACGTGAAGCGGACGACCTTCGTCCTGGTCCCCGGGGCGGGCGGCGGCACCTGGTTCTGGCACCTCCTCGTGCCGGAGCTGCGCCGCCGCGGCCACGCCGCGGTCGCGGTGGACCTCCCCACCGGGGACGACCGCGCGGGGCTGCGGGAGTACGCGGACGCGGTCGTCGCCGCCGCGGGCGACCGCGCGCCGCTGGTGCTGGTCGCCCAGTCGATGGCCGGCTTCAGCGCACCCCTCGCCTGCGAACGGCTCGGGGACCGGCTCGTGCTGCTCGTCCTGGTCAACGCGATGGTCCCGGCCCCCGGCGAGACCGCCGGGGAATGGTGGGCCGCCACCGGCCAGCCCGAGGCCCGGCGCGCCCTCGACCTCGCCGAGGGGCGGCCGGTGGACGGGGAGTTCGACCCCCTCGTGACGTTCTTCCACGACCTGCCGGGACACGTGGCGGAAGAGGCCCTGGCCCAGGGGAACCCGCAGTCGGACACCCCCTTCGGCCAGCCCTTCCCGCTGCCCGCCTGGCCGGACGTGCCCACCCGCGTCGTCGTGGGCCGCGACGACCGGCTGTTCCCCGCCGCCTTCCAGCGGCGCGTGGCCCGGGAACGGCTCGGCGTCGAGGCCGACGTCCTGCCGGGCGGGCACCTGGTGGCGCTCGCCGACCCGGACGGGCTGGCGGACCTGCTGGTGGGCTATCTGCCGGGCTGAGGCAGCGGTCGGCGCAGGTGCGGGGCGCCGGGGCTCCACTGCTCCCGCCCGGTCCCGCGCACCTGCGCCGTCCAGCCCGCCGCGACGGCGGCGGCGCGGTCCGGGCCCACGCCCCTGAAGAGCCGGGCGGGGACGGTGACGGCGAGCACGGGCGCGCCGTCGGCGTCCCGCGCCCGGTGGGCCGCCGGCCGTCGCTCCGCGGCGGCGATCCGGGCGCGGATCCGCCCGGTCGCGTACGCGTCCCACCGGGCCGGGTCGGCGGCCCACTCCAGCCGGAACCGGGGCCAGGTGAGGACGGCGCACCACGGGTTGAGCCAGGCGAGCGGGGGGCTGAGCCCCGCCGACGCGAGGGCCGCGAGCAGGCCCAGGGCGAGCGCGACCGCGGCCCACACCGGCAGCCAGAGCCACTGCAGGACGAACTGCGCGAGCAGCCCCGGCCTGTTCCTGCGCCGGGCTGCGGGACGCACCGGGGCTGTCACGCGGTGCCGTGCGAGCGGTGCACCACGGCCTGCGCGTAGGCCAGCCGTACGTCCAGCCGGTCCGTCCGCACCTTGTAGCGCTCGGACATCCCGTAGTACTTCAGCGGGGCCGGGGAGCCCACCCCCTGCCGCCAGGCCGTGCGGACGGGCAGCGACCAGGCGGAGTCCCCGGTGCCGCCGACCGCCCAGAACAGGTTCAGGACGAGCCACAGCGGCGACAGCAGCACGAAGACCGCCCACGAGGTCAGCGTCCCGCCGTGCCCGGCGAGCACCCGGCCGCCCGGCAGCCTGATCTCCCACCGCGGCCGCCACCGCGCCCGCTTCGCCGGGGTCCCCAGCTCCCCCAGTTCCTCGCCGCCGGGCCCGAGCACCGACAGCCGCCCGCCGGACGACTGCCCGCCCGCCGGCCGTACGACGAAGCCGAGCGTCTCCCGTCCGGCCAGGTCCCGGTACATGGCGAACCGCGGCTTGGCGTCGGCCCCGGGGCCGCCGGCGGGGGCACCGTGCCCGACGTACACGGTCTCGCCGCCCCGCCGGGGGCGGATGACCTTCTGCAGCTTGAAGCCGGCCTGTCTGCGCTCCTGCTCGGAGGGCGGCCGTACCTGGAACGAAACGACACTCATCCGGTCACGTCCTGTCCTGTGTCACCCGAAGACGGAGCGGGCGTCTCCACCCGCGCTGGGCTGCTCCGGTGACCCCTCGGGGACGCCACCGGAAGCGCCGCGGTCGCGTGCGAAGTGCACGCTCTCCCCGATCTCGGACATCAGCGACACGTACACCGGCAGCTCCGCCAGGCTCGGGGTGCTGAGCGAGAAGACGACGAGGTAGCCGCCGAAGGGCGACGGCACGTAGAGCTCGATGTGCAGGAACGCGAAGGGGGCGGCGACCTGTTCGCCGTCGATCTCCGTCGCGTGGAACGACACCACGGCGGGACCGCACTCCAGGTCCACCTTGTGGACGTCCCGGTGCGGCTCCAGAGAGAGCAACTCGTGCAGCGCCGCCGCCGCGATCCCGGGGTCGCCCGGCTCGGTCTCCTCGATGCGCACCAGGAGGTTGGCCGTGCTGATCCGGTCGTCCTCGGTGGCGAACAGGCCGAGGGCCGCGTGCAGCACCCCGTCGGCGTCCAGCGACCCGGCGACCTCGCGGTACACCGCGGCGGTGGCCTCCCGCTGGAAGTCGGTGCCGCCCGGCCAGATGCGCGCGGCCAGTTCGGACACCTGCGCGTCGAGGGCGTCGGCCGGGAGGTGCAGGGGGATCTCGTGGAAGACGTCCGGGGACTCGAACTCCACGAGCACGCCCGGCGCCTCGTACAGCGACGTGCTCATCAAAGCCTCCCGGCCGCGGGCGTGTCCGAGTTGTTGAACATGTTGTAGACGCCGGTCACGATACCGGGGGCCTGCTGCGCCACCTGCGGTCCCTTGGCCCACCACGACATGGGGTCGAGCGTGCCGTCGGCCCGGATGGCCGCGCCGAGGGAGTTCTTCACGCTCTGCGGGGCGAACTTCTCCACCGCCCAGCTCAGCGCCTTCTCCTTGGCGGACGATCCGACGGTGTCCAGGACGTGGTTGTCCCAGGCCATCTTCATGCGGTTGCCGAAGCCCTCGGCGCTGACCGTCTTGCTGCCCGGCAGTGCCTCCCGCCGCAGCAGGCCGACCTTGCCCTCCAGCTTCTCGACCGTGTAGCCGGCGTTCTTCAGCGCCCGGATCTTGGTCACGTGCTCGATGGAGGCGATGGTCCTGCCGTTCACCTTGTAGAGCTTCATCGGGATCTTGACGCCCTTCATGGCGACCTTCCCCAGCTTGCCGATGGGGATGACGCCCAGACCGTCGCCGATCAGGTCCATCGCGCTGACGTCGGCGCCGCCCAGTTTCGCCGCCCCGTGGGTGGCAAGGGCGCCCAGCGACAGCGCGCCGCCCGCGAGGGCGAAGGCTCCCGCAAGGGGCGGGCACCAGAGCGTGAGCAGGGACAGGACGCCCATCACCGTCGAGGCGATGCTGAGCCAGTCACCGATCTGCTTGAGCAGGTCGGCGTGCTTGACGCACCAGTTCTGGATGTCGTGGCCGACCTTGGTGAAGAAGTCGGCGAGTCCTTCGAAGAAACCGGCGTCGGGCGCCTTGCCGTTGGCCTTGCGCAGCCGGTCCGCGACGCCACGGGCGTCGGACTGGTGGTGCTCCAGCAGTTCCTCGGCCCGCTTGATGATGTCCTCGAGCTCCTGCTGCGCCCTCTCCAGCTGCTTGCCCGCGGAGTCGAGGTCCTTGCCCGCCTGGTTCAGCCGGTTCGACGCCGCGTCGATCCTCGCCTGGGCGTCGGCGAGTTCGCTCTGCGTCGCGTAGTACTGGCCGGCCAGGCGCAGCGCCGGGTCCGCGGCCGCCTGGTTGTAGGCGGACGCCGCGCGGTCGTAGGCGCCCTGCCCGGTCTTCTCCCGCTCCTTGGCCGCCTTGGCCTGCGCCTCGTACTCCCTGGCCTTCTGCTGGTAGTCCGCCAGTTTCGAGCGCCACGAGGACAGCTGGAGCGAGGCCTCGCGCAGGGCGTCCCGGCTGTCGCCCACATAGCGCGGCAGGTCGCCGACCTTCTCGGCGAAGGCGCTCGCCGCCTCGCCCTCCCAGGTCTTGCCGCCCTTGGTGATCCCGGTGAGCGTGGTGTAGGCGTTGTCCAGGCCCGTCGCGGCCCGCGACAGCTTGGAGTTGAGGTCCTCGACGCTCCCTAGCTTCCCCGGTGCCGGGTCGAAGCCTATGGCGGGGTACTCCGCCGCCGTCATCGCGCACCCGCCGTGGGCCGCTCCTGCGGGGTCGGGGACAGGGTGGGCTTCGGAGCCGCACCCTGCGTCATGGCGTCGCGGACGGCCTGCTCGGTGGCCTCGTAGTTGTTCTTGGTGGCCTTGAGCTTCTCCTCGATCTGCGCCGTGCCGTCGGCTATCTTCCCGATGGCGTTGTCCCAGCTGTCGTGGAACTCGTCGCAGGCGTTGTCCAGCGCCTCGCTGCCGGTGCTCTTCGGACCGACGTCCTTCAGCGCGCCCAGCGCCTTGCGCATGTCGTCCTGGCTGTCGTGCAACTGCTTCAGCAGCCGGTCGAGGTCCTGGACCTCGACCTTGAAGTGGTCACCCAATGTGTGTCCCCCGCGTGGACCGCCCGCCGTACCTCAGCACCAGGGCGGTGATGTCAGCCGACCCACCGAGGCTACCGCTCCCCATGTGCCGCTTCACCCCCGCACGGAGGCTTCCCGCAGGATCTCTACGCACCCACGATGCGGACGCGGTTGCGCGGACGCCGCACGGGACGAAGGGTGCCGGGTGCACCCCGGACGTGATCCGGTATGTTCGGGTGCAATTGGCATGTCCTCGCTTAGGCGATGGAGCGGCACCGGAGTCAGGGGCCGCGCGCACGGCGGACGTGCCGGGATCGCAGTCAACGGGGATGGGACAAAGGGATGAGCACTCCCTTCGACGGTTCACAGGACGGCGCGGCCACGCGGATGCGGCTGAACTCCGTACCGGCGGACCCGGGCGGCGGCGGGACGTCCGCCGGGACGACGAGGGTCGACACCCAGCGGTTGGACGGGGCGGCCAACGCCCTGGTCGAACTGCGCGGTGACACCGAGAACGTCGACAACAAGGCCGACGAGGACACCCTCGGCGCCGTCACGGGCCTCAACAGACACACCGCCCCCGGCCCGCCCGAGGGAGGTTCCTGGGCCACCGCGGGCTCTCTGGTGGGCATGGACGTCCGCTGGGGCGACCAGGTCGCCAACCTCAAGCTCATGCTGCAGGACATCAGCGACAAGCTCCACACCAGCTCCGGCCACTACACCCGCGCCGAGCAGGAGGAACAGGCCCGTCAGGCCTCGATCCACACCCCCTTCGGCTAGACGCCGTCCCGCGCCCCGGGAGGCCGGGGCCACTGTGCACGGCCGCAACGGAAATCCACATCCGTCCGCAGGGACGTACAGGAGCTGACGCAGACATGGTGTCCATCCCCTACCTCGACAAGGCCGACCTCGGCCCGCTGGCCGACGCAGCAGCCTCGTGGGGCGCACTGCCCGCCAAGTACGACGCCCTCCAGCGCGAGTTCGAGCAGCGCGTGATCAACCACCTCAAGGGCCACTGGGAGGGCGATGCCGCGACCGCGGCCTTCGCCACGATGAGCCGGGCGCGCACGGAGTACGAGAACGCCGCCACCGAGGCCGGCCGCATCGCCAAGCTGCTGGCGGACGCCCACACCGAGTTCGCCGCGTTCCAGAAGCAGCTCCATGCCCTGCTCGACGAGGCACGGGCCGACAGTTTCCAAGTCGCCGAGGACGGTGCGATCAAGGACGTCGACTCCCGCTGGGACAGCCCGACGGCCTCCGCCTCCCCAGGCTTCGCCACCGAGCGCAAGGAGAAGCTGGACTCGCTCTCCTCACGCCTGACGCGCGTGCTCGAACTGGCCACCGCCGCCGACGAGGCCGCGAGCGCCGCCCTCGAACGCGACGCCAACGGCGAGAGCCGGTCGTTCAACACCAGCGTGTACACCAGCCTCGACGCCGTCGAGGCCGACCAGGCGGCCGCGCTCATGACGAAGAAGGGGCGGCTGTCCGACGCCGAGCTCACCAAGCTCGACCTGCTGCTGTCGGCGAACAAGAACGATCCTGAGTTCTCCCGGCAGTTCGCGGTGAGGACCGGAGCCGAGAACATGCTGGACAAGTACAACGAGATCGTCACCCCGCCCGCGGGGACGCATCTGTCCAAGGCCGAACTGGCCCGGCTCAAGGACATCCAGAGGAACCTGGGCACCACCATCGGAACGGCCACCACGTCCGACGACCGCGCCGGCCACCGCGACCCGGCCATCACGAAGTTCCAGGACGACCTGCTCGAGGTCGGCCGCCACGACTTCAACGCCAACCCCACCGAGACCCCCTACGGTCTCAGCGGATACCAGGTGACCAGCAGTCTGATGAGCCACGGGAAGTGGGACACGGACTTCCTCCAGGCCTACGGCAACGACCTCATCACCGCCGAGAAGAACGGCAGCAACGGCGGTCAGAACCCGGACGCCTACTGGAGCGGCAGCATGACCCGCGCCCTGGGGCCGGCAAACATCGGCGCGCTCGATCCCATGACGGGCTTCATGGACGCCCTGGGCCACAACCCGGCGGCCTCGACCGAGTTCCTCTCCTCCGAGTCGGAGGTCGACGGCGAGAAGGTCGACCATCTCGACTACCTGATGAAGGACCGCCACTGGCCGGAAGGCGCGGGATTCACCGGCGACTCGAAGAACCCCAGCGGCTACAACAACCTGGGGCACGCACTGGAGTCGGCGACCACGGGGCACCCGTACGACACCAGCCCCTCGGCGGACACCCCGGCGCACAACGAGAAGCAGGCCCGACTCATGCAGGAGGTCGTCCACTCCGTCTCCCGGAACTCGGAGCTCGCTCACGACGGGATGCAGGACAGTCTCGGCCGTATGGCGGGTGAGTACATGCCGGACGTCCACCAGTCCCTGACGAACGACCGCTCGGGGAACAGGGACCAGTTCTATCCGATCGCGGGCGCCGCGGCGAACCTGAGCGAGCAGGACACCTCCCGCTTCCTCATGACCGTCGGAAAGGACCCGGAGGGCTACGCGGCGATCAACCTCGCCGAGAGCGCCTACACCTCCAACCTCATCGACTACCACCTGCAGCACCCCGAAGCGTTCGACGGGGCCACGGACACCGCGCTGCGGGAGATCGCCAGGTCGTCCGGCGAGGTCCAGGGGAGCATCGCGATCGGCAGGCGCGAGTCGGACATCGGCGACGCCGCGGAGGCCGACAAGGCCTACAACGACGCCATGGGAAGGGCCGGCAGCTACGCGTCCGGGATCGTGGGCACCGGAATCGGTGTCGGCACGTCCTTCATCGCCACACCCGCCGTCGGCGCGGGCGTCGGCGGCGTGGCGACCACCGTCACCGGGGACCTGATCAACCAGATCGTCAGCGGCGCCGAACGCGACACCATGGGCAACGCGGTGTACTCCAGCGGCACCGACTGGGAGGACGCGAAGTACTCCACTTCCGCGGTCCTCCAGGATGCCTACCGGAACTCCGCGGAGGCCCAGGGACAGGGCCACGTCGCGGACTACCAGAACATCCTGGCGAACGAGGTCGAGGTGGGCTTCCACTCCGCCGACAGCAATCTGGACGGCTACGGGCAGGACAAGAGGGGCACCGGACAGGGCTGACCCCTGGCGTACGCACAGGATCGGCCTCGGACATCGCGACACAGGGATGACGGCACATGAAGTGGGAAGACCGGACGTGGCTCCGGAAGAACGGCGGGCGTCGGCTGATCGTCTCCGCGGTGGTCCTCGCCGCACTCGGCGCGGGGTACTACGGATTCCAGTTGCAGTACCCGGCGGCGAAGGCGGGCCGGGCATGCGGCGGGATGCTGCCCATCGACCCGGTACTGGATCTCGCCGGGAAGTCGCGGCTGAGCCTGGTCGGAGCAGGCTTCGACGTCGACAGTCGGCAGTTCGACGTGTCCGACGACGTGAAGGAGCCCGGCGGGCTCGCCGTACGGTGCGAGGTGGGCGGCGTCGAGGTCTCCGTCGAGACCACCGCGGGCGCACACAACGCCTACGGCGCCTACACCTTCCAGCGGGAGGAGCAGGTCCTGCCCGTCCCCCTGGACGGGGGGTGGCAGGGCTTCATGGTCACGGGGAACGGTGATGCCACCGCGTCCGTCGTACTCGGCTGCGGGAACTGGGCACCCGAGAGGGGAGCCGGGATACTGGTGACGGCCACGTCGCCCTCGGGCACCGAGCTCACCGCCGGCGTGCGCCTCGCCCTCGCCCGCACCGTGACTGCGACGGCACAGCGCGCTGCGGACAGCACCGGGTGCGCGGCGGAGCCGGGGGACCCGGACCGGCTGACCGCCCCCGCGGCCGGGGCAACCACCGTGCCGGCCACCGAGGCCAAGGGCACGTGCAAGGGACTGACCTCCGCGACCGAGGTGCGCGAGACACCGGCCGAGGCCGCACCGGTGGAGGAGTGCGTGCTCGCCGGGCACCTGCAACTGGCCGCCGCGTACGGTCCCTTCAACGACAACTCCCAAGCCGTCGCCGCAGGCAGGTACGGCGGCCACGACAAGCCCTCGGGCGCGGACCGCACATCGGTGTGGACGTCGGCAGGCTGCCAGGGGGCCCTCGGCATCGGCTACTACCAGGCGTCGGCCGTCGACGGCAGCAACCGGGACTTCACCAAGACGCCGCTCACCGCGTCCGAGCGGGCCGACCTGCAGCGTTTCGCCGAGCAGTCGGCCGCCCGCCACGGGTGCGGCAGCCCGGCGAAGCTCTCCTGACGGCTGGGTGGGTCCGTTCGCGCGGAACGCAGTTCAACGGAGTGGTGGCCGGTCGGCAGTCGGCGCCGTCCGGCCCCCACGTCGACTACTGGTTCGGCCACCGCCCCGGCGCCTGCGACTGCTGCTGGTAGGGGTTGCCGCCGCCCTGCTGGTACTGCGGCTGGTGCCCGTACTGCGGCTGCCCGTTGCCGTCCCAGCCGGGGCCACCGGGCCCTCCCGGGCCCCCGTTGCTCCGCTTGCCGCGGCGTGCGATCTTGACGATCAGCAGGATGACGAGGACCACCACGATCAGCCCGGCCAAGCCGACGACCGCGAGGACCAGGCCGTTGTCCGAGGAGGACGAGGACGCGGCGTCATCGCTCGCGGTGGAGTTGTCCTTGGGCGCGGTCGCTCCCGGGGCGCCTCCCTTCAGCGACTCGGGAACGGACAGCGGGCCGTACTTCGAGCCGGCCGGGATCTCTTGCTTGAGTGCGGCCAGCGGCTGGATGAAGCCGTAGCCGTAGTGGTCGTCGGGGAGGTCGGTGCCCTTCGCGGCGGCGGGAAGCCCGGCGGTCTTGGTCAGGCGGTTGACGAGCTGGCCCACCGTGAGGTCGGGGAACTTGGCGCGTAGCAGTGCCACCGCGGCCGACGTGTAGGCGGTGGCGTCGGATGTTCCGTTGGCGGATCGGTACGGGAAGGACGCGTTGCCGCCTCCGGCGGACACGATGTGGGTGCCCGGCGCGGTCAACAGGAGTCCCTGCCCGTAGTTGGACTTCTCCCAGATCTCACCGGAGTTCTGGACCGCGCCGACCGGCAGCACTCCGGAATCACTCGCGGGATACTTCCACGCCTCCCGCCCTCCGCCGTCGTTCCCGGTTCCGGCCACGATCAGGACGTCCTTCTTCAGGGCGTAGGCGACCGCCTCCTCCTCCGCGGTCGACCCGTTCGAGATCTGCTGGGAGATGTTGATGACGGAGGCCCCGTGATCGACGGCGTAGCGGATGGACGGCCCGAAGCCCTCTTGGGCGTCGCCCGTGTCGCGAATGGAAAGGATCTCGGCGCCCGGAGCAAGACCCATCACCCCGTCGGCGTTTCCGGGACCGTGACCGTGGCCGGCGATGATGGATGCCATCGCGGTACCGTGCGCGTCTCCGCCCTCCGGCAGGGAGGACGCGTCGCCGTCGATGAAGTCCTTGCCTTGTATCACGTTGCCCTTGAGGTCCACGTGGTCGGAGTCGACTCCCTCGTCGATGACGGCGACGGTGACCCCCTTGCCCGTGGAGATCTTCCAGATGGCTTCGGCTTCGAACGCCCTGAGCGGCCACTGGTCGTCTCTCACCTTATCCGCGGCGGCTACGGGCGCAGCGGTCAGCACCAGGGCGCCGGCGAGTACGGCTCCGCTGACCACGCGCAGCGTTCGTGTGAGGCTCATCCGTGTCCTTCCTCGGGCAGCAGGGGGCGCGGCTCGGCCACGCCCCCCACTTTCTACATCCAGCTGCTGAACGAATTCCTATTCGATGACCCGCGGAGCGTTGTTACGTTCGGGCGTCCAGGTCTCCTCGTCCTCGACCAGGTAGTCGGGACGCTCGCCCTCGCGCCGCTCTTCCTCTTCCGTCCGGTCGCTCTGGCCGCGGCCCATCATGCGGTTCGCGCCCCTGCCGGCGTTACCGCCGCTGCCGGCACCCGCCGCGCCACGGCTCCTGTGCAGGCCCGAACCGCCCGGCGTACCGCGGGTGCCCGAACCGGTGCCCTTGGCCGCACCGACAACGCCGCCGCCCCGACGGGCGAGGCCGCCGCCTCGGCCGGCGGCCGCGCCGCCTCGGCCGCCCGCACCCGCGCCCGC